>JAGLPP010000054.1 GCA_023137315.1 Bacteriovoracaceae bacterium
AACAAAAGATTTTTTCTTATATCCAGTGTCTTGTTTTCCTCCTGGAACGGACGAAGAATCACCACTGATGATGAAACCATTATCGAACAGAACACACACAGAAGAGTCGCCACTAAAAGTGTCTTTTTTACGCTGTCATTTGACATCTTCGCTGTCTCCTTTTGATATTTGCCTGGATTACAAAATAATCAATAAGTGGCGCAAAAACATTGGCAAATAAAATCGCCAGCATCATGCCCTCCGGATAGGCCGGATTAAGTACACGAACAAGAATCACCATGGCACCAATCAAGGCACCATAAACATATTGTCCCTTGAGCGTATTGGCTGCCGTCACCGGATCAGTGGCCATAAAGGCACAGCCAAAAGCGAATCCTCCAAGCACAAGATGCCAGTGTGGTAAAAGATTAAACATCGAATTGGTATCGCTTCCAATAAAATAAAGAAGTGTTCCAAAGACTAGCGTACTTGCCACACAGCTTATTACAATTCGCCACGATGCCACACCGATTACCATTAAAAAAACAACTCCAATAAGACAGCAAAATGCCGATGTTTCCCCCATGGAACCTGGAACGAATCCCCAGAAGGAATCCCAAAAACCATACACCATGGACTCCGGACCTCCTGAAACTATCTGTGAAAGTGCGGTTGCTCCTGAATGGCCATCAACGGCCATCCAGACCATGTCTCCTGAAATCCCACCAGGATAAGCAAAAAATAAAAATGCCCGCGCAACCAACGCAGGGTTGAGAAAATTCATCCCCGTTCCGCCAAACACCTCTTTACCAACCACAACTCCGAAAGCGATCGCAACTGCAACCTGCCATAGTGGAATAGTCGGAGGCAAAATACACGGAAAAAGCATTCCGGTAACAAAAAACCCCTCATTGACTTCCTCTTTTCTCACTGTGGAAAAAATAACTTCAATTCCGACCCCAACTGCCATTGTCACAATATAAACCGGAACCCAGTACATGAACCCGTGAAGAAAACAAAAAAGAATATTGTTTGGATCGGCAGTAACTCCGGCCAGTGAAAGCAGATATCCTCTCCAACCATTAATTACATTCTCGCCCATTCCTGCCAAAACATAATTAGCCTGGTATCCGACATTATACATTCCAAAAATAATACATGGAACAAGTGCGACCATGACAAAAGTCATCATCCTCTTTAGATCAAGACCGTCACGCACATGAACACGACCACGTGCCACTGATTCTGGAGTCATTAAAAACGTATCGAACGCCTCCCAAAAGTAGAATAATATTGAAAGCCTTCCACCCTGTTCAAAATGTGGTTTTGCCGTATCAAGAAATTTCTTCACAATTCTCATTCGTTATCCTTCTTTCTCAATGATATCCAAATTTCTTCTTAAAAATTTTCCGAAATCCGTTTTTCCCGGACAAACAAAAGTTGCAAGCGCAAGATCCTCTTCATCCAGTTCCAAAATCCCAAGCTGAATAACATCCTCGATATCACAGGACACAATTGCCTTTAAAAGTGTTGTCGCCAGAAAATCACCCGGCATTACCTTTTCATACATGCCAATTGGAACAATTGCCCTCTTGCCACCGTTTCTGTTCGTTGTAAGATCTAATTTTTTCCAGGGAAAAAGCCTTGAAACAAAGGCATTTATTACGGAAAACTTATTGAATCCAGGCATGGCCCAGCCGAAAAGCTCCCTTTGGTTACCTTCTTTTAAAAATGTTATCTGATTATGAAACCGTCCCAGATAATTCAAATCCCCGATGGCATGAGTGCCATTTAAAACCGAACCGGAAATAATCCTTACGTCCCCGTCATGCTCTTTGATTTCATGATCGTAAAGAAGCTCGTCAAGACAAGCTCCAATACGTGTTTTAATAATTCTTGGATTTTTTGCCGCAGGTCCTGTCAACGCAACATATCTTTCCGTCCATAGCTTTTTCGACTTAAAAAGCTTTCCAGCAGCAATCACGTCCTGATAACCGATATGCCAGACTGATTGGTGCTCCCCGACCGGATCAAGATGATGTATATGAACTCCAACATTACCGGCAGGATGCGGTCCTGCAAATTTTTTGATTAAAATTTTGGGATGCGGAGAGGAAAAATCAGTATCTTTTTTTACGCAAAGATAAACAACCCCATCGGTTAATTTTGAAATAAATTTCAACCCAAGGTTAAAATCATCCCTGTGTTGTTCGATAATAATCGCAGGATCCATCGCCAACGGATTGGTATCAATTGCTGTCACAAAAATTGATTTTGGAGTTGTTCCCGGTTCCGGGGTTTTTGAAAACGGCCTTGTTCTCAAGCTTGTCCATAACCCTGATTCAATCAAGAGTTTTTCAACATCACCTCTTTCAGCATTTTCCAAATCACCAGTATATATTTTTTCAAAATTTACATGATCCTCTTCAGCGGAAACCCTGATCATCAGCGATTGAAAGGCACGCCTTTCGCCCCTGTGAATTGCAACAACCTCTCCAGCCGCAGGTGCCGTAAAAAAAACACCAGGAATTTTTTTGTCGATAAAAAGCTTCTGTCCCGTTTTTACCTGCTCACCAACCTTCACCAGCATGGTTGGCCTCATCCCAATATAATCAGGACCGACAACTGCAACATGTTTAACTTTCCTTCCATCTTCAATTGAGTTTTTCGGAACTCCTGCAAGAGGGAGATCCAGACCTTTTGTTATTTTGATCATGGCCTTGTATCCTTTTAATATTACCGGGATAAGAACAAACTTTTTTACCACAATATGGGCAATAAATTAAGCGATTTAATCAACAACTATGCGCTGCGCTGAAAAATACTCTCACAAGAGATTACAAAAGTCAGGTGGCACTAATAATGCTAAAATTGATCAAAAAAACTATCAACCTTCAACTGCATTTCACAAAATTCCTCTTCGGCTGAACTAAGTAGCGTTATTCCACCACCGGCACCGTATAAAATATTGAATTTAAGAAAGTCGATCACAGCAGAACGAATATTAATCGAGCATGCAAGGATTTCCTTGTAAAGAACGATGGTTGATCCACAATAAAATCCCCTCTCCCAATTCTCCAAATCATCCAAAATACCCACTACACTTTTTTTAGGGGCACCTGTAATACTTCCTCCTGGAAAAAGTGCCTCCACAATCTTCCCAAGAGAAACATCATAGGATAGCTTTACATCAATCAAGGAATATTGGTGAAGAATACCGGGAACCAGAAGCGGACATTTCTTTCTTACAACCCTGGCATTGGGTTTTTCAATTTTTGATAAATCATTGCGAAGAAGGTCTGCTATCATGTAAAGCTCTGCCTGATTTTTTTCCGAGGACACAAGCTCCTTCCAGCTTTCATCAAAATTGAAATCCGGGCCCGTCTTGACACTTCCCTTGATCGGCATGCTCCAAAGTTTCATATTGTCTTTTTCCCTTTTTATCTGAAAAAGACATTCGGGGGAATTACTCAAATACAAAACGGATTTCGACGGCAACCATGTGGCATGGGCATATGCCGAGGCAACATTTTGTTTGCCCCAAAGTCCGTCAATAAAATCCCAAATCCGATTCTCCCTTGAAAAGGAATACTCATAAGGACAGGTCAAATTAAACTGATAACAATTTCCACGCAATAAATGATCATGGCCCTTTTTAAAACTTCTCTCATATTTTTCCCATGAAGGACTGCTCTTTTTTTTGAGTCCTGTCACCCGGCCATGTTTTTCCGGAAAATATTCAAATGTATCCTTGTATCTGATAACAATCCCTAGAAGGGAATCTTCCGGCATCAAATGCTCTTCATCGACAAAACAGGTTCCGAATTCGTAAAAAAGATGGATTATACAGGGATTATCAAAGTTTTTATCAAACTTGATATTCAAAAGTTCCTTGTGAAATTCCGCCGGAGTTGAAGGATGTCTTTTGTTTTCAATAAGATCAACCCTGTATTTGGGATACCAAAGCTGAATCTCATACGGATTTTTAAAACCCAAAAATTTTTGTTTTTTTTCATCAATCAGAATGATGGAAAAGGTTTCATCAAGTGCGGGACTCGTATTGGTTGGCATGCTTAAAATCCGGATTTTCGAAACTAGTATATTCACCCTTGAAAGCAAGCTTTACCGTACCTGTCTCTCCAGAGCGGTTTTTGGTTACGATTATTTCTGCAATTCCGGGTTCCTTGGAGTCCTGATTGTAAAACTCATCACGATAAATCATCATAACAATATCGGCATCCTGCTCAATGGCACCAGATTCCCGAAGATCAGAAAGACTCGGCCTCTTGTTAGGTCTGGATTCAACCCCACGATTAAGCTGGGAAAGAGCAAGGATAGGACACTCAAGTTCCTTGGCCATATTTTTCATATGCCTGGACATCTCAGAAATCTGCTGCTCCCTTGGAATTCTTGAATCATGCGGTTTTAAAAGCTGTAGGTAATCAATCACCACAATCCCAAGTCCATGTTCCGATTTTATTTTTCTGCAATGACTTTGAATATCAAAAACCGTTACATCGGCAGAGTCATTGATAAATATGGGAAATGACGACAGCTTTTGAACAGCATGCCCAATGGAGCGAAGATCCGTATCAAGAAAGTTCTTTGTTTTTATCCTCTTTGAATCGACTCTCGCCTGGGATGAAAGGAGCCTCATTGAAAGTTCACTGGCAACCATCTCCAGTGAAAACACCGCAACAGGAAGGCCGGTAGCCTGGGTGGCATTCAGCGCAATATTCAAAGCAAGGGAGGTTTTACCCATGGCGGGCCTTGATGCCAAAACAACAAATTGTCCGGACTGAAGGCCAAGAAGAAGCTCATCCAGTTTATGGAACATTGTCGGCAATCCTGAAATTTCACCAACGACTCTGGATGTATCCTCAAGTTCTTTTAGATTAATCTTTAGGCAATCATTTAGTTTTACCATCCCCTTGGTTTTTGCTTCATTGGTAAGCTTGAAAAAACTCGATTCCACTTCCGTGAAAAAGTCCTCAACCTTTCCTGAAAATCTCATACCCTTTTCCGAAATTTTCTGACTCATGCGTATGACATTTCTCATGGAAGATTTGTCTTTCACGGTTTTTGCGTAGTGGTAAACATTGGCAGCAGAGGCCTGGGAATCGCCTATTTCCAGAACGTAATCCTGTCCACCAATTTCCTCTATTTTCCCCTTGTTCTGAAGCTTTGAGCACACAGTGATATAGTCGACTGCCTCGTTAACATCCACAAGTTCCTTCACAGCTTCGTAAACAATTCCATAACGTGGATTGTGGAAATCCTCTCTTTTTAAAGAGAGGTCCACAATCTCGTTATATGATTCTCCATCAACAAGCAGACATCCAATCAATGAACGTTCCGCCAAATCATCATGAGGCAGTTCTATCATACAAAAACCCCTGACTGTTTCAAATCATTGGCAAAAAAATGGCCATTATTATTCATCAATACTTTCTTCAGCATTTTCTTCAATATTCTCTTCGCCATTCTCTTCCGCGTTTTCCTCTGGATTTGCAGCTTTCGCCTCTTCAGCTTTCTTTCGTTCCTTCGCCTTCTTCTCCGATGCAATTTGCCTTTTTCTCAATTCTTCAGCTTGCTTTGGATCTATCGCAACCTTCACCTTGAAACTGGCCTCTACATCAGTAAAAAGCTTCACCTTGATATCATAGTCACCGAGATTTTTAATCGGAGTATCTATATTGATAATCCTTCGTTCAATGACGATTCCGTGTTTTTCAAGTTCTTTGGCAAGTTCACCGTTGGTAACACTTCCAAACAGTTTGCCATTACCTCCAACTTTTTTGAAAAGTTCAATATTGAGTCCATCGATCTTTCCTTTTAATTCATCTGCCATGACTTTCTGCTCTGAAATCTTCTTGTTAAGTCTTCTTGTTTGATCATCAAGCTGCCTTTGATTTGCCTCATCAGCAAGAACTGCAAGTTTTCTTGGGATAAGATAATTCCTCGCATGTCCTGAAGAAACATTAACTTTTTCTCCAACACTACCCAAAAAAGAAACATTTTCGGTAAGTATAACTTTCATTCCTATTCTCCTTTATTTTTATTTATTTTTTTAAAAAATTTTCTAAAATTAACCCACATATCAAATAACCCTACAAATACCAGCACCCTAAAAGCAAAAAATACTGTTACAACAAGGAACATGGCCCGCAAGAAGCCTGAAATCTTCAGAAAAAAGAGAAATTCATAAAAAATCCCAAAACCCTGAATAAAATAATATGCACCAAGACAATAAAGAATATTCATTGCAATTACATGTCCGGTGCCACTAAAAGTTCCAAGTACGAATTCCCCACCAAGAATCACCGCAAGAGCACCTATCAACATCCATACACAAAAATCAGGTGTCTTGAAAATAAGCATGTGTCTCAAAGTGAATCCATAAGTCCTGACACGTTTCCAAATCATGGAACCTCGAAGAACAATAAAAAAATTAAACCATACGGTCAAAAACATGCTGATAAAAAACATGGCCGGAAGCCACTTGAAGAATTCAGCCACCAGTTTTTTCGGATTTTTAAGAAGATCTTCGACCATCCTTGCCTGTTCTCCGCCTTTGGCGATAAAATCGGCATGTTCCTTCATTAAACTTTCGGCCCTTATGACAAAAAAATCATTCACATAATTTTTCATCATATTCTGCCCCCATAGCATGTAAATACCAATACATCCCATGGCGAAAGCAAAAATAAAAAAACCGACGATAATCAATCCCCTGTCTGGTGCAATTCCACGCAAAATGATTTCAGAAATCGCAATGGCGATAACCAGGGAAAACAACAGAAATCCCACCGCACCAAGGTGATTCATATAGCTCAGTGACAATACAGTTGATAACCCAAAACAGACTCCCCCCAAAATAAATCCCCTGGCCCTTCCAAATATAAGAAAAGCAAAAACCAGTGGAACCGGAGCAACGATGGTTGTTGGTCCAAAGGAAGACAGCGCCATAACGACAATCCCCAGGAATGCCCAAGTACGCCAATTGAATACAATCGGATCGGGAGTAGCTGTATTTGTCACTTCAGACTCATACATAAAATCATCTGCTTTTAGTTTCCAGTTATTGTAAAGTTCTTCTCGACAAATGACTTATCATCGAAAGTTGTCTGGCACGCTTGATGGCAGTAGTTACAAACCTTTGGTGCTTACAACTGACTCCTGAAACCCTTGCTGGTGAAATCTTGCCAAATTCATTAACAAGCCAGCCATAAGTATTCGGGTCTTTCCAATCAGCCTTGATTTTTCTGGCAGAAAACCAGCAATGCTTCCTTCTTGAAAATCCGCGACGATCCTTATCAAGATCAATATCAGCAGTGTCGTCTGTGACGGAGCCATTGTATTTTTTTGAATATGGGGACTTGTAGCTTTTGACTATTTTATCAAGTTCCGCATCACTTCCAAGATTCACAATAAGTTGTTTCGTTACAGACTCATTAATTTTAAGACGCCTGACAAGCTCGGCATTTGTAGCAGAGTTTTCTGACTTGAAAATGTAGTAAAGGTAGTGACCTCTTACTGAATTGTTTGCAGCAGGCTGTGCAAAAGTTCTTTTTCCCCAATCATCTTCAATAAGAAGTTCCGACTCATACTGTCCTAAAACTTCCTTGATCAGACCATTAAGGGTGGAAACATCGTCATCAGATACGTGTTCCTTAGCAATAATTGCCATCTCGTAAATCATAAATAACCCCTCGGTTTATATGTTAGTATAAGCTCCGATCTCATATTCGTACCGGAGCGAGACTTTTTGATTTTTCCGTCGGTGCACAGTAGCACCTCCGGTATTGAATTTAAAGGAATTTATCCATATAACCGATATTAGTGACAATATTCGTCAAAATGCAATAACTTATTGAAAAATCTCATATTGTTCAATGTGATAGTTGTTTTCAGATCTTATGAGAATGCTCTTTCCGAAGCGTTCCTCAAGTGTCTCTATAATGTCAAGATCCTCTCCACAAAGCCTTGCCGTAACCTCTGGATGTGCATAGATAAAAACATTTGATCCATCCTCATCCTTTCTCAGAGTCCTGGTCAATTCCCTGACCAGTTCATAGCATACCGACATGGTTGTTTTGACCATACCGGTCCCCTCACAATAGGAACAAGGCTCACACATTATACGCGTCAACGTATCCCTGGTTCTTTTACGAGTCATTTCAATCAAACCAAGACCGGAAATTGGAAGCACATTTGTTTTGGAACGATCTTTTTTCAAAGCCTCCAATAATACCTTATATACCGATTCCCGATGTTTAGCCTTCTCCATATCAATGAAGTCTATAATGATAATACCGCCACAATTTCTAAGACGTAGCTGATAGGCGATCTCTTTAACCGCTTCAAGATTTGTTTTCAGGATTGTATCTTCAAGTGTTTTTCTTCCAACAAATTTTCCTGTATTCACGTCAATGGAAACAAGTGCCTCTGTTTGATCAATATTGATTGAACCTCCGGATTTTAGATAGACCTTGTTGCTGATCGCCCTTTCAATCTCAAGTTCTATCCCATAATGTTCAAAAAGAGGTATATCTGAATCATAGAATCCAACCTTCCCCTTCATCTTTGGAAGATACTTGTTTAAAAAGCGATCAGCTTCTCGAAGATTATCTTTTGAATCAACCAAAATTTGTGCCACATCCTCATCGGTAATATCCCGCAACACTCTTTGAATAAAATTCAAATCCTGATGGGCAAGAATCGGAGGTTTGGCCTTTTCCATATTCTTTTTAATCTCACGCCAGATTTTCACCAACATATTATAGTCAGCCTTCAGGGTTTTATAAGACTGTCCGTCAGCAACGGTACGTGCAATAATTCCTGTCCCATCAGGTCTTATTGTTTCGAGGACTTCCTTGAGCCTGTCACGTTCCACATCTCTTTCAATCCTTCGGGAAACCCCTGTATGTTCAACAAAAGGCATAAAAACCACATAGCGTCCTGCAATGGTGATATGTCTTGTTATTCTCGGTCCCTTGGTCGATATTGGTTCCTTCGCAACCTGGACAAGAATTTCGTCTCCTTCCTTCAAGAATGACTCTATGGGAACATCCGGCCTGAATTTCATATCAATGGTTTCCGATATCGTCGAAAATTCATCCGGAATAACTTCACCAATTTTTTCCGAAGGGGACTCCTCCTTGGCCTTTTCGGCCCTTTTTGTCATTTCCCTCTGTTCCTCCAGAGTTGGCATATAGGCATCATCAACATAAAGAAAAGCCGCCTTTTCGTAGCCAATATCAACAAAGCATGACTGCATCCCTGGAAGAACACGAAGCACACATCCCTTATAAATATTTCCGACCTTCGGAATATTGGAATTATTATGTCCTCCCCTGTCCATAAGATAATCAAGAATTTCACCATTTTCCACCAAAGCGGCACGGCATTCATTGAGCGTCTGATTAATAATCAATTCTTTTGGCATTTTTAAATCCTTATATTTTAATTTTTTAAATTTTCATTTTAAATAAACATACCTGCAATACACGCCGTCATAAGACAGGCAAGCGTCCCACCTATAAGACACTTTACTCCCAATTGTGCAAGATCCTTTCTCCTGTCTGGGGCCAAAGATCCGATTCCACCAAGCTGAATGGCGATGGAACTGAAATTGGCAAAACCACAAAGAGCGTATGTGGAAATGACTGTTGCCCTTGGTGAAAGTGTTGCCATATGTTTTTGCAAATCCATGTATGCGACAAATTCATTAATAATAAGCTTCTTCCCCAGAAGAGTTCCAACAGTATATGCGTCCTGGGAGGGAACTCCAATAATCCACGCAACTGGATAAAAAATATAACCGGTAATTATCTCCAAGCTAAGCAACGGATAACCGAACCACCCGCCAATCCATCCAAGAATTCCATTTAACATGGCAATCAATGCTATAAAAACCAAAAGCATTGCCATGACATTCAAGGCCAGTTTCAGTCCATCTGAAGCACCTGAAGCGGCAGCATCAATCAAGTTCACTGTTGTCTTTGGAAGATTTAATTCCACTTTTCCAGCAGTCACGGAAACCTCCGT
Organism: Bacteriovoracaceae bacterium; assembly: GCA_023137315.1. GTDB lineage: Bacteria > Bdellovibrionota > Bacteriovoracia > Bacteriovoracales > Bacteriovoracaceae > JAGLPP01. The sequence goes on from JAGLPP010000054.1 coordinate 10,030, forward strand.
CTCCGGAACCATCAGCTTCGCACAAACAAGGGCCGCAGGTGCCGACATCACAGATGCGGCCAGAAGATGCCCGGCATCGACTCCCATTCCAACATATGCGGCAAGAACTCCTCCGGCAACCGTGGCCATTCCACCTGTCATAAGTGCCATAAGTTCTGATTTGGTCATTTTTGAAATATAGGGTTTTACAACCAATGGAGCTTCCGTCTGCCCTACAAAAATATTGGCCGCAGCAGATAACGATTCTCCTCCTGAAGTCCCGAGAACCTTGACCATCACCCAGGCAGTGGCGTGAATCACTTTTTGCATGATTCCAATATGATAGAGAATACTCATAAGCGAACTCATGAACAATATTGTTGGGAGAACCACAATCGCGAAAATAAATCCAAGTTTCGGAATATTATTTAATGGACCGAAAACAAAGTTGGTTCCTGCGTTGGTATAACCCAAAACCCCGTTAAAAAAATCTTTTGCAAAACCAAAAACAGCAAAACCGAGATTTGTTTTTAAAATAACAAGGCCAAAAATAATCTGGAGAAGAATCCCTCCTCCAACCGTTTTCCAGTTCACTTTTTTACGGTCGGAACTCAGAATAAAAGCGATACTGACCATAACAAGAAGGCCAATAAACGAAATAAATCTTTCCACGACATCTCCTTGAAAAAAACTGGTTTCAACGTACCAGTTTTCATGGATTATTAAAAGGGCAGAAGGTCCTCCGGGCCTTTATCATCCAGATAAGCCGGCTCGCTCCGATTCAGGGATTCACCATCCAAAATACGCTCATAGCATTTGGCATAGCACCACGTCATGACCTCCACTGAAAACTTCTTTTCCACAAAGTTTCTAATGGTATCACTGTTAAAAGTATTCTCATTCCTTGACAGTACTTCCTGAAATTCGTTGAAATTATTGCAGATAACACCGACATCCTCATTGATAAGTTCATTAAGACTTCCATATGAAGAACCTATTACAGGGATTCCCGCGGAGTAGGCTTCTATAATCGCAATACCAAAAGGTTCATGCCACCTTACCGGCCAAAGAAGGGCATCCACTCTGGAAAGAAGCTCACGTTTTTTGACCTGGTCAACCATTCCGTATGATCTAATTTTTCTGGAAAAGGAAAATTTTCTACCTCCGGCAATATGAAGATTTTTTTCGGATTTCTTACATGCCTTCACACAATGAGTAAGATTTTTCACCTTCCAACTTGCACGGGCCAAAAAGAGAAAATCATCCCAACGGCTTCTGGTCGCAGTCACTTTAGGATATTCCTCAAAATCCAGGCCATTATAAACGAACTGGTTACTTCCGTGATTTGCCGCATGTTTGGCAGAAACAAAAACAGTATTTATGTGAAACTTTTCACCAGGATGTCCGTTACCCTCAATAGTCACCATCACTGGTTTTTCAAATTCATACGAGGGCGTGTAAAACAAATGAATAAGATCAACATCGTTAGGAATCAATGGACGCCAATCCCCATTATCACTTCTTGGAATTAATTTAATCCCGAAACGTTCAACTTCACTTTCAGGATGGCCAACCAGTAATACCTCATGTCCATGCCGGACAAGTTCCTTCATGTGCCAAAAAATAATCCGTTCGGTTCCACCATATTTTTTAACCGGCAAAATTCCACTATGCTCGAAAAGAATTTTCATTGTGATACCTGTCTAGAACGTGAATGAATAACTGACTCTTGGAGAAAAAGGGTCAATCACCACTCCCTTTTTCAAGGAATTACTTCGATTATGCCAACGATTGCGCTCTGCCGTAGTAAATTTTTTAGGATTAACCACCGCCCCCAGCTCATCATAATACTTCTGGCTCTTACTCGCCTGCCTGTAGGCGACAAGTCCAACACCACCGATTATACCTATGGAACCACCAACAAGAACATTATTAAGATGTTCCTTTGGTTCATCAACAAAGGAAAGAGTGGAAAGTCCGAGAATTGCCCCGGCAAGACCTGCAGCAACGACAATTACAACATCTTCGAGGGTGTCTCTCATCACATCATCACCACCAGCGCCCTCTGCAGCATCAGGTGCTGCCGCCACACCTTGAGCGAATGAAGACAAAGGCAGGCTTAACGTCAAAATCAAAATCTGTAGTAAACGCTTGATATTCTGCATAAAAACTTAATTCTCGACCGATGACGACTTTGTGTCTATAACTATATAGTCTATTAATTAACAATGCTTGTTTTTTATTAATGAGTCAAGAAATGATCATGTATAACAACTCAAACGAGAATTTTTCAGCATACACTCTTATTACGAAAAAACGCGACGGCCACAAGCTTACCAAAAACGAAATCAAGTGGTTTATAGACGGTTTTACCGCCGGGGACATACCCGATTACCAAATGGCTTCATTTTTAATGGCGATCTACCTGATGGATATGGACGCAGCTGAAACCGCAGCACTCACAGATGCCATGCTTTATTCAGGTGACGTACTTGATTTCAATGATCAAACCGTCATTGATAAACATTCAACAGGAGGCGTTGGTGATAAAACCAGCTTTATCCTGGCACCAATAGCTGCCGCCGTGGGCGTAAAAGTACCAATGATCGCAGGAAGGGGTTTAGGCCATACCGGCGGAACGGTTGACAAAATTGAATCAATCGAAAATTTCAACACATCCCTTTCCATGAGCGATTTTAAAAGACTTCTTTATGAAAGCGGAATCGTTCTTATTGGTCAGACCGGAGAAATTGCACCGGCCGATAAAAAAATATACGCCCTTCGCGATGTCACCGCCACCATTGAATCAATCCCACTTATCACCGGCTCCATCATGAGTAAAAAACTGGCCGAGGGAACCAGTGGTATCGTCATGGACATCAAATGCGGTTCCGGTGCCTTTATGAAAACAAAAACCAGGGCACGCGCTCTGGCAAAAAGCTTGAGCAACACAGCACTTCGTTTTAATAAAAATATGATTACAATGATCACAGACATGTCACAGCCTCTGGGTTTTGCAGTAGGCAACAGTCTTGAAATCATTGAATGTGTCGAAACACTCAAGGGAAACGGCCCGAAGGATCTGACAAAGCTATGCCTTGAACTGGCAGGTGGAATGATTTATCTTGCAGGGCTCGCCAAAACACACGATATCGGAATTAAAAAGGCAAAGGCCACATTGAAAGATGGAACTGCCCTTTCGAAATTCCGCGAACTTATCAAAACCCATGGAGGCGATCCGGCATACGTTGATGATTATTCACATTTCAACGTGGCAACCAAAAAAACGCAAATCATCTCGGATAATGACGGCCATGTTCACTCCATCGATGGTGTAAAAATCGGACTCCAGTGTGTTGAGCTCGGAGGTGGAAGAAAAAAGGCAGAAGACAATATTGATTTTGCAGTCGGTTTTATTATACATAAGAAAATAGGCGACCGGGTGAAAAAGGGTGAAGCAATTGCAACCATCCATCACCATAAACATCAACAACCCATTGCCGACAAAATGATAAAAATCTTTAATAATGATATCTATAAGATCAAAAAGGGAAAACCAAAAAAACTTCCTGAACTCATTTACGAAACAAAAATAAATTGGAGCAAATAAATGTTCGAAAAACTTGGAACAGCAGCAAAACACATACAATCAATTTATCCAACAACACCGAAGGTTGGTATTGTTCTTGGTTCCGGACTTGGTGCCTTTATAGATTCAATTTCCGACCCCACAATCATCCCCTATTCTGAAATACCATTTTTCAGAAACACAACCGTTGAAGGGCACGAAGGACGACTCATCCTTGGTAAAATTGATAATGTGGAAGTTGCCGTACTTCAGGGAAGACTGCACGGTTATGAAGGTCTCCCAATGGATGAAGTGGTTTTTCCAGTAAGAGTACTGGCCACTTTGGGTATTGAATCCCTGATTCTCACCAACGCTGCCGGCGGAATCAACACTTCGTTTATTCCCGGGGATTTGGTGGTAATTGAGGATCATATTAATATGCTTGGAACCAACCCACTGGTGGGGCCTAATATCAGCGAACTTGGTCCGCGCTTTCCGGATATGACAAGAGCATACAACGTGGATCTGAAAAACATCCTTAGGGACTCCGCTGATGAACTGAAAATCAATATTAAATCCGGAATTTATTGCGCACTTTTAGGCCCGACATATGAGACACCAGCAGAAATCAAAATGCTTAGAGCTATCGGTGCTGACATGGTTGGCATGAGTACCGTCCCGGAATCCATTGCTGCCAATCATCTTGGACTTAAAGTCTGTGGTGTTTCATGCATTACCAACATGGCCGCCGGAATCAATGACGAAAAGCTCACACACGATGACGTCAAAATCCAGGCCCTGAAAGTCATGGAACTTTTCAGCACACTCTTGTCGAAGGCCATTACCAAAATGAATCAAATAGATTAAAGCCGGAGAAAAACTGTGCAGGACGTTATCAGCAAACTAAGAGAGAAGGCAGTTGAAGCTTCAAAAAAAGCGTATGCACCATACTCGGGTTTTAAAATCGGTGCCAGTATCCTCACCACAACAAATAAAATTTATAGTGGCCAGAATATCGAAAACTCAAGTTACGGTGCTACAGTCTGTGCAGAACGGGTGGCCATCTTCAACGCCATTTCTGACGGAGAAATACGCATCAAAAAAATCTATATCCATTCAAAGACAGGTTGGCCTCCCTGTGGACTGTGCCTTCAAGTTATAAGTGAATTTGCTGAAAAAGACCTTGAAGTAATAATCGGCGATGAAAATGGAGTGAAGAAAAAAATGCCTTTTTCAAAAATGTTTCCCTTGGCATTTACTCCTGATAAACTGAAAGAGTAACAAAAAAAATCACCGGATTCGAGCGAATGTTCGAAAAGGATCCTTGAATGAAAAACAATACAAAAACAAACAATGAACTTCCAGTAACGGAACAGATAAAAAATCTTTCCTTTTGCGTTTTCGATCTCGAAACAACCGGGGGCAACCACGAGAAGGACAAGATCATCGAAATCGGTCTCATTAAAATTGAAAACCTTGAAATCGTTGCACAAAAAAACTTTCTTATTCAACCCGAAATAAAAATTCCGGAATTCATACAAAAGCTAACCTCCATAGGTCCAAAGGAAGTAAAGAATGCCAGGCTCATAGAGGATGTCATTGATGATATTTTAGATTTCATGGGAGACTCAATTCTTGTCGCCCACAACACCTCCTTTGACATACCTTTTTTCAACTCCGTCTTGAAAAGACTTGGGAAACCCCACCTCACAAACAGGAACATTTGCACAAATCTAATGACAAAGCATCTTATCCCCAATCTTTTGAACTCCAACCTTAATTATATGAGCCGTATTTTTGGCATCAAACACAAACAGGCCCATCGCGCACTGGATGACGCCAAGGCCACTGCAAACCTGCTTCTCAAATATCTGCATATTTTCATCAAAAAAAATATAACAAAAATAAATCATCTGTATTACCCGAGAAACAGATATGAATTGGATCTGTTAAACCTCAAGTCCAACAATGAGAAAAAAAATCTGGAAAAATCACTTTCCTCTTTCAAATGTCCTTTTCTCATAACACTAAAAGGGCAAAACGGTGTCATTCTCTTTGCACTTCCATGCCACCACTCAAAGAAGGAAATTTCATTCATCATTGAAAAAGCTGCAAAACTTCCATGGAAAACCGCCACCATTAAATTATATGGCTCATTAATGGAATCAATCATTCATTTCAACAACCATTTCTCCAAGATTGAAAACGACCTTCGCAATGAAATTATACAATTTTTCTGGAAAGAACATCTCAGGCATTACAAAATGCCGGACACCCCGGCAAGTGACGGCCCGGGACTTGATAAAAGCACAATCGAAATATCTGACAAAAAATTCGGTGATTTTATTGTCATGGGACATCTGGTTCCTGAACAATTTATAGTATACCCAATCAAATCACTACATCAAAAATCATCACTGATTTTTCGCTATCCGGGACACCAGAAAAAGCTCATGCAACATCTGAAAGCGCGATCCGTAAAGATTCAAAACAACAAACATCAAAAAGTGCCATTCTCCCCGCCACTTAGAAAATTTGTCACGCATTTTTTAATTAATGCCAGAGAAAACGACCGGTCAATTTTTATTTTCAACAAAGGCAAGATACTTCGAAAGGAAAATGAATTTCTTGAGGAATTCGAAAAATTCTGCTCCAATCATCTGACATCCTTCAATTTTCCGGCCGAATACGTCTAGAAAACTGCAAAAAAGGGGAAACAGCAAATGCTTACATGCGACCTGCATACACACAGTTTATTCAGTGATTGTGGCAATCATACCATTTTGGAACTTCTTGAATGGTCATGTAAAAAAGGTATAAAGGGTCTGGCAATAACAGACCACGGGCCAAAATTATTCGGTCGCAAGATTTCATCCACCTTTTTTGAGCGTCTTAAAAATCCTTACGAAAATAAAATCAAATTTTTCAAGGGAATTGAGGGTAATCTTCTGAAGGACGAGGGAAAAACCGATATACCACGCAAATTTTTAAAACATATGGACATTGTTCTTCTTGGATTTCATTTTATCATTCCGAAGAATCTTGGTGCCGACTACTACACGGACCTTCTTATAAAGGCCATGAATGAAAACAGGTTTGTCGATATCATTACACATCCAATTGATCATAAATACCCCATCCACTATGAACCAGTCATCGAAACAGCAAAAAAAACAGGCATGGCTCTGGAGATCAACAATTCAAAACTTGAACTGAAAATTGTAACAACTAAACAACAAAAAGATTTTCTCGAACTTTGCAAGGCCGGTGGCTGTCGTATTGCGGTCAATAGCGATGCACACGCCATCAATGAACTCGGGGATGACAAACATGTCCGCCCGCTTCTTGAGGAGGTTAATTATCCGAAGGAACTCATTGTAAACCATGATCTGGAAAGTGCCATGCATTTTATAGAGGAGAGACGAAAATTCAAACTAAAAGCATGAACAAACAAAATCGTTTTTAATGAAAAAATTTTTTAAACAACACCCATACTTGTCAATATCAGGAACCTTGATGGCCCTTGGCTTGCTTATATTGGTTGTTGTCGCAATCATTTCGCGAAAAAATATTCTGGAAAAGACAATCAAGGAAATTGCCTTTAAAAATGGCATTCCACATCTAAGCCTGAATATCTCCAGACTCGGAATAACAAAAATCACCATCAGCAATATTGAAGTCGGCCGTCCAAAAACACTATCAATCAAAAAAATAAGCCTAACCCTGAACCCATTGGAGATAATCACTGGAAGATTTGGCAATCTGGAAATTATCAATCCCGTGATTCATCTTAAACACGACCGGAAACAATTTTTGCTGCCAGAAGATAAAAGTATCGACTTTTCCAAAAAAACAGAAAAAAACAAGACCTCGTCCACGACGAACATCCCGGCAGTTTTTCTGAAAAAAATAAGTATCGAAAACGGAAAAGTCCTCATCACACATAAAAATAAAAAATCACAACTGGATTTTAATCTGAATTTAATCGAAAAAGACGACATCCTTGCAGGAAATGGAAAAATCAATCTAAAAAAAGCCGACTCAATTTCAAGCGACGATTTTAAACTTAAAAATCCAAAATTCACAATTGAATCCACAATCAATCTTTCAAGGGACAAGGTCCTTTTCAGAGACATCATGATCGATATTGCTCTTCCGGTTTTATTCAAAAAAAACAGGATATTCGCCGAATTAAAAACAAAAAAAAACGGTGTATTCGGCATTGATTGCCATGGTCGGCCAATGTGGGACCTCTCCACCATCTTGAATCTACAGGTGAAGGAAAAATCACGGTCTCTTCTTGATTTGAAGGATGCGACCATCATGCTTAAAACAAAGACGGATGATCCATGGATTGGAATCACATCAATCGGTGCAAGAGACATTACGTTTCCAAAGACCAAATTAAACCTAGAAGGGCTGTCAATTAAAAGTGGATGCGATTTTCGGAAAAAAACATGTAATATCATATTCAACCTTGAAAATCTCTTCCACGACGTTCCAGGTCACCTGAAGATGTTTTCCCGAATTGACCTAAACGGGGAAACACAACTTGCCGACAAAATAATCTCAAGCTCTCAAAAACTTGATTTCGGGGATATTGCGATATTATCAAAATTAAAATACAACCTTGAAAAGAAAACTGGAATATTCAACATCTTTGAAACAAAATTGGAGTTCCAAAAGGACAAACTCTCTTTAAAAAAACTTTTCCCAATGACTGTCAATCAAATTGATGACGTTACTGGCAGGATCAATTTCGGAGGGAGCATTAAACTGGAAAGGGAAAAAATCCGACCCGATATAAAAATTTCACTGTCAAATTTAAACATTATTTCCAAAGAAAAACGTTTAAATGGAATCAATACTGCAATCAACATTAACAATATCAATTCACCCTACTTCGACAATGCCATAGTAACAATAGAACATGTAAAAACATTTACAGACATTACAAATCTTCATATCCCTGTCAGAATTCATGAAAACAAAATAAAAATTGAAAACATGAATGGCACTATATGGAACGGAAATCTTAACGTAACAGATTTCCATTTTGATCTTCTAAAAAATGCACCTTCAAGACTTCTTGTCAAAATAAAGGAAGTAAGCATTGAAAAAATGATGAATACATTTCTCAAGGGCAACGTAAAATCGACAGGAAAACTCTACGGAAACATCCCTGTTGAATTTGATAAAAAAAATATCATTATCAAAAATGGTGCTCTTGCCACAAACGAACATGGCATCTTTCAATATATACCGGACCGGGTTTCACGGGTAAATTCTCAAAAAAACAAGCAAATCAGTTTGCTTTTGAGCTATTTTGAAGAACTACATTACAAGGATTTCCAGATATTAATCAATAATACCCCGGAAACCGGAATGGAACTTGTATGGAGAATGTTTGGACACGGCACGAAGGCCCGTTGGCGTATCGGCAAAAAAAATCTCAAGGTAAAAAGTCCTCTAAAATTTAAAATGACAACCAGAGCTGATATCATTAAAATCAAAAAAAGTGCCGATATCACCGGAAGTATAGGTAATGCCATTGAGGCAACCTTGCTTGGTACAAACCAGGCATTTTAAAACAGCGGAGTAAAAAAATGAAACTGAAAAAAATAATTCCATCCTTATTAGCTGTTTTTCTCCTTTATGCCTGCGCCCCAAAGGCGACAATAAAACTGGAAACTGATAAACCAATAGAGATCAATCTTAATGTAAATATCAACCATAAGATCAAGGTTCAGGTGGACAAGGAACTGGACAGTATGTTCAAAAAAGAAGAAAACATTTTTTAAAGAAAATACAGGAGTCGACATGAAACATATATTAACAGCACTGACCTTATTTCTATTAACACTCTCCGTTTATGCCAGCGACTACAAGACACTCAAGAAACAGGGAGTGATTGGCGAGCTTCAAAACGGCTATGTCGCCCCCGTAAAAAATAATGCCGTGGCAGGAATCATAAAGGTTGTTAAAAATGTTAACAACAAAAGAAGGGAACGATATACTGAGCTGGCCAGTAACCAAAAACTTGATCTATCACAAATACAGGCTCTTGCAGCACAAAAGCTCATTAAAAAGCTTGGGCCGGGACAATACTATAAAAATTCATCGGGTACATGGATTAAGAAAAATTAATTCTGATAGTCGTCTCTCAGGGCCTCGGTAAGAGTGGCATATTCTTCATTGGATTTCTTTTCCAACAAATCCCTGAATTTTTCAATTTTTGATTTTCTCAGGAAGTCCCGTGCAACTGAGGGAAACAACTCAAGAAGAAGTTCTTCCCTCTCATTTTCGGCAAGAGGAACTCCTATCTCGTCAATTATTGAATTTTCCGCCTTCTCATATCCATCGACATCATAGGGAACCTCCTCCCTATGTCCGGTTATTTTTTCCCTGAAATCCGGATCAATGGGATAGGGGGTTTTTCCGTATTTACCCATAACCAGATTCTTGAATTGAAGCGATACCTGCGAATAAAACGGTTTTCTTTTTGACCTGTTAATTACGCTGGTCACGGTCTGTGCCCCGACAATCTGACTGGTTGGAGTAACCAATGGAACAAGTCCCGCATCAAGTCTTACCGTTGGTATCACTTTTAAAACCTTGTCAAAAAGATGAGGAACCCTCATGGTTTCAAGCTGGGAAATCATGTTGGTATACATACCTCCAGGAATTTCAGCCTTTTGAACCCTGTGATCAGGGGCCGGAAAATTAAAATATTTTTCAATCTTATGAACATGATTTAAAAGATCCGGAATATTTTCATCCTGTGCATCCTTGATGGCCTTGTCAAAGAGGTCATTAACCTTTTTGGGAAGCTCATCATGATCCAGATGAAATTGTCTTGGAATCTTTTTTAATTTATCGAAGGCCTGCAGCTCCTTTCTAATTTTCAACAACTCATCATTAATTTTACCAATAACTTCAACATTCAAATTAGTATCTAACCCAAGTTTCCGCGCGAATATCTGCACAACTTCAACCGAAGGAGCCGCAGGGCCTTCTGAAAAATTCATTATAACTGTATCAACAATATCAACACCCTTTATTATTCCCATCAGTACGGAAGCCAGTCCATAACCGGGGGTACAATGGGTGTGTAAATCTATTGGAATATTCAATTCCCTCTTAAGAGCAGGAATCAATTCTGCAGTGACTTTCGGATCAATAAGACCTGCCATGTCCTTAATCGTAATTAAGTCCGCTCCAAGACTCTCCAACCTCTTTGCTTTTTCCACAAAATAATCAATAGTGAAAATTTTTGGAGGAATAGACTTTCCACGCAACTTTAACATGAGCTTCTGCAATAGTGAGAATTTCGGATCAACTGTATAGCAAACAGCACAGTCGACTTCACCGCCGTATTTTTTAACACTTTCAATTGTGGAAACCATGTTATCAATATCATTGAGGGCATCAAAAATTCTCATGATATCAATGCCACTCTCAATGGCATAACGATTAAATCCTTCGATCACATCATCAGGATATGGATTATATCCAAATAGATTTCTTCCACGTGAAAGAGCTGTAAGTTTTGAGGAATCCCCCATGAAATCCTTGATTCTTTCAAGTCTTTCCCATGGATCTTCATTCAGATAACGCATGGCTGAGTCTGGAACAGCTCCCCCCCAAACTTCAGTTGCATAGAAATTTGCTTCCTTGAAAAAAGGCAAAAGACGATCAATCTGTTCCTGAGTCATTCGAGTGGCCAACTGGGATTGTTGTCCATCACGCAAGGTCAAATCCCTTATAAGAAGCTTTCTACCCATCGGGTAATCTCCAAAAAAAAATTAAGATTTCCTAGGAAAACACTAGAAAAACTATCAAAAAATTTTAAAACCGGCAATGAAATATAAACATCTTTAATTCAAAGAACAATTTTTCTAATTGCATCAGGGACAAATCCCATAATATCTGACGCAAGAAGTGCCCTCTTTCCGTACTTGATATTCGCCAAATCACCGGCCATTCCATGCAGCCAAACACCAATATAAGCCGCTTCAAAAGCTTTCACTCCCTGGGCAAGAAGAGTTGAAATCACACCGGACAGCACATCACCAGAACCTGCAGTTGCCATTCCATCGTTACCAGTTGTATTGATGGCAACTCTTCCATCAGACGAAGCTATCACCGTGGATGCACTCTTTAAAACCAAACAAACCTTGTACCTGATTGCAAATTCACGTGCCGTCCCAACAGGATCAGCAATAATCTCCTCTTTTTTCCTTCCAGATAAATGAACCATTTCACCGATGTGTGGAGTCAGTACAATTTCATTTTTCTTTTTTCCCAGGATTGAAACATTACCTTGGAGAGCAAAAAGTCCATCAGCATCCATGACCATCGGACTTTCAATATTTTCAATCAGCTTAATAACCAACTTTTGTGTTTCTGGAACACGGGACAAACCAGGTCCTATCGTCACCGCATCAACCTCACCGACCATATCGAGTATCCGGTCACACGCCTTCAGGGAAAGACTTATCTCATCAGTTTCCTGCATTGGATAGGTAATGGTCTCGGTAAGTTTTTTTTCCATAACGTCATTTATGCCGGAAGGACAGGCAAGCTTGACATAACCGGCTCCAGTTAAAAATGACGAGTGACAAGACAATGCAGCCGCTCCAGTCATACCTCTCGCACCGGCAATAACACCAACTGAACCACAATTTCCCTTATGAACATCCTCTTCCCTTTCCGGAAAGTTTCTTTGAACAATCTGTTTTGTAATCATCTGAACCTTTAGATCCTCTGATTCCAAAAGTGTTGCCGGAAAACCGATATCCAAAACCACAAGCTCCCCAACATGTTTTTTCGTTGGATATAAAAGTTGTGATATTTTTGGCAATCCCATTGTACAGGTGATGGAGGCATTGATTGCAACACCTTCAAGCAGCGTATTGTCGGTTGGAAGACCGCTTGGAAAATCCACTGACAAAACCGGAATATTCAAATCATTTATCCTTTCAATCACTTTCAATGCCAATCCCCGTATGGCACCTCTTATGCCATTTCCAAAAATAGCATCAACAATCAGGTCACACTCTCCAATATCATAATCAGCGAAATTATCACCTGAAATAGAAATTATCTTGTTGCCGAAATTTAAAAAGGCGTTGGCATTTAAGAGCGCATCACCCTTAAGCTGTTTTTTTTTCCCAAGCAAATATAACGATATATTCCAACCTCTATTTGCAAGATGCCTTCCAATAACAAATCCATCACCACCGTTGTTTCCAATGCCACAAAAAATCTCCACTCGCCTTCCGCATCCCGCACTCCTTCTGGCATATTTTTCAAGCTCTTCCACACATCCCACACCTGCATTTTCCATTAAAACAGCACCTTGTATGCCAAGTTCATGGATGGTAATACGATCAATCTCCTTCATTTCGTCAGAGGTCAAAACCTTGAATGATTTTTCCAAATCATCCGAATATCTGCTCATATAATTAGTCCCGTAAATATTTTTTCAAACAATATACAATTTCCCGGTTTTCGCCATAGGAATCGTTACCATATTTTTCTTCACATTCTTCAAGCTTGTTCTGTGCCCAGCATTTACACTTATTCACACTTCCAAACTTCCAGTCATCATGGTGCTTGATACAATACCAATCAATATTCTGCGAAATCTCAATACCTACGACCCTCCGTTTTTCGGCCATCTCTCTTTTCGATTTTATTCCAATCAATTTTTTCGATATTTTTCCATTGGAATATTTAAGAGTCCTGTAATAACGATACTTACCAGGATTTTTCCTCGCATCAAGACGAAGCAGACGGTATCGCTCAATAGCATTCAGACGCTGGCGCTCCTTAAACGATATACTACTGCGATATTTTTGTGTCGCCGGGCCTTTCCTGCGAACACTCTTACTCGAACAGGATGATAACAATATCGTTAACAAAACTATCCACATACAGGTATGGGCCATCATTGATCCTCTCGTTCGCTGACATACCAAGGGTCGAATCATAAACATAGCATGGTATTTCTTTTATTTCAGTGTAATATTTACATTGTCTTCCGTGTAAATATTACACTACATCATCCCTTCGCCCAAGAAAAATTTTCCATTCTTGTAACACCGCTTGCTCGCAATCCATAGTCATATTATAAGAGAACATCCAACATGTAACCGAGGAAGTTGTAATGATTAAAATACTCCTGTTTACCACCAGCTTACTGCTAATGGCCGGCATTCAAACATCTTTTGCGAACCCTGTAAAAAAGGGAATTATTGCAAAAAAGGACTATCAAAAACTAATCCAACTAGCACTTGTCCAACATCAGAATAAATATTCCAAGAATATTGGATCAAAACCCAAAAAAAATCACTTTGTTTCCCTTTCCATGAATAATTTCAAGAAATTAAAAGATGAAATCGTCAGTCTTGGCGGTAGAATTGAATTTTGCGACAAAAAAACAGGATATATCCATTTCTCCATACAACCTTCAAACGCATTGGAACTTTTATATAATGATTCTTTCAAAACATTGATTCTTGATAAGACTGCAGATACAAAAACCTACGACAACAAACCACTGAGTATTGACGACAACATCAATAATGCGATTTTAAAAGACCTCTCCTCCACATCTCTTATGAGGGTGGACTTATTGAAAAAACATTTTAAATCCGAATACGGAAAGGAACTTGACGGCTCAGAGACAACTGTAGCCGTGTTTGATACCGGAATAGATCTTGCGCGCACAGATGTTTTTCAAGACCGTATCGTAGGCCTTCGAAGCATCAGGGCGACAGATATCGCTCTGGTAACAGAAGCCGATGTTTTAGACGCCGGTGCCGGTGAAAAATATCTTCACGCAAGTTTAGGTGGTGTTGAAATTCTGATTCAAAAGTCAAAACGTCTTGCGAAAGACAGAACCTATTACCTCGGCCTTATTTCAGAACAACTACTGCTTTCTCCAAGAGCTGGTTACACCAACATTGATCTCAATCAGGACGGAAAACCAACGGGTCTTTTTCCAATTGTTGTTTACAAAAATGATGCAGGAATTTTTGAAGCCTACATCAATGTCAACTCATCCATGACATACGAGAATCGTGGCGACAATAGTATTGAGGATGAAAATAGACTGATAGATTTCAACTGGGTGGCAAAAAACGTAAAAAACAGATACGTCAAACATGATGAACCATTGAAAAGCCATTACAAGTTCACCACCAGAATGGATATTGTTGAGACAGACAGACTTTTGAGCGACCGTAACAAGGGACTCATGAATCTTGCCATAACTCTTGAACCTGGGATTGAACTTACCGATGATGGAAAAGATTTGAAAAAACTTGAAAATTCACCGGCAAACCAGAATTTATACCGGGTTGGACTTGCCGGTTTTGATCCACAAGGACACGGAACCCATGTCACCGGAATCGCCGCCGGAAAATTTGAAACCGCCCCTATTTATTCATCGGGTGCCCAAAATGCCAAAATCGTCAATGTTGCGATGATTGGTAATGCGACAACATCAAGCATCTTTGACATGATTATAATGACAATGAGGGATCACAAAAATGTTGTCTTCAACTTCAGTTTTGGCACCAACGTGCCCATCAATGACACCCAGTCCGAGGAAGCAATCATCTTCGATGCCATAGCAAGAGTCTACAATATACCCTTCATGAAATCGGCAGGTAATGAAGGACCGGGAATAAAAAGTCACGGCTTAACAATATCCAAATATATGATTTCCGTTGCCAACTACATGAGTTCCAATGCCTGTGAATTTTTTGGCCATGGAGTCTTTGAAAAAAACAAATACTGGCCTGATTCCACCTCTTCAAGAGGACCTCTTGTTGATGGGGCCTTGAAACCCGACATAGGGGCACCGGGATGGGTCCTTTCCTCCTTGCCACTGGCAATACCACTTGGTAGCAACAGCCACAGCAGCTTCAAATATTTTCCCGGGACCTCCATGGCAGCTCCAAATGCCGCCAGCGTCGTAGCTCTGCTTATGGACGCTGCAGTAAAATCAGGCATGACAACAACCACGCAGGGAAAAAGAGGACAAGCCGTGTCCCTCGACAAAATAAGAAAAGCGTTGATCAGCTCGGCCATACCATACGATACTTTCACGTACACCCACTGCTCCTCCAAAAACGGAGAAACCTTTTTCAGCTGGTGTCAACCTTCAAAAGAAACATTCAAGTTTTCATGGCTTGAAGGCGGCCGTGGAAGAATCAATGCCATTGGTGCATGGAACACTCTGAAAGAAATTTTTCATAACCCGGTAAGATACTACACCACCAAAACCAGATCCAAATATCCCGGTTATAACAAGGATGGAGTTGGATACTTCAATATTGGAAATGTCGATAATATTATCGACTTCCAGGTGGCATTCGACGGCACAAACAAACTCGAAGAATTCACCATGCACGAAAGACTTAAGCTCACCATACCGGAAGATATTGACTGGCTCTCGTTTGATCGAATAAAAACGGTGAGGGAAAGGCATATTGACGTATTTGGCAATGAAAATGCCAAAGTAAGAATTTTTGTAAGAAAGGAAAAACTTTCCCAGAATGGAAAACTCAAGCCAGGTCTTCACTTTGCGGCCATAACTGGTTCAAATATAAAAACTCCCAAAGACATTGATGTGGTTCTACCCGTTACAGTTATCGGTTATCATACAAATTTTGATTCCTTTTCTGAAAATCACAAGTTCGCAGCACAGGGATTCACACCAGCAACCATGTTTCAACGATTTTTTATTCCACTAAAAAATAGAAATGGAGCGACTATCCTGAATCTTGACGTTTCTCCAACACTTCCCGGAGATCTTTCGATGCATGTTTATGCCAACGGCATGGACATTCCTTTGGATGCGCTACATGCAAAGAAAAGATGGGCACTATCATCCACCGAATACGGCGAAGGAAGAAGTCATCTTCAATTTATTGCAAAAGATCTTCCAAAAGGACTGCACGAGGTTATCGTAAAGACCGATGTTATTTCAAACTATCTTTTTGAAGACATTCCAGGCGCTTATTTTCTGTTCAGTGCGGGAAAACTCGGGCTTCATGCCGATGATGTCATCGTAAAAAAACAACCCTCCAGAATCAGTCTCGTTCTGAAGAACATCGTCAACAATGGATCAATGCTTAGAATTTCAGGTGCCAATGTCTATTCCAATACACTTAAAAAAGACGAGATGATAACCGTTGAGAACAAAAAACAGCTGATGATTCCAATCACTGTTCCAGAGAGTGTCGGTGGAATTAACATCAGTACAAGCTATCTCGGTTCCGAGGGTGAAATGGATATCGACCTGATCCTTGTGGACTCCACGGGAAATCCCATCGGCCAGTCAGGCAATCCGCACAGTAACGAAAAAATCAAGTGTGAAATTACCGCCGGTAACTACGTTCTGATTGTTGACGGATACAACATCCCCACGGAAACAGAGAAATTCGGCTTGATCACAAAAATGATAATGAAACAGCCAGTAATTCTCACTGAGGAATTCGAGGCAAATGGTGCAACACTAACAAAGGATTTTAAATGGCATTCCGGCCAGATGTTCACCTTTCAAACCAATTTTGAAACCTCGAGTATGGACACAATGCCAAAAATCGAAGGATTTACTCCTGTTATTTCAACAGAAATCCATGCAATCTACAACAATGACGGCAAGACAACTTCTGTCTTTAAAAAGGAGCTAAACTAATATAGAATCCGGGCATCGTTAATTGACCAAGAAGGAGAATTACCATGACCAGAACAAACGATGTCATTAAAATCACTGAAACATTTGGTGCTCATAACTATCACCCGCTTCCGGTCGTTATTTCCGAGGCTTCCGGAGTCTGGGTAAAAGATGTTGAAGACAAAAAATACATGGATTTTCTCTCGGCTTACTCTGCCGTCAATCAGGGACATTGTCATCCAAAAATCATAAAGGCGTTGGTTGATCAGGCATCAAGACTGACACTGACCTCAAGGGCCTTTCACAGCGACAAACTCGGTCCATTTCTTTCAAAACTTTGTTCTTACACTGGTTATGACATGGCCCTTCCAATGAATACCGGGGCTGAAGCAGTTGAAACGGCCATCAAAACGGCCCGCAGATGGGGAAACAAGGTAAAGGGAATACAGGACGGAAAACAGGAAATCATTGTCTGTGAAGAAAATTTCCACGGAAGAACCAATACAATTATCTCCTTTTCCACCGACCCGATCTGCCGCGAGGGATTCTCCGCATTCACTTCCGGATTTACAATTATACCCTACAACAATACGAAGGCACTTGAAGATGCCATTAGTGAATACACTGTGGCATTTATGATTGAACCAATACAAGGAGAGGCCGGTGTAAACGTACCGGATGATGGATACCTTAAAAAAGTCAGAAAAATCTGCTCTGAAAAAAACATCCTTTTTATAGCGGATGAAGTGCAAACTGGATTTTGCCGTACTGGTGCAAAATTCGCCTGTGATCTTGAAAATGTCAAACCTGATATCATGTGTCTCGGAAAAGCACTTGGTGGAGGTGTTTTTCCGGTTTCTGCAATTGTGGCCGACAGGGAAATCATGTCCGTTTTCACTCCAGGCTCACACGGCTCCACTTTTGGAGGAAATCCTCTTGCTTGTGAAGTTGCAAGAGCATCATTGGAAGTTCTTGAGGAGGAACATCTCGATAAAAACTCAAAAGAACTCGGTGAATATCTTCAAAAGAAACTAAAAGAAATTGATTGTCCGAAAATAACAAAAATAAGAGGCAAAGGACTCCTGATCGCCGTTGTTTTTCAAGACGGATTTGAAGCGTGGAATACCTGTGTGGAACTTAAGGAACAGGGACT
>JAGLPP010000055.1 GCA_023137315.1 Bacteriovoracaceae bacterium
ATAACAAAAGACGAATTGGATCACGCAATACAAATCATCAAAAAGGTCTTTGAAAACATAAAATAGAATCCATGTTTTCTAAAAAACAACCAATTCAAAACCATCATCAATATATGATGTGATGGAGGCGTGTCCGTTCATTCCTGAAATCAGTGGGATATTTTCATCTTTTGCAATTTGAACAACATTTCTGTCACTTTCAGGTTCATTACATCCATGACAAGAACGCTCGCATGCCCCTGCAATAATCCCCTTTTCCATTGCCTCGGTAAACAATTTGGAGAACATGGATTCCCTGTCAGCAATATTGCGTATACTTTTGGTTGAAAACCCATCAAGAACAAGCTTTACTTCATGCCCTTTTTTCGAAAAATCCAAAGCATACATAAAAGCATGATTAAGTTTACATACATCATCAGTAAATACTACAAACAACATTTTTCTTTTTACCATTTCATCCCTCATTTTTTTATCCGGCCGGTTTCTTTACCAAGCTCTTTTGCTCTTTTATAAGCGGCATTAACCCCTTCATTAAAAACAGCACCTGTTCCAAGTTTTTCAAAACAGGAAATGGCGGCCTCTGTTGTACCCTTTTCAGATGTAACCATCTGTCTGAGATGTCCAGGAGACAGGGATGTTTCATCCCACAAATCCATGGCACCCTGAAAAGTCTGCCTGATCATTCTCAGACTCTCCTTATGGCCAAATCCCAACGATTCCGAGGCAGAAATTAATTTCTCAGCCACATAAAAAATATAGGCCGGCCCTGAACCAGAGATAGCTGTTGCCGCATCAATCATATTTTCATCAAAAACCTCAAGCTCCTTTCCAAAGCTTTGAAAAACCATCTTTGAAAGAAGAATCTGCAAATGAGGTATGTTTTTTTCGGAATACCAGACAGTCATCCCCTCTCCTATCCTCGCCGGTATATTGGGCATGGAGCGAACAATATTTTTATGTCCCAATAGCGTCTGCAAACTTTTAATTCCAATTCCGGCCATGATGGAAATAACCAGCGCATCCTTCTTAATCCTTCCCCTGAGGTTTTCAAGAATATTCCCACATCCCTGTGGCTTGAGACAAATTATCAAAAGATCCGTTTTATCCATGTTCCTTACTGCACTTTTTGCAGTCTTCACACCGTAGTTCTTTGACAAGCGTCTTCTTTTTGATTCGTCAATATCAGCAATAACAAGCTGGTCGGATTCAACAATATGTTTGTTTAAAATTGAGCGGGTGATAATTTCACCCATAACTCCACCACCCAAAATGGTAATTCTCACACTTTCCCCCGATTGTTTTTGTCGGATAAATTCCGGCCACCTCCTACATTATATCGACTCATTGCAATTCCATGAAGCATAAAATGGCACTTGGATTAATTTGGTGATAAACTTAACTTGTTGGAGGGTGCTTATGTTATCACCACATAAAATTTTTAAAACAAGTACAACCAAAAAGACTGCCATTTTACAACGTCTTCTCCCTGTCATTCATGAAATAGCCGAACTGACAGACAGTCCTTTTTCCATGGCAATTGAATCATTTGATATTCTGGAAAAATCCGCAAACGATGAAAATGATTTTTTTTCATGCTTGTTGGAGGACACTGTCTTTTCCTCACTCTATCTTACATTTTATGAAACACTTTTTGTTGTTATCGGGGAAAACACAAAACTCTCCATTCCGATGATGGAGAAGTTTTCCGAGAACGCTGAAGAAAGAGAACAGCTCATCAACATCCAGACCTTTAATCACATCCGATATATTGAAAATAACGGTGCATGTCCAGGATGCATCTCCTGTGAAAACCATCATGACGTAAAAGACCTTGTTTCATACTATAATAAGCGTAATTTCGACTTTTTTATCAAACTATACATTGGTATGAAGACGATACAGACAACTTTTGAAAAACTACTTTACAATATTTTGCCAAAACATCCAAACATGCTGGAAGGAATTACAAGTCAGGACATTCTTACCATCAGGCAGATTATTTTCAATGAAGCTGAAAATAATCTTCAGTAAGAAATACTCTATCTTTTATTTTTTATAGGAATTTTTGATCATAAGTTCAAAATAATTTGAAGGATCGGTGATTGCCTCTTTTTCAAGAATAAATTCCATGGTTCCATTATTCTGTTCAATAATTTTCAAACCATGGATAAAACCTTGAAAAAGTTCAGCCGTCATGGCCTCCACATTTCTTCCGGAATCCTTATATAACTCAAAATACTCTCCCAGAGCGTCATCGTTAAGTTTAACGATAATATTATGTTCATCGAAGAATCTTCTCTCACTCTCCCTGACCTTTTCCTCAAAAACCATTCGTCTTGAATAATAAGGATCGGCCATGATCTTCGAAAGCTCTTTTTTCGGATCATCCACCAGATCTTTTGTTACAACAAAGGACTTTATATCCGTTGACGGAAGCTCAAACTTAAAATCTCTGAAAATTTTCTCACAAACCGTCATAAGCGCACGCGCTCCCGTACTTTCTTCAAAAGCATACTCCGCAATTTCCCTTAACGCCTCGTCCTTGAAAAAAACCTCTATTCCATAAGCACTGAAAGCACGAATATATTGATAAATAATAGAGCCCTTTGATTCCTTCAAAATTCCGTACAGATCATCAATACTCAATGCCTGACATGAAAGTCTGACAGGAAGACGGCCTATAAATTCAGGCTCAAGACCAAAATCAATAAAATCCTTCGTATTGGCGTACTTGAAAATATCCTTTTCACTTTTCAACTTATCCTTTGATTTTGGAGACTTCAAACCTATGGCCCCTGTTCTGAGTCTCTTTCTGATAATATCGTCCAGTCCATGAAAGGCACCACTGACAATAAAGAGAATATGCTTGGTATTTATCACTTTTTTCGAGACCTTTCCTGAACGTTGAAAATCCATAAAAGCCTGCATCTGGGATGCCACGTCGTTTCCCGAACGAAGATCTATTTCCGTTTCCTCCATTAGCTTCAAAAGAGCGTGTTGTACGCCGCGACCTGAAACATCCTTTCCTCCATGCTCACTGCTTCCTGCAATCTTGTCAGCTTCATCAAAATAGATAATGCCATATTGAGCAAGCTCAATATTATCCGAGGCCATATGAACGAGGTCCCTCACAAGATCATCCACGTTGGAACCAACATATCCCATTTCAGTAAAGCGTGTTGCATCGGCCTTTACAAATGGAACACCTATAAGCTTGGCAATAACCTTCACAAGATATGTTTTTCCCACTCCTGTGGGCCCGAGCATAATGACATTTTGTTTGGAATAGTTGTCATCATCAAGTTCAATATCCGGGTCCATGTCTGCTTCATGGCATTCCCGAACATGGTTGTAATGATCGCAAACAGCGATGGCCAGTGCCTTCTTTGCTTCATCCTGTTTTATGACATATTTATCAAGATAATTTTTAATATCCCTTGGACTATAGTCGAAATCAAGATCGAATTCGGGTCTTTCTTCAACTTCTTCAGGCTCTTCAATCGTTTCATTACTATCAGAAACGCCGTCAAATCCAAATGGTTGGGCAACAATCTGAATATTCTTGCCAAACTTGTCACGCATAAATGTTTCGATCTCTTTTTGAATTTCATCAGGACTGGGAGGAGTTGGGTGACTGGGATTATCCTTTTCACGGTCTGACATATCAACCTCTGTATCTAAGAGTAAAATGTAATTATCGCCAGCACATCCCCTTTGTAAACTCTTTTTAAACATATTTCATGCGTCAATCATGGATGACGCATGAAATACTTGCCGAAAAACCACCATTAATCGTACAATTATCAGTAAACTGATCCATTGGAGTTAAAAAATGAAGACCGTTATATTTTCCATAATATTTTCCCTTGTTATCAGCAACACTTTTGCAGCAAATATTTCGTATGAGTCAAATAAAAAAAAGGC
Organism: Bacteriovoracaceae bacterium; assembly: GCA_023137315.1. Lineage (GTDB taxonomy): Bacteria > Bdellovibrionota > Bacteriovoracia > Bacteriovoracales > Bacteriovoracaceae > JAGLPP01. The sequence goes on from JAGLPP010000055.1 coordinate 3,925, forward strand.
CCCTGGAAAAAAAGCAATCACTTTAAAAAAGAGAAGTACCGTTACAAATAAATCAACACTTGAAAATGAAAAAAAGAAAATGGAAAATTACAAACAGGATATGAATAACATCACAAATAACATATCAAAGCTGGCAAAAAAATGTACTGATGAAAAGGATACTGAATCATGCGATAAATTATCCGATACAATGGTAAAAATGTATGAGCTAAACTGCAAATATAAAATAATGCCAAATTCATGCAAGTTCTATGAGGATTATAAAAAACGACTGGCTAAATGCAAAAAAGACGGAATACGCCCCTCGGAGTGCCATAATTACATGAAGAAAAAAGAGGCTGGCAAATAACATTCATTCACCTGACACGACTTAATATCAAATCACCTCGAAAATATATACAAGACAAAAATAAACACCGACTCCAATAAAAATCACACCCGTGGCTATTCTGAACCAATATTCAAATTTTCCCACTTTTTTGAACACATTTCCAACCAAGCTCACTCCAAAAGTCATTAAAACTGAAAAAATAAAAACTGGAATTCCTGTTCCGATGCCGTACATTGATGGCAATAGTGTTGATGATGATAACTTGATTGAAAGAGGAATAAGACTTCCAAAAAAGAGTGCTGCTGAAACCGGGCAAAATGACAAGGCAAAAATTATTCCAAGCGGAAAAGCACCCAATATGCCGGCATTTTTGAAAATCTTTCGAATCATGTCTGAACTTCCAATAGACGGTAAATTCACTGAAATAAGTTCAAGTAAAAACATCCCCACGATTATCAGAAGTGGGCCTGAAATCTTATATATCTGAGTCTGTAGAAAATGTGACAAATTTGGAATGATATAAATACTTTTCATCACAATGACAGAAAGGACAACATAGGCAAACATCCTTCCAACTGTATAAAGAAATCCTGTTAAAAATACGCTTTTTTTACTTCCAATTTTTTTGGAGATAAATGATATGGCCGCAATATTCGTTGCCAATGGGCACGGACTTATTGAAGTCAACACACCAATCCAAAAAGCAGATGCCAGTCCGATCCATATTTCCATTTTATATCTCCTCAAGATATTTTTTTACTTCCTTCTTAATATAACGTTTAAACATATTTTTATCACGCACCAGGTTCCATATCTTTTCACAGTTAAACCACTTGTCTTCATTGCCATTTTTTTTCATGGATAATATAAATGACTTGGTAAAAAGCTTGTAATCTTGAATATAGTGTCTGTTCTCCTGGCGATCAACATTTATCGCCTGAAAATTCAGGACCCCCTTCTTCATTTGTACCGAAAAATTTTCATCAAGAGCTTCGTTAATATATTTTTCCATCAATTCACAAGAGTAACATCTTGACGTTGTATGAAAGTAAAAAGCATCTATTTGTTTTTTAATTGGATTTCTTTTTTCTGCAATGGATGTCTCGATATTTGGTTGTTTACTTTCTTTGGCAACCAAATGAATTATTGATGCAATTACAAATAATCCCAATACAACGGATATTATCTTTTTGACACTCATTATATATCCTTTATTTTATAAGTTTCTTGATGTCTTCGACATTCACAACCTTGCCAACTGATTTTATCTCTCCGTTAACAACCAACGCAGGGGTCATCATCACTCCCATATTGGTTATCTCCTGAATATCTTCAACCTTTTCTATTTCACAACCGATCCCTGACTCTTTTGCTGCTTTTTCAGCATTTTCGTAAAGCTGTTTGCACTTGGGACAACCTGTACCTAAAATTTGAATTTTCATATCCATCACCCCTTCTTTTTAGGCGTTAAAACCACCAAAAATCACTCCTGACACTGTTGCCATTACAATAACCAAAAAAACAAAAACAATTGTTTTTTTGGTTCCCATTACACTTCGGATAACCAACATATTTGGAAGACTCAGTGCCGGCCCGGCAAGCAGTAATGCCAGAGCAGGCCCTTGTCCCATTCCATTGCCAAGTAATCCCTGCAATATCGGAACTTCAGTCAAAGTCGCAAAATACATAAACGCTCCAGCAATAGAGGCAAAAAGATTTGCTTTAATGGAATTTCCACCAACAAGACCCGCAATCCATTCTTTAGGAATAATTCCTTCCGTTTCAGGCCGTCCTAAAAGAAATCCGGCAATAAGAACACCGAATAAAAGAAGTGGAAGGATCTGTTTGGCAAAAATCCAACTCGAAGAAAACCACTCTTTTGTTTCACTGTTTTCCGTATTAATGGTAAAAGACAACCCGATAAATCCAATAGAAAATGGAACCAGTGGGTTGTCGCCTATCACCAGTCTTGAAATTAACACCAAAATCATCACAACAAGCAATTTCCAAATTTTAACATCAAACCATTTCCATAAAATGGAATTGAAAAACAGATAAAAAACACTCGTTATAATCCACTTACTGGAATAAATTAAATACCAGATACCTGATGCTTCCTGAGGTTTTCCCCAATTCGCAAAAACAAGAATGCCAATCATTGAAAAAAAATAAATTGCATTTTTATATAATGGCCTCTTAATCTCCGGTTCCGGCATCATCATCTGTCTATCAAGCTTTTTCTTTTCTTCCTTGATAAATATCAAATGCATACAAAGACCAATCACGACACTAAAAACAACTGCCCCAACTGCTCTGGCAATACCAAGTTTAAGTCCTAGAATTTTTGCGGTTAATACTATCGCAAGAACATTTATTGCAGGGCCGGAATACAAAAATGCTGTCGCCGGACCAAGTCCGGCCCCCATCTTATATATTCCGGAAAAAAGAGGAAGAATAGTACAGGAACAAACAGCAAGAATTGTTCCTGAAACAGATGCAACTCCATATGCAATAAACTTATTGGCAGTTGCTCCAAGATATTTCATAACTGATGCCTGGCTTATAAAAACAGAAACCGCTCCAGCTATAAAAAATGCAGGAATTAAACATAATAATACGTGTTCCTCTGCATACCACTTCACCAGTTGTAAAGATTCTATTACAGCATTATCAAAATTAATTTTCCCAACTGGAAGAAAAAAACAACCGAGGAATGCCACTACCATCCAAAATAATTTCTTCCATTCAGTTTTCCATTCCATGATAATTCCTATCTGTTTTTTATTACTTTCTCAATGCAATCAATATAATCAAGTACACATGGACATCTGAGTTTATAGAATACATTTTGTCCTCTTTTATCATCCGTTATTATTCCTGCATTTTTTAAAACCGAAAGATGTCTTGACAGTGTCGATTGATCAGCGTTTACCAAATCGTTTAATTCACAAACACATTTTTCACCTTTTTTGAGCGCATCAATAACGATTAATCTTGTCGAATGGGCCATGGCCTTCAGAATTTCAGCTTTTTTTTTGAATTTTTCAATTTTGTTCACATCTCCTCCATGTATATATTGCAATTATGCCATATATACATAAAGGTTACAAGAACAAAATACTGTTGAAAAACAAACTCAATAACGAAATGTCCGGGATTTTACATACATAAAATCCCGGACGTTATGAATATAAATGAATATTTTTCGATATATTTATCTTTATTTCAGGCCCACAGCGAGAACGTCATCCAACCATGCACAGTCTTCACCATGATCGGCGGAATAATCCTTTGAATACTCCCACTTCATAATATGTTTGCCTGAAGTAACCGTATAAAACTCATTCGACCAGTCAACTTCCCCACTCCATTCACCCTTTTTTTCTCCATCAATATAAAAGGTGAGTTTGTCGTATTTTTTCTCGGAGGAAACACGCTTGTAAAATGATATACTTCCAGGTTTTGCAAAATCCAGTTCAAGAATCATCGTGGATGACTGTCTTCTGGAAATCTCCCCGGATTTGACGGAATAGTTTCCACCATAAACATTCTCGCTCACGACAGACCACTCGGCATTACCTTCGAAGGTCCAGTTGTTACCGGAAAAATCACCTGTTTCAAAATCATCCGTCATTCCAACAACCACTCCATGATTATAAACCTTGTTAATCTCATCACCTGTAATTTCAAGTGAAAAATTGGCCAAAGTTCCATAACCAACGTTATTACCAAATGAAACCTCGTAATCCACCACCTTTTCGCTTTGTGCCTTTATCACCCCCAATTCCTTGTCAGGATTATGAACATTAATATCCAGTCCTGATACAATCTGAGCGAGATTGGAGGCAAGTTCCGGAGTTGTGGCGTGACCTGTATTTTTAATTACATAGCGAATACTTCTTGTTTCCCCGGGATTCACGCCGGAATTTCCAATAATACGGCCTGAAATAGAAAGCTTTGGAGCATTAACCCTGATAGTAAAATAACTCTTGTATTCCTTCTTGGCATCATCTGTCACAATCAACTTGAATGGCACCATCATCTGGTCTTCAATATCCCTTTTGAAACGAACCTTGAAAGCATCTTCAAGCTTCACCATTTTACCTGGAGCTATGGACGCGACGGCTTGCTCACCGTCCACGATGGCATCAACATGTTCCGAGTCAGTTACGATTTTCGCCATAAGATTGTTTGATGTATCATTTCCAACATTGCGAAGAACGACATTAATTCCAACAGTCTCACCGTAATCTGCCTGGTTGTTATTGTCATCGGAGACAGAATATTCGTGAAGACTAACATGTGGTCCATCAGGTGGAATCACTCCAATCTCCATGGCCTTGGTTTCAAGGTTGAAACCAGTTACTGTAAATTTGACTTTCCCTACCTTGAGATTGTGATTGATTGTTACTTTCCCGGAGGAATCAGTCACTCCTGTAAAACCAACACCATTCTGATACAGGGAAACCATTGCTCCTGAAACAGGTCCATCAATTCCCGTGACTGTTGTTCCAAATGGAACACCTGCAAGAACGGAGTCATTGGAAAAATTTATTTTTTGCGGTTTATCCGATCTTACGTGAAGGGATGCATCCCCAAAAATCGTCCATGTCTGAATGGTTTTAAGATCATCGCTTCCATTTGATTCGGCGTACATAAGACAAGCGGCATTCATTGCAAGAGAACCATAAGTGGTCCTTCCACTCGCAACACTGGTTCCGTTACCTGGATTCTGCGAATAATCATAACCACCGATAAGAAGATCATTGAAATAATCCTGTCCTCTCATGGGTGGTGCCCAAGGCTGATTTATTGTGGACATCCACGCCCCAACTGCACCGCCACCTTCTTTTTTAAGCCATGCCTCAGCAAAGGAATCTCCACCGCTTTTGTGAAACTTTCCGTTAACACAGGCCACGGAAACAATAAAAGGGAGTTTGATTGCATTTTCAAGATCCGCAATATCCCTGTTTGAAAAACCACTTGTGGCCCATGAAGTCTCACTTCCGTGTCCAACATAATTTATAAGGCCAACGCCATGATCAATCCAGTCTCCAACATTTCTCGAAGAGACTCCGGAATTTGCATATCCCTCGTGAACAGTTTCATAGGTGGACTCAAGAAGCCTGTGATCACGAATATTTTTCATATGAGCTTCATCAGACTCACCGTCATCACCAGTACTTGATCCGCCTTCTCCTGAAGCAATACCTATTGCCTTTTTATACCAGGTACCATTCATATCAGGATTCTTTTCATATTTTATCGTCTTATCCACCTGAATAGTTACATGCTCTGGAGTTTGTGCCGAAAACCTTCCTATAATGACGTCGGCATAACTATCAGTTCCAACCACACAACCAAGCATGGGATCCATTGGCGCACTCGATGGCCCAGTATCTGATTTGATATCCCCCCAGTCCCCGACAATTTGGACATAAAGAATATCATTATCATTTTGATAAGCTTCCTTAATGATATTTTTAACATTGGTTCCGCGCGAAACCTGCTTTTTTAGTACAGTAAAACCCTTCTGCCTTTTCCATTCAATATAAGGCCTGATGGCGTCCTCGTCCCGTGAAGTATAAATGACAAGAATTTTTCCCAAATCACCAAGGTAAAGATCCTTTGTCATGTTGTAGTTTAAAAATAAAGAGTCGTAGATATTGTTCATTGCAGGAAGAATGGTTGCTGACTTTCCTTCAAGAGGATTTACAGGAATTCCGCGTCCTCTTAAAACCTTGATCCTGACACTTTTGTAAACCCGAAGAATCTTTTTTTCAGCATTATACCGAAAAGGATAAACATAAATATTTGCTCCTCTTACATCCCTTAAAATGAAAGGACGTGATTTTTGCGCAATACGTTCCGGATACCATTCATCCACAACAGAGTTTTTTGCAATCTCGTAAGGTATATTTTCAGGATTCTGGTCACGATAGATGACTCCCTTTGAAGGCAAAAGCGGATATGAAAGACGATAATCTGTATACTCACTGTCTGCAACACTGATCAACATATTATCCCTTGGGCCAAGCTGTAATGATGCATGAATAAAAGGCAGCTCGGCAAATCCCTCTTTTCGAGTCACGACCCTTCCACCAAAATTAATCTTGGTCCATGTCCTTCCATCACGACTAACTTCATCCAGGGAATAATCCCCCAACTTGTAATCAAGTTCGTAAATGGTCTTCTTATCCCTAACCTTTCTTAATTCCACATTAAAAGGTTTCGCGGCAAATGAACCAGTAACAAACAAAATTAACAATATAAAAGAGAGTATTGTACGCAAAATCATCATAAACCTTCCATGGTTAACGGATTTCCATCTAAATTATTGGTTACTAATTATTTTACCTCTTTTTCGAGGTGCAGACAGCGGAGAAAATCTCTCCACCACAAGTGAATAACTCTGGTAACTCAAGCTACAATTGCAAAAAAGTCAAAACGCTTCATTATATTACAAAGGAAAAAGAAGCTCTAATCCACAAAAAAGACCAAAGGCAGCCTAAAAGGAGTTCTTTCAGTAAATTTGCGATGAGCATTTATGGTTGTAATGTCCAAAATCTAAAACTTGCCTGAAGTAATATCGAAACTAGTATAAACTTGATCAAAAAATTAAGACCGGAGCAAATAATTCCTATATTAGTGATTTTGAGCGGAAAAAATTTAATTTAAAAATAATATTTTTCTTCTCCTTCATCAACTCTATAACCATCTTCCAAATATCGCCAATCAATTTCTAAATGCTCAATTTTTTCTCTTATAATTATGATATTATTCTCTCTTCCATATCGGTCCAACTCCTGAGGTGCTACCTTTCTTGAGATTCGGGCACACTCTTCTGGAGAGTTAATGTCAACAATTTGAGAATTTTTTGAAATATCTAGATCTATAAAAGCTCCTATAACATCCGCTTGTACACTAAAATAACAATCTCCTGCATTTGCCAAATTAATTGATATTAAATTTATAACAACTCCTAATAAGAACAATCTTTTCATAAATCCTCCTGGCATTTGCATGTATAATCTATTGAAAACATGATACCACCTACAGTAATGCAGTGCATTAGGTTTAGTTCTGTGTGGTATTTTTTACAGACCTCAACGGCTCTCTATCAAAAAAGTGCATCTGGTTGAAATCATAGAGATCACCTAGCGGAAGTTTCACGAAATAAACATCATTTTTCCAACAAAAAACTTTATCTTACTATTTAAACGGAATTAATTAATAAGGCATCTACTCTTCCCATTCACACTGCAAAAAACCAGGCTGATCTTCTGGTTTAAAATCCTTTGGAACAGTTTCCCTGGTCAGCGTCGACGCTATGTATAATTTTGAATCGAAGTCAAATTGCTGATTTACATAATTCCAACTTGTATCAATCTTTGAAATGGACTCAGGTTCCAATGAAAATTTGTATATCTTGGTATCCGCCTCAACAATCTTTTTATTTTTAATATATCCGTACTTTGCAGTCAGGTTACATTTCACCGGATGCTTGCAAATATTGAAAAAAACCTCACCGGCAAAAATACGGTGAACTTTCGTTGTATCCAATCTATTTCCAATTGTCCTTATATGGTGAACACACTGACCGGCCTTTTTTATCAAATGAAATTTTTCTTTCATTGGCAACGGTTCCTTCGGCTTGTAACCGCACTGTGGTATATGAACTTTCGCGCTATAATGGGTCTCCCTGTTTTTTTTATCCACAAGAAGAAGTCTCAAAGTTGCCCTTTCCTCTAAAAACTTTTTTCTTTTCAGGATCACAAACTCAGGATTGATGGAATAGACATCCAGATATTGCGACGGGGTCAAAACCAGATCGTACTCGTAGGCCTCAAGAAGTTTGTCAAAATTCACTGGTTTCCCGTTTTTTTGACGAAACCGCACCTTAAAAAGACATTCAACATCGGCCGTAAGATCAATTGACCCCTTATCTCCACCAATCTTTCGAATCTCGGCCTGTATGTAGATCATCTTTTGAAGACCTCCCCTGTTTTCAAAAAGCATCTGCGGACGAACGATCTCCACATTGACGACATTGTCCTTCCCTGCTCTTTCAATTTTAAAGGCCTTCTTTGGCAAAATATAAAGCTGCCAACGACCATCCAGTTTAATCCTGAGTGAAAACGTCCGGCCCTTGAGAGAGGAAACATCTGCACTTTGTTCCTGAATATGGATGATCATTTTTTCCCAGCCTTCAATAAATCCCTGGATTCCCAAAGGCATTGTGGATTCAACTTTCTTAACATACTGCTGCTCCACACCACCCTTGTCTTCTGTGCTGGAACAGGAAAAAACAAGGAAAACCACAAGTAACTGAATAAAAATTGCTAATCGTTTCATTTTGTCTCCAAGGCATAACTATAAATATGATAATCTAAGATTCTGAACTTGTGAAATCATAGACTATATAGGGGAAAAAAATGACAACAGATATCCATCTTCTAAAATTCAAAACAACAGATCCTGTCGATGATACACAAAAAAGAATTATGGAGCTTTTTAACAAAACCGGACTCGCCAACAAAATCGAAAAAGACGACATGACATCCGTCAAGGTTCATTTTGGCGAACATGGAAATACAACCTATCTCCCGGCACATTATGTTAAACCCCTTGTAAGTGTCATCAAATCAAAAAAGGCCAAACCATTTGTTACGGACACAAACGTACTATACAAAAGTCGAAGGGATAACGCCGTCGATCATCTTACCTTGGCCAACGAACATGGCTTTTCACTGGAAACACTGGGTGCCCCGATTTTAATTGCCGACGGAATAGTGGGACACAATGATATACCTGTTCAAATAAATGCCCCGAATAATAAGGAGGTATATCTCGCAACAGAATTCATCACCAGCAATTCAATTGTCGTTGCCACTCATGCCACAGGACATCTGGTCACAGGTCTTGGGGCCACCATAAAAAATCTTGGAATGGGAATGGCCAGCCGAAAAGGAAAACTCATCCAACATTCAGTCTCAAAACCAACGATATCTCCACAAAAATGTGAGGCATGCGGCCTTTGCATAAAATGGTGTCCAACAGACGCGATTTCCATAAATGCCAATCACGCTGAAATTAACAATGAAAAATGTATTGGTTGCGGCGAATGCCTGGCAATTTGCAGAAAAGATGCCGTCAAATTCAATTGGGATGCAAATTCCAAATTCCTGCAGGAACAAATTGTCGAACACGCACTTGGAATCGTAAAACAAAAAAAGGGAAAAATCGCCTACTTCAGCTTCCTTGTAAACATGACAAAGGATTGCGATTGTCTCAAACAACCAAAAAAATTCGTTCTGCCTGACATCGGGGTTCTGGCCGGTAATGATCCAGTCGCCATTGATCAGGCAATTATTGATCTGACCGAAAAAGATGGAAAAAATCTCGCGGACCTCTCATACCCGACCATTGATCCAACCCCACAACTGGAATATGGCGAAAAAATCGGACTGGGCAGTAGAAAATATAATTTAATCCATGTTGATTTCTAATATTATTCTAACTCACCGCATGGTGTGATTTTTGTCGACAATTAAACACATTAGGTATAAATTTTTTTGCATCGAAAGCTTGCTGGGGTGTCGACAAGTGGTAAGTCATCAGATTTTGATTCTGCCATGCGCAGGTTCGAGTCCTGCCACCCCAGCCATTTTATATTTTGTTTGTTAAAAATACCCCATATCCCCGAAGTGTTATGAAAAATCTGGACCCTGTTCAAAACAATGAGCTGACCAAAAAAAATACTGGATATATCCCAAGAAAAAAAGCAACACAAAAAACCTACGATGACCTTGGATTCATGTCCGGACTTGAAATCCATCAACAGCTTAAAACAAAAAAGAAACTTTTCTGTCGCTGCCCTGCGGGCATCTATCAGGATTTCGATGATTTTGATGCCGAGATTGTTCGACACATGAGACCGACTCTATCAGAACTTGGAGAATACGACGGCACGGCCTTAATGGAGTTTAAGACAAAAAAAGAAATCATCTATCGCATCAAGGATGAAACGGCCTGCACTTATGACATCGACGACACTCCTCCATTTCCAATAAATCGACAGGCCCTGGAATACGCTATTGAGATCGCGCTACTGACCGGACTTAATATTGTTGGTGAATTTCATATTGCAAGAAAACAATATCTCGACGGTTCAATCCCCACCGGTTTTCAAAGAACCGGCATTGTTGGAATTGAGGGCGAAATCCCACTGAAAAACAAAAAAGTCAGAATCATACAAATGTCAATTGAAGAGGATTCATGTCGTGAAGTAAGCGATGTTCGACATACGAGAATCTATGCTACAGACCGCCTTGGAATGCCTCTTATTGAAACAGTCACATATCCTGACATGAAACACCCCGACGAAGTTAAAGAAGCCGCTCACTACATACGATTTCTTGGACGCTCAACCGGAAAAGTAAGAACAGGCAGCGGTGCTGCAAGACAGGACGTCAACGTGAGTATTGAGGGCGGAACACGGGTCGAAATCAAGGGAGTATCATCCATTGCCGCTATTCCTGAACTGGTACATAATGAGGCGTTCAGACAAAAGGCCTTACTGCTGATAAAAGATATTCTAAACGAAAGAATCAAAAACAGATTCAAAGTGAATTTCAAGGAACTCAATCCAAACGAGTTTGGAATTGACTACAAACCACTTCAAAACAGCTTGAAGGATGGTTTTAAAATTATCGCGATAAACCTCCCGCACTGCTCAGGCATCCTCAGTCACTTTACACAGACTGGAAAAAATTTCTCTGACGAAATCACAGACCGCCTGAAGGTTATCGCCTGTCTTGAACGACCAAACATGCTTCATAGTGAGGAGGAAAAATCCCCTATCACTGAAAAACAGTGGACGGATATTAAAAAAATTCTGAACGCAAAGAACGAAGATGCACAGATAGTTATCTGGACATCCGATTTTGATCTCAAAATCGCAGTTGAAACAATCGAGGAAAGAATCGAACTTGCAATGAACGGCGTTCCAAATGAAACCAGAAAATCCATTCAAAACGGGCTGACAATTTTTGAAAGAGTTCTTCCTGGTGCCGACAGGATGTATCCAGATACTGATTCCACCCCAATCCCAATAATTGAAAAAGATGTTGCACGTCTGGAAAAAAATCTGCCCGTCAGTATTTCAAGGAGATTCAAGGAACTGACTGATTGGAAAATACCAATTGACTCCTGGCCCTATCTCCTTCGATATAACCTCATACCAATGATTGAGGATATTATAAAAAGGACCAATTTTCCGCCAAAATTCATCGCCACAACCTTTGCTCATCAACTAAAAGGCCTTGAGGGAAGAAATGGTGGAAAAAACACAATCTCCACTTTTAAAAAAGTAAAAAAACTTTTTGAATTCGTCTCCGAAAAGAAACTTCACTACGAAATTATCTGGGATATGCTTAAATTCATTTACGAACATCCAAAAATGGATTTCGATTCAGTTTTAATTGAACTTGATTACAGTGATAGCAACATGAAAAAAATCCTTTCCGACGTTCCTGTAATGAGAGACATTTTTACACAAATTGCAAAAACAAAAAGAAAGGAAGCTGAAATAGATTGGATCATTGGTGAATTAAGAAAATTCGCCATTGGAAATATTCCAATGAACGATTTAAGGGATGAGGTGGTAAAAACACTCTCGTGAGGTAACAATGCTCGACATGTTCAAAGGCCACAGGGGAAAAGCTCTCGAAACGCTGAAAAAATTCAAGTCACGCGTTTGGAGTGATGCCATCGTAAAAACGACCCGTGGAGAATTCAAAGGCATCATCCTTCCACGCTCTGAAAATGACGATGATCGCCATATCGTTTTAAAGCTTATCACCGGATATAATATCGGAATCAGTGTGGAGACAATTACCGATATTGAAGAAATCGGTTACAAGGAGGCCAACTACAAGATACCTGAAAAAGAATTTCCCTTCACTGAAGGCCAGGCCAATATCAAGCTTTTTGGAACAGGTGGAACAATCGCCTCCCGACTTGATTACAGAACCGGTGCAGTCATTCCTGCGTTTTCGCCAGGAGAACTCTACGGCGCCGTTCCCGAACTCGCAGACATCTGCAACCTTAAGACTGAAAAAATCTTTGCCGTTTTTTCAGAAAACATGGGATCAGAACAATACATGAAACTTGCCAAAGCAATTGGCAAGGAGATCAAAAGAGGAATTGACGGTATTGTCATAGGACATGGAACAGATACCATGCACCACACTGCCGCTGCACTTTCCTTTATGATACAAAATCCCCCGGTTCCAATAGTCATGGTTGGGTCTCAACGATCAAGTGACAGGCCGTCATCAGACGCGGCCTTAAATCTTATGTATGCAACAAAGGCCGCCTCAGAATCAGATATTGCCGAGGTCATGGTATGCATGTTTGGATCAACTTCAGACGATTATGGACTTCTTCACCGCGGAACAAGAATAAGAAAAATGCACTCATCATATCGCTCCACGTTCAGAACCATTGGAGATATTCCACTGGCAATGATTACAAGAGACAAGATCACCACCATTCAAAAAAAATATCACAAAAGAAAAAAAACAACGAAAGAAATGAAAATCATTCCGGCATGGGAGGAGAAAACCACCCTCCTTTATTACTACCCGGACATGATGCCGGATATGATTGATTCCATGATAAACAATGGCTACAAAGGATGTATTATCGCCGGTACAGGACTGGGCCACGTAAACAAGCCACTATACCCTGCTCTGGAAAGGGCCGTAAAAGCTGGTATGCATATCTATATGACCGTACAAACCCTCTGGGGCTACACCCATATGAGTGTTTATGAAACCGGACGTGATCTTATGAGTATCGGAGTGATTCCTGCCGAAAACATGCTCCCGGAAGTTGCCTACGTGAAACTCGCCTGGGCTCTTGGACAGTCAAATGACCGCGAGGAGGTAAAGAAAATCATGCTCACTCCCGTTTGTGGCGAAATCACCGAACGCGAACCATATAACGGTTACCTCATTTTTCAAGGTGGCATCCCGGAAGTTGAGGATTTCATAAAAAAAGTACACAAATAGACCAATTTGCTGTGTAAAACAACCTGACAAAAAATTTAACATAAATCCTGTTTATTCCGAAAAACATATACGTACATCTTTAATCAACTGAAAAAAGGAATTGGATGAAAATTATTCAGGTCGGTTTTCTTGTAATAACTTTTTTTCTTTCGCTTGAATCCATTGGTTCAAGTGATTGCATGAAAAGCATGAGAAATATTCTGGTCAGAAGACACGATCGAATCCAAACCATTAGAAGCATTACAGGAAAGATCAAGAAAGTTATGGCCGATCTTGCCAGGCATGATAAAAATACCAGTGAACACTCTTTTGCTGTGGCCCAAATTTCTGCCAGAATGGGAAAAAGGATGGGGTTTTCCGGTTTAGAGCAGTCAGAACTTGTTTTTAGCGCATTAATACATGATATTGGAAAACTTGAAGTACCACTTGAAATTCTTACCAGTAACGCAAAACTAACCAATAAAGAATTCACCATTATGAAAAACCATGTTGGTATATTTCTGGACAAGAAAATCACAGAGGTCATTGGATATACTGATAATCTTACTGAAAAAAAGATATGGAAGCGTTTAAAAACAATCGCATCCCAGCATCATGAAAAATACAATTCCAAAGGCTACATACAAGGCCTCAACAGTAATGAGATTGAGCAAATATCCCAGATTATTGCACTGGCCGATGTATGGGATGCCATGCGTGCGAAAAGATCGTATAAAAGACCATTTAGCCTCAAAAAAACATTTGCTATCATTTCAACAGGTGCTTCCAGTGGGGACTTCAATCCGAACCTGTATCAAACATTTAAAAAAATAATTATCAAGTATGAGTATGAAAATCTGGAAAAATTGAAATTAAAACTCCAGAAAATGAGAAGTGATCCAAAATTCGTTGCAAATGATGAGTACGAATATATAAAAAACATGCTTGGAGCGGATTTGGAGTATCTCGCAAGCTTGAATTCACCTTTTTAACGTTCAATGGATTTTAGTGTATAAATCATCTCCACAAAACCACGTACGTAAGAAAGAAAACTTTCAACGGTAAAACCCTGTGATTTTATTTTTTGTCCATAATCCGAGTTTTCAAAATCCTTGGTATCTGCAACTTTGGAACCACGAACAGAATCATTCCAGTTTTTCCAAAAAAGCATGTCATGTGTTTTTTGGGCTCCGGAATCAATCACCTCCACCTGTGTTTCCCGAAAGGCCCCAATCATTGTCATATAGTCCTTATTGGCAGAACCAACTATCAAGGACGGATTTCCATCCTTGACTTTTGAACCTTTAGAGGAAAATCCATCCACGGAAAGAGTCTTTCCATGGTGTTCGGCAACGAAAATATCCGAATGGTTGTGAAGCTTCCATTTTACCTCAATCCCGGCATCCTTCATCATTTTTAGATACAGCAAATTGGGCATTCCTGGAAAAGGTGCTCCCTCATGAATGAAACCTTCAAGAATTACCCTGACCTTGACTCCTTCACGTTGTTTTTTTATAAGAGCGCGGATGATTCTGACATCATAGAGAAATTGATCATTGATAATAATCTGTTTTTTTGCCTGCAAGATTGAAAAGATATTCTGTGTAATGGAACTGACAACAAAACTCCCTACGCTGTTTTCTCCAATTCTAACAAGCGCATTGCCTTTTGTTTCGGCCATTACTTTTGTAATTTTAACTTCTTTATCATTTTCATCAATTGAATATCTCTTTAGAATATCAATTGGTGCGAGCATTAATTTTATTTTCTGGAAGCGATTACCTGCCATACCATAATTTTTGGCCCATCCCTTTTCGTAGACATCATTATAAATTCCTGCAAAAAAATCATCCGACCGCCAGTTCTCTTTAAGGGCATCATAGAGATCCTTCCAATAATTATCAAGAACGACAACTGCCGCAGGGCCTTCCACCATAATAACCTCATCATTGCATATGGCACCTGAAATATCCGTCATGTTTTTTGATCCTACAAAGGCAACTGGATTTCCATCCGGCTTGTCACCATCTATGACAAGAACCTTGCTATGGTCCGCCTTTGCTTCGATATACAAGGACATTTTTTTGTCGAAACCAAACTTCTCCCACGCACTATCTCCGAGTTCACCATCAAGAAACGAGGGTAGACCTGAGACATTTTTAAAAACAAATGAGGGAAGAGCAAGCATCCTGTCCGGATGTACGGCCATAAATGCCCGCAAAAAATTAAAAACAGGTGCCATCTCTTTTTTGTGTCCAAAGTGATTGATATTGTCGTGTAGAAAAATTATTTTCAAATCCGATCTTTTAATCAGCTCCCTGGTAAGGGAAACGGCCATCGTTCCACCCCAGAAAAATATATCGAAAAATATCGTACTCTTTGCGTTTTTTATGGCCTTTAACATCTTTGGAAATATCTGATTCTCAGGGTTTGAACTCTTATAGGATTGCCAGATAATGTTTTTCTTCACATCAAACGCATCTACTGGTCTGCCATCTGAAAATACATCATAAATTGGTGTCTTTGACGTTCTTATTATTTCACTCATTTCCTCGACCATTTCCTGGTCTGTTTTGCCTGCCCATCGCTCCTTATACTTTTTCACAATATCATTATGGTATGATTCCAGTTTTTTAAGATACTTTTCATCCCAGCTTCTACGGTTTTCGTTAAGGGAGGTCACCTTGTTTCCCTTGATAAAACCAGTTCTTGATATTACCACGCCTGGAGCAGACGGAACCTGTTCGCTCAAATCAATCGAAGCGTATGGCAGTTTACCGTAAGCCTTTATAATTCTCAGTCTTGGAAAGCTGTTCACAAGACAGTTTCGAATAAGGCCGGACCTCTGTATTGGAGTACCTTTAAGACGGGAAATACAGGCAGTGGCCTTATTGATGTGTCCCATATAAGTCTTGGTATCACCGAGAGTTTTAAGCCATCCTCCAACGGCCTTTGCAATATTGATATTACCTTTTCCCGGCACCCTGACTGCCACATCGTATCGTGGATCTTCCACAATCTCATTTAAAGCAAGACGTTTCTCAACATAATAAAGTGTAATCAATTCATTTAGATTTTTTTTGTTGTCTTTGAAATTCAGATAAGTGATGGCATTCAACACGTTTGGACTTCTTATGAAGCTCAGAGAGTATTTAAACGGATAGGTATACTTTCCAGAAATACTTTTATGTGAAAGATAACGATTGATAAGAAGCTGGCGTTTTGCACTTAAAAATCTGGAACTGACATTATTGAAATTAAACTGGATATAGTTTTTAAAAAACAGTTTTTCCGTAAGATCCACTTTCGCAGCATGTGCTGGTGTAATGGAAAACTGTAAAAGGACAATAAGAATCAGTATTGCTGTTTTTTTCATGTTATTACCTTATCTTGGAAAGAATTAAATCAACAAGTCCGCTTCCCGCGGCCTTTTCCTTGATCGTAGTCAGTTGCTGTTCTATTTTTTTATTGACTTCATTTTGAAATTGGCCGTCAACTCCTTCGTTGTTGAAACATCCGAACGTCTTGCGTGCCTTGCCGAATTTAAATCCTGCCGAAGCGTAGAGATTCATGCTGCTCACCTGTGCTTTTTCAAGCTCCATTGTCAAATCGTATATCCGAAGATCAACCGGTTTGCCTTTTACAAAAAAACCAAGAAGTGACGGGGCAGCCTTTTTCTTTAATGTACCCTTTAAATATATTGCCGAACTATGTCTGTGACCGCATTTGAAGATTGATCCCCTCTTGTCATCAAGCATGACAAATCCTGAATGATCCTTGTTCCATCCACCAAAAGGACCAAATTTCACATCGGCCTGTGCGGCAGAATCTTCATCAAGTTTTTGCGTCAGGGTCATCATTATAACCGGCGCCTTATCTGCAACTTTAACCTTCGGAATCACAAGATGGGAAAAATCCACCTGTTCGTTGCCTATATTGTCCATTGGTAGTTCCCTAGGGGTGAGTCCAAGTACTGTTTCGATTGTAACCTTGCTATTATTTTTTTGTAGTGTGATATTCACCACTGCACTTATAAAATAAAATGGTGAGGATTTTTTGTCATAGCTGTGTTCGATAATCGTTTTTATGTTATTTGCAATTTTTTCATTGAAATCCAACGGCTTGCCAAGAAAATCCCCACCAACCTTGAATCCCGAAAATGAAATTGTATTGCTTGTACCCGGATAAAGTACTTTCTTGTAGGCCCATGGCAGATACCCCATGAAAATATGTTCCGGTTTATCGGAAAGCTCGTGATTTATTTCACCTACAGCAGAAATCATGGACTTTTTGAAAACGGAAACTGCATTCAACAGGATATTTTTAACATCAATGTCCCCTGCAATAAAAGAACCCTGCAGTGATCCAATCAGTGGAAAAAAAGAACCGACCATTGCCTCTTTTAATTTTTCCACTTCAATTTTATTTTTCATGGAGAAAATTGACAGCTTTGATACATCGGCCAGATCTGGCAACGGTTCATCAATAAATAATGTGTAGCTAAGATCATCGTAGTCAGCATATTTTTTTGATTCCAGATGTTGATTGCAAAAGGCAGTTTGAGAAAATGCGACAACCAAGAAAACCGCCAGAACGCTGATATACACACACCTGTTAAATCGTTTATTCATACTTTCTCCTAGATATCATTGATGATAAGTGAGACCAGTGTATAACAACTTAACGCAGAGCAACAGGGTGTGTGTAAAAATAATCCTATTTTATCTTTCAAAATTCTATAATTTTAATTTAGGGAAGTGCGGATTTTATTTTATTATTGTGACTAACGCGTCGTAGACCTCTTCCTGGGAAAATGGTTTTTGTAAATATGTATTCACCAAATCACTGTCATCCATGTCCTCACGTGAAACATTACCGCTCAATAAAATAAATGGTGGCGAATTATTTTTTTGTTCTTGCACCTTCATTATCAATTCCAATCCATCCATTTTTGGCATTTGCATATCGGTTATAACAATATCATATTGCGATTCTTTCATGATTTTTTGAAACGCAATCTCCCCATCGCATGCCTCATCAACTTCCAGGCCAAATTCGGTCAACATCTCAGACAAAATCTCCCTGATGTCCTCCTCATCCTCAACTATAAGTATTTTTCCAGTAAGTTTTTGAAACCGCGATTCTTCAACAGAACTCTCTTCTGTTGGTTTATGTTCAACAAAACTCGGTAAAATGACACTAAATGTGGAACCTTTTCCATATAATGAGTCAACCAGAATTTCACCATGCATTTTACATATTATGTCATTGGATATTCCCAACCCAAGGCCTGTTCCTTCTCCCACCCCCTTGGTTGTAAAAAATGTATCAAAAATTTTATGAATATTTTCCTTTTTTATTCCATGGCCATTATCCGAAATGTCCACAACCAGTTGATTCATGTCATTATTATACAAGTGTATATCGATTTTCTTTTCAGATAAACTATCCTCCATGGCATCCTTGGCATTGGATAAAAGATTTATAATAACCTGTTGGAGTTGTCCCCAATTACCATCAACAATACTGTTTTCAGCATTAAATTTTTTTGTAATTTTAATTCCATGATTGATGTAGATTGTTTCAATCAAAGAAAGTGTTTCCACAAATAGATGATTAACATCAACTGGTTCCAGTTCATCATTATTCATATTTGCGTAAATTCTCAATCCACCTACAATATTTTGTATTCTGGAAATTGCAGCACTCTGTTTTGAAAGTGCGTTATTCAATATCTCCACATCAAAATTATTATTACTGATGGAATTTTTCATAACTTCACAATTTCCATATATAATCGTCAGAGGATTATTTATTTCATGGCCCACGCCAGCGGCCAATTCACCTATTGAAGCAAGTTTCGCCGCCTGAAACACCTGCTTTTGCATATCCTGTCTTTCTTTTTGGGCACGTTTAATATCTGAAATATCACTTACCACCGAGAAACTTCCACCAATCGACCCGTTTTCGCTTAACACTGGCGCGTGGGAAACAAGTACCTGTAATCGATCTCCGTTTTTTCTAATCATTTCAAATTCAGATCTTACCGTAGTCCCCCAACCATCACCGCAGTCGCTGAAATTTTCATTAAATACTTTCTTGTTTTCAATATCCAGATAGTCGTCTATTGAAGTATTATTCAATTCATCCTGGGAATAACCTGTGATCTGGCACAGTGCCTTGTTTGTAAAAAGAATAACTCCATTTTTATCGTTGATACAAATACCGTCATGCATTGTTTCAATCAAAGTTCTATATTTCAGTTCACCATCCCTGATTAATTCCTGATTCCTTGCATATTCGGACATATCCCTCGCCACGCAGACCAATCCAATAATTTCGCTATCATTGTCTTTGATTTTTGAGCAGGTAACCTCGACCGGCAAATTGGAACCGTTATTCTTTACAAATATCCGATCCGTCTGTCCCATTGTACTTTTTTCAAAAAAGGAAGCAACGTCATCCTGGCCATCGTTTGTCATGGTACTAATGTTCTTATTTAATAAATCCTCTTCAGAAAATCCAAGTATTTTTGTGACAGAATCACTTATTTTTGTAATTGTCCCGCTTGTATCCAAAAATAGAAGCATATCATTCATTGAATTGACCACTTTATCCATTTCATACTTCTGTTTTTTCGTGGCAGTATCAAGTTCCCTGTTTGCCTTTTGTAATTTCTCCACCACCGTTTTCAACGAATGACTTAAAACCCCTATTTCATCATTTCCGTCAGGCAACCACTCAAGTTGTTTGTGGCCCGCTAATATTTTTTTCATCAATTCAATAATCTTTAAAATTGGATTTGTGATTTTTTTGCCCCATATAATCCCATGAAGGGCCAACAGCAGAATAGTTAAAAATCCGAATATTATTATCAGTCGTACAGCAACAATAACTTTTTCACCAACATCTCTTTGCTTGACACCAAATAAAATGAAGGTATTTCCAGGATCAATCCCACTAATGGGAATCATCGCAACTGATATATTATTTTTTTTAAAATCGATAATTTTTTCGGAATACTGAATATCCATTAACGATTCAATATTTGACAAAAAATCAGTATCCGAACCTCTAGTCATTATATTTTTGTCGCTGATAAGCAAACAACTTAGAAAATTATCTGAAAAACGAAATCGCTTTGAAATAAGCAACACACCAGATATCTGTGCACCGGATAAAATTGCTGTCATCGCCACAATGAGAACAGATTTCTTTTGATGATAACTAAAGAACACACGATCCCCTAAATGACGAACATTTTCTATTTCATCGTTCAAATTTAAATTATAGGTATCCAGTGCCAATCCGACAGAAGATATGATTTTTTTGTCCTTGCCGATTATCATGATACTTTCAAATTCATTTTTCTCTTTCAGAAAATTAAGATATGCATCCGGTTGATACTTTTTCCGCAACTCCATGGGAACTGTCATTCTACTGTTTAATACCATTTCACGTGCCTTTTCCAAAAAAGAGGATTTGGTACCGTCTAGTAATTTTTGATTTATTTTTTTTAGATGCTCTAAATCACTGTGGGAATTCTCAAGTAATCTATTTTTCTCGAAGGTAACAAAAAATGAAACGCCTAGAATAAAAAGCAACAAATACGGTATGAGTATTGTTGCCATAATTCTGAAGGTAATTGAATATCTATACTGAACAACTTTATTCACCATTATAATTTTCCAGAAACCATATGAAAATTATAATTTTTTTCGACAATAATTGCCAAAAATTTTTATGTGGACATGTATTCCCGACATAAATGATTCAATAAATATATTGATCGAACTTTCCACGAATCCCAAAAAAAACTCCCTTTCACGAAGGGAGTTTTAAAAAAAATGTTATTTAATATTAAAAATTATTTCTTGCGTCTGTTCTTCATATTCTTACGATATCTGCTTCCTCTTTTCCTTCTACCCTTTGAATGCTTTCTTCTATGACGACTGCCATCTGCCATGCCTAACCTCTTCGCTAAAGATATTATTATTTGCCAAAGAAATTAACCAAAAAAGGCCTGTTTCGCAAGTCTTTTTTCCATATGAGTAAATAAATATTGCCTACTTCCCCATATCCTTTTTGAGCTTGATAAGATAACGGACAACGTCATATTCCTCATCTTTTCCCCATCGAAACCCGCTGTTTTGCATATGCTTTTGTATTGAAGCGTTCATTTTTATCATGGCCTCGCCAAAAGCACGCTTCAGACTTTCTGGAAGGGACTTTCTACCTACAACGGCCCCACCTGGAATAATTTCGGAGGTCCAGAGGATCCTGAATTCCTTTTTGTTAACCTTTCCGGCAAGGGCCATACGATCCAGATCAACATCATTTGTAGCTGCCAAATCAACAGAACCATTTTTAACTGACAGAATTGAGGCAGGATGTGAGCCTGAAAACATGACCTTTTTGAAAAATTTCTGTGGATTGATCTGTGGATGTGCTCTCTTGAAACGAATATAGGGAACAAGATATCCCGAGGTTGAATTGGGATCAATAAATGCAAATGTTTTTCCCTTCGCATTTTCAAGTTTTAAAATTCCAGAATCGGCGCGTGTAATGATTATTCCACGGTAACCATGAAAACCACGCTCATTGATTTCCTTTACAATAATTTCAGCCCCGGCCCGGTTTTTTGCCTCAATATAGGTTTTTGCCCCCAAATAGCTAAAATCTATGTGATCGTGCGCCATTGCCGTTATTATCCCGGCGTAGTCAGTTGCTGTGATAAGCTTTACTTTGATACCGAGTTTTCTCTCAAGATGTTCTGCCATAGGGCCAAAACGATGGTTCACATTAGCCGTTCCACCCTCAATTGGAATAACACCTATTTTTATGACAGACGGCCATTTACTTTTGGCCATGACACAAAATGCAAACAGAAATAAACAAATGATAATGATAAATTTTTGCCGTTTTAGTTTCATAACCATCCTTTTTCACTAGTTTTCTCACCTTCTTGAAAGATTTACAAGATACTTTTATGACTGTAAATTTTTATATACAATTTGCCGGGCCGTTTACCTTTTAAGGATACATGACAATGAATGCAACAAAAATTCTGCTATCATCCATTTTCGTTTTTTTATCCTTCACAGCAATGGCCGATAGCGGATTCAAACTAGCCACTTACAACATTGGCCTCGCCCATACTTTCGTTCCAATGGCCAAGGCCAGAAGAGCACATATCATTGAAAATCTCACTGGTCTTGATGCTGACGCAGTTTGTATTCAGGAGCTTTGGACTCCGGAAGATATATTGAAATTTCAAAAAACACTCGATAAAAGTTTTCCATATCAGCATGTGGTTTCCCAACATCAGAAATTTGCATCAAAAACACCTGCCTGCTCCATAAGAAGGATTTTTGGCAAAAATTCAGTCGGTCGTTGTATTTTTGGCAAATGTCGTAAAAAGAAAGGTGATGAGTTCACCAATTGTGTAATCAATGATTGCAATGATGCGATCAAAAAGCTCAAAAACAAGGACAAAGATTGCGCTCAGGCCCTGTTCGCGCAGGTTGGAAAAAACTTTATCAAAGGAATCATGTCAATAATCGTACCATTTAAAAAAGTAGGTCTTTTTGCGTGGGAAGGTTCATCAGGTCTGGCCTTTTTTTCAAAACATCCAATTCTTGAAACAAAAGAAATGGATTTTTTTGATATTTCCACAATGACCAGAAGATCGAGCATCTACGCCATGATCAATGTTGGAGGTGTTCCAAAACATATTTTTTGCACACATCTTACCGCCAATATGAAAAGAATTCCCTACGTCGGAAATTTTGATTCCTGGACAACCGAATCCAAAGAGCAGGCCACAAAACTGGTGGAGTTTGCAAAAAAGACAACAGGCGGAAAACCACACTATATTGCCGGTGATTTCAATTGCAGTTTTCCAGATCCGGACAATGGTATCTCCTCAAATGCCATTGAAACATGCAATGTATTCAAAAATAACGGATATCTTGACCCTGTCATGGCCACAGGCGAGTGCACATACTGCGAAAACAATTCACTCAATGACGAAAACACAACAACCTCGACGATAGATCACATCTTCGTCAAGGGAGCAGGCATGGCGAACATCGAAGCACAGATTATCATGAAAAAGAAGGTGGAACTTGCCAACGGTAAAACTTCCCACCTTTCAGATCACTTTGGGGTGATCCTTGAACAACAATAAAAAACTGCAAAAAAAGGGATATTATGAAAAAGCATTTTTTAATGATTTGTCTTTTAGTAACTGCTGTCTCACACGCTGAGATTGACGAATATGCAGCGTTGAACATGCCCGTCATGAGTCAGACCAATGATCTTTCATTCCTGTATGGTGGGACAAATAAAAACAATTTAAGGGATACCTCTCCTGATCTGCCAAATAAAAATCTTCGTGTGAAGATTTTTCCCCATACCGACAATCGTGCCCCACACAGAAGGGATAATGTGCTTTTTTACTCCCGTCTGGTTTCCCTGGGAAATCTCGCCCTCTATGACGGAGAGGAGATTATATGCACATCAAGGGAAATACAAATCAATCTGGCTGACGACTATACAAAAACTTTTTATTGTTTCGATGAAAATAAAATCATCCCGTTTAATATTAATGCCGGCGTATCCCTGGCAAAATACCGTGTAAGTCCACTTGAAAATCATCCCACCCAGGTTCAAAGGGCCGGACACGATAATAATTACTTTTATAGGGGGGACATTGAAATATTTCCTTACCAAAACAAAATAATCCTGGTCAACATTGTTGACATGGAAACATACCTCAGAGGTGTTGTTCCGGGGGAAATTTTTGTTTCCTGGCCTTCTGACACGGTTTCGTCCCAGAGTGTGGCCGCAAGAACTTATGCCTATTATCACCTGACACGCATGCTACAAAATCCTGCCAGAATTTATCACTTTGATGATACCACCAGCTATCAGGTTTATATCGGCGATTATCGCATTTTCAAGGAAAAACAGTACCAAAGACTTTTAGAAAAATTCGCAGGACTTGAGACAGGTTCCACTGAACACGAAGATCTTGCCAAAGTCCTGGAATATCTCGAAGAATTTATCATGCCACATCTAGACAGATTTTTCGAGGCAATGGAAAGAACCAAAAACCAGGTAATGACTGTTCGTAAAAATGGAAAAAACCGCATTTTCCAGTCATACTTTCACGCTGCTTCCGGAGGTGCCACCGTAAAGGCCGGTGATATTGCGTTTTCCGACTGCACTCCATGTGCTGAAGTTTTGGATTATACGGAAACAGAAATTGAACAGGACAGTTTTGCAACAAAATATCTCAAACCGTATGAGTTCTGGACAAGAAAAAAATCGTTAAAGCAAATTGAGACCTCCTTAAAACGTGCTGGTCTGCTGAAATCCCGCGATGTCATGACCTCCATTATTTTTCCTGACGGCTTAAATCCATATCCTAACAGAAGTAAATATGGCCATTTCACAACCATGCCATTGCAACTTAAAAACAGATCAAAAACTGTAAAGGGGTATCCGTTTAAAAGTGCGATAGGACTTCCCAATATCAAGTATGATATTGAAAAGAATGATGATGGGACATACATTTTCAAAGGAAGGGGTTATGGCCACAGCACTGGACTCTGCCAGTGGGGGGCCTACTTCAAGGGAAAACAAAATATTTTCTATGAAGACATTCTAAAACATTATTATCATGGTATTCATATTGTAAGACTTTAGGCGTCTATCTTTTTTTCTTGATATGTTCCACAACATTAAGGGCCTTCAGCATCCCATCGGCGACATATGATAATTCGCGTTTTTCAAGATGCTTTATAATTGAGTGAAAATCGATTCTTCGTGCAAGGACAAAACCGAACCATGAAATGGAGAGACCGCGTACAATAATGAGCATGTAATCCCCGGGGGCCATGCGTGTAAAAAAATAAATAACAAGCGAAATAAAAATAAATGGAATAAAATATCTTTTGGAAAGAATGTCCCTGCCACCTTCAAGCAGTGATGATTTCCAACTGGACCTGTGAAGAATACTTATATTCGTCTTAATTTCAGGATTTAATTTATTGATCCTGAATTCAAGTTTTTCCAAAAATCCTGAATACTGGAAAAAATATCCCGCACACGCAATGATTATTCCAATGAGTGATTTTACAACCAGGGCCAGAAGAACAATATGCCAGAATCCAAGTCCTGAAAATCCCACCCATGAGAAAAGCTTGTGGAATGCGTTCATATAGGCTTCAATAAATACGGTTCCGAAAAGTATGTATTTAATTGCAAGACTCATTATAACTGTGGAAAGGCCCATAAGAACCGAACCAAGCAACACGGAAAAAAAGTTCCAACCAAAAATCCATGACGGTGCAACCAGAAGGGTTCCCTGAACAAAGATATAGAGCATTGGTCTAAGCTTGCTCCCTGTAAGCGAAAATGATTTCAACCCCGCTGTTATCAACACAATCCAAAATAGTCCACGACCTTTAAGATCCTTTCCAAATAAAATAAGCATGAAGTTTTGCAACCCGGCCAGAAATGTACCCTTGAATGGAACGTGAAAGCCCCTGAGGGTGGAGCCCAGGCCTACTTCAACCAATGATGTCATGGAGGCATAAAGACCTATTTTTTCGCCATCGCCCTTTTTAAGTGATGAAAGAATTTTTTTTTCAATAAGATTTGAATTCATCTTATCAAAATCAAGGATCATAACATGATCCATTGAATACTTTTTCCTGAAATTTTCAAGTTGGGATTTTGTTATCGACAAAATGAGATTTGGAATATTGTTTTTCAATATCGTTGGAATCAGTTCATGATTATCAAGAACAAATATATCCGGCCTTTTTTGGTAATGACCGGAAACTCCTCCAATTTTCCAATTTTTTTTCAAACGATTCGTGAATTCTTCGAAAAATGAGGTCTTTTCCGGAGAGGTATCGCCTGTAATAATAATAACATTGCATTTTTGCATCTATACTATCCGCGTTTGTATTTTCCATACAGGAAAATCCAAACTGCCAATGGGGTATGCCCGCCGTTCATTTGAAAAGTGAACCGGCATGGGTATGATTGATTGTTACACTCTAACTTGTAATTACGCAAGGCCATGGGCCCTAAAACCGGCTAATTAATATAATATTTCCATACCTTACATATTTCTTATGACTTTTAGAATTTTTCAAAATAAAAGGTACTCACAAGAGAGGAGATATTATGAAACCAACACTTATTGCTGTTTTATTGATGCTTTCTGGTTTTTCCGTTTTTGCTGAAGATCAAGCAACATATGAAAAAAATCTTTTTAACATGTTCACCACCAATATTTGCCATGAACCACTTAAAGCTATCTGCGCAGATACTCTAAAGATAAGAGAAAAACGGGCGAAAAAGATTAAACTCATGAAAGAGGAAATCGCGGAACTTGCAAAACCGAACATCCAGGCAAGAGTCGCAAAGCTTCCAAATCCCGATGATTATTTCATTTTCAGAAGACTTTTTTATACAATTTACAACTCCATTCAGACTTCCATTATTATTAATCAGGAAGTAGTGAAAATTGCCCATAAAAAATACGGAAATATTGATCTGAATATCATGACACCGGCCCTTGAGGACAGGGTAAAGGATTTTATCTACAGATC
This sequence comes from Bacteriovoracaceae bacterium, assembly GCA_023137315.1. Taxonomy (GTDB): domain Bacteria; phylum Bdellovibrionota; class Bacteriovoracia; order Bacteriovoracales; family Bacteriovoracaceae; genus JAGLPP01. The sequence continues at coordinate 30,942 of JAGLPP010000055.1, forward strand.
CATAAATGAATCATCAATTGATGAATCCTCCAAGATCACCTTCAAAAACATTATTCATGAGGTTGAACTTCTCACATACGGTGAATTTATCGAAAAAATTGGTATGGATGAAAACTCCATCGCACTACAAAGTCCATGCGGCCCATCCACTCTACAGAACAACGCCTTCGCCTGGACACAAGAGAATAAAAAATATGTTCTTGTTTGCCCTGGATGGCTTATATCCAATGGCAATATTGCAAACGAAAAAGAGCGATTTCATAATGTTCTCATGGTGCTGGCCCACGAAATGTCACATCATATTGATTCAAGGGAGTATCCAAAGGCATATTCCGGAATCAAAAACTGTTACAAAAAGCATTACGCCAGCGATTTAAAACCACAAGGAAAGGATAGAAGATCATGCAGATGGTTTCCAAAATCATGTCCTGAAAAAGTTGTTTCAAGCCACCTTTTTGAACTCGTTGCCGATTCCTGGGCCTTCAATGTTCTTGACCTTCATATGAAAGATGAAAATATGGGATATCTCTCCGGAAAAAAAATGATTCAGACCTCAATGATGAAACTTTGCGGAAGCATAGACGAGGGTATCCATCCTTCTGGTGATTTCAGAATGGAAAAGATGCTTACAAGACATCCAGGTATCAGAAGTAATCTTGGCTGTAGTGCCCATCTTGGTGATTCCCGTCCTGCCTGTAATATAAAATAAAACGTGTAATCCAATACATTTGTATTGATTTCCAACATGTGTTTATATTTTTAACTAATTTGTGTCACCAGTGGCCATCTGTATCCCGAATTAAAAATGTTTTTTCAACTAGTTATAACTTTTCAAACTGGTATCTGACTTGCAGCATTAGTTCGAGCGAACGGGCAATGGATGGCCCACAAATAACTCAATGGAAGAGGAGGTCTTTTTGAAAACATTTATCAAGATGATTGGTGTTTTTTTCATCACAACTTTTGTTTTTTCCAGTACCTCCCAACCTGTAATTAGAATTTCTGTAAATAAATACATTGAAAATGTAATTCATAATGATAGCACAGAGAAAATAAATGTCGTTTATGACTTCATGGAAAAGGATACCAAACAAAGTCCTGATTTTTCGCGATATATGCTTTTTCCAATCCTGATGGGAATTCTAGAAGCAAACGTGTCTTCAAAATCAAAGGTCAAGGCCATAAATGAAGCAATTAAGCTTGCAAACGTCATGGAGCTTAAATCCGTTCAAAACCATTGTTATGAAGCGATAACTGATATTGAGAATATAAGCTGTATGAAAAATCTTCTGAAAAAATTTCCACAAAATCGCTTTGTAATGGATTTTTTAAATACACAAAAAATCATCCTTGGCTCTTGCATCAAAATGAAAACATATAAGGATGAAGCAAAATGTTTTGAAAAAGTCGTTGAGAGATCAGGTATTGAACTTCTGAATGACAGAACAGTTCAGTGTCGCAATATCAAGGGTGATCTTTCACGTGTTTTCTGCTTTCGCGAATTTATTTAACATAAAGACGGTTGTCACTTTTTAGTGGAAGTTGGTATTATCCTCGAATGGAAAATGATGGCCCTATTACGATTGTCAGGACAACCAATGAAGGCATTGACCCAGGTCAACCAATCAAGTGGGATTCATGGCCATTTCGTGATGAGAAAAAATTAAAAAGTTACCTGCTTGTTCTTTGTATAATCCTAAGCGGCCCTTTGTTTTTTTATGTACTGGGTTCCCTTTACGCCATTCTGGCACCTGCTCTTTTATTTTTCTCGCTCAATGGATATTTCCTTCCCCGTAAATACGTTCTTGATGAAACGGGAATAACCAGTCGTTTGCTATCCTTTGAAAATCATAAAAGTTGGAATTATTACAATCGTTACTGTATAAGTAAGGAAGGAATATTTCTCTCTCCCTTGTCTAACCCTTCGAGGCTGGACTCTTTTCGGGGATTATTCTTGAAGTTTAACAAAAAAGTAGACATGGAAAAGGTTGTCAAACTGGTAAAAAAACAACTGGATTGAAAAAATGAACCTTGCAAGTTTTAAAAACGCCATTGCTCATGCCTTCGCCGTTGAAGACGGTCGTGATGAAATCACCACTGAAGATATTGCTCTTCTTGATAAAATTGCAAATTTTCTTGTCAGAAGAAAACTTACAGTTCCGGCCATCATGTTTTTGGAAACAATGAGTCCACTTAATTTCGTTGGAAGCCAGATTATGACCTTTATGAGGCCGACTCTTGGAACTCTTCTCACAAAATTCGAATATAATCGACTGGAAAAAATTCTCGAAAAAAGATGTTCCATAAAACTTTTAGTTGAACGAATAGAACAGATGGAACAAAAACCGAAAAAAAAAGATAATAAAAGGTGATGGAGGTTTCTTTGAAAAAATTACTTCTCATGCTGACGATTTTACCGATCCTTGCCTGGGGAAATTTAATGCCTCCGGATGGCGTGGATGTTTTTGATGCACCAAACGACAACGGAAAATCCCTGTTTGTTGTTTGGAAAAGGACGACTAACGAGACGGAAAACACTTTTTACACCATCTTTGTATCGGAAAATCCCGCCGGTCCTTTCCATACACAGGGTGCCATGTCCGCTGCCTTGAATTTCAAAAGCGATTATAAATCAGTTTTTGGACTTAAAAAAGAAAACAGTAACTGGCACGCCTACAAATTGGACAGCTTTATAATTGTGGACGGCAAAAAATCCAAAAATAAAATGATCGCCCCCAACACCAGGTACTTTATAAGAATAGGAGTGAAAGAAGGGAAAAATGGACTTTTATCCATGCATCCTGAAACATTTGAAGTCATTCCATGCGGAAATTGGTTTGCCTGGAACAAGCTTAATAGTTTTATCCTGTTTCTCTTTCTTATGATTGTGATTCTTCTTTTCATCAATATTGCCAAACGAAATCCGAATTTATTTATAAGAAGAATTGCCGGTCTTGAGGCCATGGACGATGCCATGGGACGTGCAACCGAGATGGGAAAATCAGTTCTTTTTGTCCATGGATTGAAATATATTCATGAGGTTCCCACCATCGCAGCAATTAATATTCTTGGAAGGATTGCCAAGAGAGTGGCCGAGTTTGATACTGAACTAAAAGTTGCCAACTGGGATCCTGTAATTCAGCAAGTCAGTCGTGAAACGGTTAAGGAATCCTACATCGAAGCAGGACGTCCAGATGCTTACAAAGAAGAAAATGTTTATTTTGCATCCTCCGAACAGTTCAGCTATGCAGCAGCAGTTGAGGGATTGATGGTAAGAGAAAAGCCTGCGGCAAATTTTTATTTTGGTTATTTTTATGCAGAATCACTTCTGCTTTCTGAAACAGGAAATTCAGCAGGTTCCATTCAGATAGCAGGAACCGATGCATTTACACAGATTCCGTTTTTCATTACAACTTGTGATTACACGTTGATTGGAGAGGAATTGTATGCGGCAAGTGCCTATCTTTCCAGGGAACCAAAACTTTTGGGAAGTCTAAAGGGACAGGATATCGGAAAACTTGCAATCATCCTTGTACTGATTATTGGAACATTGTGTACAACTTTTGGCTATTTGGGTTTCGCCCAAATATTCTGGCCGATGTAAGGGAGTAATAAATGAACTTTTGGAAAAAAACCTTACCGCTTTCCATAGCCTTCATACTTGGTTGGATAGGGATTCTCGGAGACTATATCCCACATCAGACAAGTGAGGAATTAACTAAATCCATCATGAAAGGATTGATCATTGTTTTTGCAATTGTTGCCTTTCTCGGACTTTATAGTCTTTTACAAATGCATTGGAGCAAGATTAAAAGAAAAAATGTCGGTTGGGGATATTCACTTCTGGTTTATATCGGTTTTTTTGTCATGCTTTTTTTCGGCCTTTATAATCAAGGTGAATTCTTTTGGAATACGCAAGTGGAAAGAGGGCAGATTCAATGGCTTTACCAGTACGCTTTCACTCCGTGCCAGGCAACAATGTTTTCAATTCTTGCATTCTTTATCGCCTCGGCGGCTTACAGAACGTTCAGGGCAAAATCAATTGAGGCCGGTATTCTACTTCTTGCCGCAGTTTTGGTCATGTTTGGAGTTGTTCCAATTTCCGGTATGATTTGGAAAGGTTTTCCGGAAATTGCCCAGTGGCTTTTGGAATATCCCAATATGGCGGTAAAAAGAGCTATCTTTTTTGGTATTGCCCTTGGTGCTATTTCCACTTCGCTTAGAATTATTTTCGGTATTGAACGTTCCTACATGGGAGGTGGCGAATGATGGAAAAACTGTTTAACATTGACAGAAGAATCATCTTTGTTTTTATTGCGCTTTCAGTTTTAATCCCTTTTCTTGTGGATTTTGATCTTCCTATTGTCGCCAATAAAAATGTTAAAAAAGTTTACAACAAGATAGAGAACGTCGGAAAAAAAGGTGGGACCATTCTCATGTCTTTTGACTTTGACAACTCCACCAAAGCGGAGCTTGAACCTGCAGCCATTGCCATTCTTTCACATGCCTTTATGAGTGGAGCAAAAGTTGTAGGCATAGGCAACTGGCCAAATGGAGTTGCGCTTGCCAAGCAGATCTTTGCCAAAGTCTCAAAAGAGTATAAAAAAGAAAATGGAAAAGATTGGGCCTATCTTGGTTATAAATCAGGCGCAGGGTTGTTCATGAGAAGTCTTTCCACCGATTTTCAGGGAACATTGCCAACAGATTCAAGGGGAATAAAAACAAGTAAATTGCCGATTACAAGAAATATAAGAACAATACGCGATATTGATTATGTAATTTCACTTTCTGCGGGAAATGGCGGGATTGAAGAATGGATTGTCTTTTCCCAATCAAAATTCAATTATGACTTTGGCGGAGCCTGTACAGCTGTAATGGCCCCCGACTTCTTTCCTTTCCTCCAGTCAGGACAGCTAAGCGGATTACTCGGCGGTCTTGCCGGAGCGGCTCAATATGAGAAACTTATTAATAAACCTTCCACTGCGACCAAGGGAATAAAACCTCAATCCGTTGCACATCTTGTTTTAATTTTCTTTATTCTGTTTGGTAATATCTGTTTTCTGGGTAATCGTTATCTGGAAAAAAGAAAGAGAGGTCAGCAATGAGCACCAGTACAATAAAAAAAGACTCCATTATAATTGTTATATTCTTCGCAATACTAATAATAATTAATGGAATATTACTGGGAACTGGAAGTCTTAAATGGGGATGGGACGGAATCGGTATCATGGTGGCAGCTGCTTTAACTATTGCCCTGTACAGCTTTCTTTACAAGGATAATCCCATCTTTAAAATTGCCGAGCATTTATATGTCGGGCTTGCAACTGCATACCTGTTCATCGTTACATGGTACAACGTAATCCTGCCGGATGTGATTTTTGCATTTCGCGATCTTGGAAATGAAACTTCAAACTGGGCAATTTTGGGTAAAACAATCTCTGTGTCAATTCCAACAATACTTGGTCTTCTGGTTTACACCAGACTCGTTCCCAAGTTCAGTTGGCTCAGTCGTATAACCTTTGCCGCATTGATTGGTTTTGGAGCTGGATTTACGATTCCCAACTACATTAATTCCCATATCTTAAAACAGGCACAACCAACGATGGTTGCCCTCTGGGGAGCTGGTGGAATACAGTGGGGGGCATTGTTGATTTTCATTGTCGTTATCAGTACCCTCGTTTATTTTTTCTTTTCCGTTGAGCATAAGGGTCCTGTCGGTTGGACGGCGAAATTGGGAATTTGGTTTCTCATGGTTTCGTTTGGAGCGTCCTTTGGCTATACTGTCATGGCAAGAATTTCGCTTCTTATCGGAAGAGTTAATTTTCTATTCTCCGATTGGATTCCACTTATTAAATAAAACAAGGTGCTGCACCAAAACTGATGGAATAGACCTTTTGCGCCCCGGCCCTGTAAAGAAGATAACGAATCTTTTCCACAGACACACCGGCTGCCAGATTATCATTTATCAAAAAAACGACTTTACCGTTAACATCCATGTTAATCCCCTGTGGCACATAGTCTGATCCTACAAGGCTCGCCACCTCTTTTGCGAGAAAATGAGTCGCTCCAATTGCACTTGTTTTATTTGAAACACCAATAACAATATCAGGATCGAATTTATCCGCATATTTTTTGATCTGTGTGGCATAATTGTGAACAATTTCAGTCGCCACTGCTGGGCCTCTTTTCCTTCTTAGCTTTCGTATACGCATGGAATACCAGCTCATTTTATGTCCGGCCTCATTCCTTGGGATATATTCATCCAAAATAATATTATGTGGATCATTTTTTCTTTGTTTCCAGAGAAGCCTTGCCGTTTTACTAAAAGAATTTTTCCCACCTGTCTCAAGAAGAATTCCTGAATGCACCAGGTTCTCACCTTTTTCCGCAAACACTGAAAGAACCAGCGAAACAACAAGCTCCTCCTCTTTTTTTGAATACACACGCTTTTTAAGCTTTCCTAAAAGAATCACAGGATCAACTTCCATCCCTTTCGTGCTTGAAACCCTCCTCCAAATTTCAAGATAATCCCCGTTTTTATTGTTTTTGACGGCATCCGTGAAGGCATACATCGAATAAAAAAGTGCTTCTTTTCTTTCATCACGGTGAAGCGGCGGAATCAGACCATTATGTAAACTCACCTTTTCAAGTTTTACATTTTTATATTTTCCACTCTTATAGAGAATATTCTCGTTCACTGACACACCAATCCGTTTAAAAAGTTTCCGGACCGGCCCATGTGAAAGTGCCCATTTATCAACAAAAATTTCAATTTGCATCGACCGTGGGCCGATTTTATTCAGCTTTAGTTCATGCAATGCTTGAACAAGATGCAAGGAATCCGAAAGAAAATACCCGCTTTCATTTGAAATCTTTTCTATCTTCCAATATTTTTGCCCCCACAAATACTGTCCAACAAGCTCCATTCTACCAGCGAAGGCCACTTCTCCATCTTCCAAAAGTGATGAATGTCTGACAAAAAGCTCTTCTCCATCAAACGGCAGGGTTCCTATGGTTTCATCGACTCCATAAAAATTTCCCCATCGATCCATCACCACAATTAGTTTTATCCTGTTTGTTTTCACGTCCTCCCGAATAAAACCTGGAGAAAGAATTTTTCCGTGGTAAAAACTCAATCTCGACAACTCCTGCAATGTTTTGTCAAATTTATAGATCCTCTCCCGCAAGACTCCGTTATGGCCATTGAGGTCTGGTTGTATACCGCAAATTTCAGCGCCTCCCGGGCCACCTACACCTCTCAACTGATTTCCACTGCAGGAAACAATTACAAGAAAAATGAATGTCACAAAAAAAATTCTTAAAATCATCTACCGTGCTATTCGGTAAATTCTGTAGATTCCATTACGAAAGTGGGAATAATAATTTCAATAGGTTAGTCGGAAGATCGGTCATTCAGACCTTTTTTGAAGTTCTTTATGCCTTTTCCAATAGAGTGCCCGAGTTCAGGGATTCTTTTGACTCCAAAAAGTACAAAAATGGCAACCACTATCAGAAAGATTTCACCTGTACCAAGTCCAAACATAATAACCCCGCTTATTGCTTTAGTTGTTCAGTTTCATCGGATAATTCTGTTTTACGCTCCTCCCTGTGAAGTTCCTCAAGAAAACCATCCTTGGCCTTGTGAAACTCCCTAAAACCTCTCCCCATCATTCTTGCTATTTGTGGAATTTTTTTCGGTCCCAGAAGGATCAATGCCAAAAAGATAATTACAAGAATTTCACCGGCACCAAATCCGAACACACAGGCCTCCAATCGCGTAAACAGACAAATCAAAGTGTACATGCAAGAAAGGACAAAATCCAGTGCATATATAAATGTCAGGTAGCCGGATTGATTGTGGACCAGTGTTTTGTCAGGTCATTCGGTTTAATGAATGCCATACCTTTATCATCCAAAAAGAGGATTCTATCGGCCCTCGCAGCAGTGGAAAGGCGGTGGGTAACCACGATACATGTAGTATCATGATAGGATTGACCGAAAAAGTCCCAGAACTTTTCCTCTGTTTCGGCATCCATTGCTGCAGTACAGTCATCAAGCAGCAAGAGAGAAGGGTTTCTGATCAAGGTTCTGGCCAAGGCCAGTCTTTGCTTTTGTCCGCCTGAAAGAGAGGCCCCTTTCTGTCCAACAATAGTTTCAATTCCGTCACGAAAGGAATCCACCTCATCTTTGATCATGGCATGAGTAAGTACCTTATCAATTTCAGGGCCTGTAAAATCATCTCCCAGCAGAATGTTTTGTCTGATGGTTTCCGAAAAAAGAATATTTTCCTGTCTTACGTATCCCACCTGCCTGACAAAACTTTTGCGTTCAAGTTCCGAAACTAGATGGCCATTAACGATAATTTTTCCTTTCTCCAGCGTAAGATTGGCACTTATGAGTTCCAGAAGAGAACTTTTACCACTGCCAACACCTCCCATAATGGCAATCTTTTCGCCTTTATTGATGGTGAGATTTATATTTTTAAAAACATCATGCCCTTTATCCTCGTAACGCCAGCTAATATCTTCAAGCACCAATGATTCAATTTGTTTAATTTTCACACCAAGTGGATTGGGATCAAGATCATGGCCTACAGTTTCAATTTCCATCAAGCGATCCACGTACTTGAAAATCTGCTTGGATGAGGCATAGAAGAGGCTTAAAGTCCATATTGGTTCTATCAGGTTTTGCAAATATAGAATAAACATGACCAGGGTTCCTATTGTCATCCGACCTTTGACGGCCAGATAACCACCAATAAAAATAACGATTATTGAACCTGCATGGTTAACAAGCATTGCGGAAAGATGAACCAGCTGATTTACCAGTAAAAACTTTTTTTCCTTCGCCACCCGGTCAACTGTGGCCTTGCTATAAAGATCATGCTGATGCTTTTCAGAAAGAGTGGTTTTTATCACCCGAATCCCGGAAAAGCTGGTCTCCAAAATATTATTACAATGAGAAATGGATTTCTGCTTATCTATTGTGTAGGTGATTATTTTACCATCCAACAGATGGAGAACGTACAACAGCACAGGTAATGGGAGAAAAGTACAAAGTGTTAGAGGGACCGAGTACCAGAACATAACACCAAGAGTAAAACACAGAATCAAAATGGCCTCGAGTGGCCTGAGAATTCCAGAGCAGGAGTACCACATTATTCGCATCCAATGTCCATCGATATCATCTGTCAGACGTGTAATTAAATCCCCAGTCTTGAACTTGTTAAAAAATAATGAGGTTTTGGTTGTCAGCCATTTATAATAATCTGTTCTGATCATTGAGGCGTAGACCAGGTTAAGATATCCCCTGAGGAATGGAAGTCCCCCACGAAGTACTTCATTAACCACGGAGAAAACAACAAAAAGCAGGATCAAATGGTAGACATGATCTGATTTAAAATCACCGCTCAGCTCATCAATAATAAATTTTAAAAATAGAGGAAAACCGGTCTTTGCAGCAATTGTTAAAACTGTAATGATCATGGCCAGTACCATGCGCCACTTTGTTTTTTTCCAATATTGTGAGAACCAGAGCATGTATCTTTTCATTCCTCTCCTCCAAACAAGTTACTTCTGTTTTGTTTCAGGAAATAGGAATGATAGATTCCTTCATGACTCATGAGTTCATTGTGGTCTCCGCGTTCCACTATTTTTCCATCAGAGAGAACCAGAATATTATCCGCATCCACTATGGTGGAAAGCCTGTGGGCCACCACTATCGAGGTTCTGCCAGAGGTTAGTTTTTTAAGACTTTTTTGAATTAAAGCTTCGGTTTGAGGATCGACTGAACTGGTGGCCTCATCCATAATCAGAATCTCAGGCGAAAAAGTGAGAGCACGGGCGAACGACAGTAGTTGTCTTTCTCCATAGGAGAAATTTCCGCCTTCTTCGGCCAAAGAGGTTTTTATTCCATCAGGCAAACGTGAAATAAATTTCCAGGCATCAACATGTCTGGCCGCCTGCTCCACCTGAAGCGTTGGAATATCCTTGCGAAAAACCCTGAGGTTTTCCAATATATTATCGGGAAAAAGATAGATGTCCTGTAAAACAAGTCCCAAAAAGGAACGAAGGTTTTGACGTGAAATGTCCCGGATGTCAACGCCATCAATTAGAATTGATCCACTCAAAGGATCATAAAAACGACATAGCAGGGAGATAATGGTGCTTTTACCGGAACCAGTCGGACCAACTATGGCCACCGTACTGCCTTTTTCAATCTCAAAGGAAATATTATCCAGAACCGGCTCACCTTCCACATAGTGGAAACTTACATTTTTAAATTCTATTTTTTTCTGGAAAGTATGAAGGATTACCGGTTGTTTTGGATCATTTACCAGGGACTTGGTCTCCAGAATTTCAAAGATACGATCACTCGCCCCAAGGGATTTCTGGATTTCACTGACCTGTTCCGAAATGATTATCAGTGGATGAATGGAACTCATTATATACTGGATAAACATCCACACCGTCCCGATGGTAATGAGTTCCGCAGCAATCCAACCCACACTTTTATATAAAATAACGGCGATAACCATGTTGGGAGTTATTAGCAGGATGGACCAGATCATTGTTTGAAAAAAATGGATTTTTACCGAGTATTTCCATTTTTCTTCGTTCATATCATCAAACTTCTTTTTGGACCACGCGATGTTGCCCATGCTACGGATAGTGGAAATACCCTTGATGTGTTCTGCTAAAAAACCGGTAATGCTGGCGTAAATTTCACGCTCTCTTCTAAACATTGGACGCATTTTTTTAAAGGCAACGTAAGAAATAACAAAGTAAATCGGGGCGATTACAATTACAAACAAGGTCAGTTTGTAGTTAACCCATGTCATAATACACAAGGAAATAATCAGGTTCAAAGAGGCCCAAACCAAATTAAGCCCCACTGCTGAAAAAAGCATGTAGAGTTGCTGGGCATCGGATTCAATTCGACTGATAAGTTTTCCTGTTCCATGTTTATCAAAAAAAGAAATGGAGAGATTAAACATATGCTTTAAAAGCTTGAGCTTGACTTTACCAACTATCTCAATTCCCATGTATCCAACAATCAACTGTTGCACAAACTGAATACCAACGGAGAAAAATAGAACTCCAAAATATAGAACCCCCACTTTTAAAATGGCATCCATACTTCTGGATGGAATCGCATTATCAATAAGCTCACGAAAAATAAGAGGAAGAATAGCACCTAAGAAAGTTGCAAAACTGATAGTAATAACTGCCAAAATAATCGTTTTTTTGTAACCACTGAAGAATGGAAGAATTTTCTTGATGGAACCCGGATTAATCTTTCCTGGTGCCACATCTGTATCAAATTTTCTCATGTTATCTCTTTTGCCTCACTATATAGGAGAGCGGAAACAGTAAGACCAGACAATTGTAATAAATCATCAGTTATAATCGGCTAAATCATACACGGAACATAACTTGCAATCTAAATAGTAACGGCATTAATGCCATAATAAAAACAAGTGGTTACCACGGCGTAGTCTGTCTGATTTTTAGACACATGCCAAAGGTATGGAGATTTTTTGAAAAAGGTCATACTCGTTATATTACTACTCTTTTCATATCAGTCGTTTACTGCTGAAAATGTCAATCTGAAGCTTTTTAAGGCCATCATTGCAAACGAGCAAAAAGAATTTGAAAAACTTCTCAAAGACAAAAAAACCAACGTCAATGCCAAAAATAAAAAACACGTCACCCTGCTAATGGCCGCCATCTACAAAAAAAGAACAAACATGGCAAAAATGCTCCTGGAACATGAAAAAATTGACATCAACATTGTCTCAAAAAACAAACTCAATGCTCTAACACTTGCCGCCTCCATGGAAAACAGTGAAATTCTCGAAATTCTTCTTGAGCGAAAAGACCTGACCGTCGATATTCAGGATTACAAGGGAAATACGGCCCTTATGTACCTTGCCTCAAGTGACTACAGCACCCTTTTGGAAAAACTACTCTCACATAAACCAAAAATCTCACTTAAAAATAACGATGGTGAGTCCGCCTTGATTTTTGCCTGTAAGGCGGCAAAACCAAATCATATCAATTTTCTTCTGGACAATGATGCCGACCCGAATGATTCCGATTCACAAAAAATGTCTGCATTCATGTATATGATTGATCTTATGATGAAAAAAGAAGTACTTCTTCAATATGTCGATCAAATCAAGAATCTTGCACAAAAAAGAAATGTTGACCACGCAAACATTCTCCATTTTGCAATAGACAACTCAATGACCGCTCTTGCAAAAATCCTTATTGCAAAAAATATGGATATTAATGCCAAATTGAAAAACGACGCCACTCCGTTGAATATTGCCATCTACAGGAAAAATGTTGAAATAGTGGAAGAGCTACTAAAAAATAATGCAAACCCTGATAATCTAATAGAAAAAACCGGACGAACCCCGCTCTTTGACGCCATCAATACAAAAAACACAAAGATAGTAAGTCTTCTTTTGGACTACAATGCCAGTATCAACCACATTGCAAAAAACGGAACCACACCACTTATTTGGGCCGTTCTAACCGGTTCAGAAAAAAATGTTGAAATATTGCTTTCAAAAAATGCTGATGTCCTTGTTCAGGACAAAAACAATATCGATGCTTTGACATACACGGCCTTTTCCGGCAATGAGAAAATCTTTTCCATGCTTTCCGAACAAATCATCTGGAATTCAATTGATCTTTCGCGAAAACAATCAATCTATCTAAGTGCCATCATATCAAACAACCTTGAGATCATTAAAAAAATAAGTGATATACAGGAAAATTACACAGACTTTTTAAATAATACAATAACTCCGGACACCTTTGCCTTGAAAGAATTCATTGATCCAAATACAGGAAAAAGAGAGATTGAAATACTTAACTTAAACGCCACCGAAAAATCACTGTTTGAACCGGCATTAAGCTCATCCATCTCTCAAGGCCACTACCTGATTTTTAAACATCTTCTTGAAAATAATGTTGTCATTCAGGATATTGAAAAAAATCTTAACATGGCCGTAAGTAAAAATGTCATAATGGATTACGAGGAGGAGTTTGAGGAAAATGGATATCATAAAATTATATTTAAACTCCTTTCAAACAAAATTTTTTCCACCGAATTCATTGAACAAATACTACAAACTTCAATATTGAATGGTGATTATCTGACAGCTCATCAAATTCTTGAACGGGCCCCGAAAAATATCATCGAAAGCACTGATGGCAAGGGAAAAACGCTCTTAATGCTGGCGGTCCTTGGAGAAAATATTCATATTGTAAAACTCATCCATTCCCGAGATCAATCGGCCATTGATATAAAAGACGACGACACAGGTAATACGGCCCTGCATTTTGCAGCACAGAGGGCCCTCACCGGGATTGCACTATGGCTAATCAGTGCCAATGCCAATGTTGATCCCACGGATGATAAAAACAGAACACCTCTTATGTATGCAGCTCAAAACAGTAATTTTGAATTACTTGAGAAATTACTCGAACTTGGTGCCAATCCAAACCAAAAAACAACCTTTGGCCATACACCTATTCGATATGCCATTGGAAGAGGTGATAATATTGATTTTGGAATCATCTCCATGCTTATTAATCACGGCGCAAATCCAGAAGAAGCAATCAAGATACTAAAAAGAAAAGGGATAAAAGTGCCTGAATTCATACTACAACAATAACGTCATAAATTTTCTTTGGAATATCTTACCGATTTGGAAACAGCATCATACGACTTTTGAAAATCCACGAACATTTCCAAATCGGAATCATTCAGAAGATCTTTGCCATGTAAAAACATCTCCAAAAATGGTATTGAATCATTACCCCAAAAAAGCTCATTATCCGCTATAAATGTCGGAACACCAAAAACGTTGTTGGAAATGGCATTTTTTGTATTTTCCTTCAGGGATAATCCGCATTCTTTACCAGAAATTTTATCCATAAGCTCATCCGCAGGAAGTTTTATTGACAAGAGAATATCCTTCAACACTTCCTTGTCACCAATATCTCTTCCCTCCGCCCAACCGGCCATAAAAATCGCATCAATAATTTCAAACTGTTTGTTTGATGTTTCCTTTAGTGACAATCTTAAAGCATGCAGGGAATTGAATGGCAATCTGCCTGGGATGTTAAAGGGAATCAGATTTTGTCTGGCAACCCTTTGACATGTTTTAAATAAATAATCCCTTTTGGGTGGAATCTCCGCAGGGCCGGTGTCCGTATAATTTTTTATAACTTTTATCATAAAAACCGGAATCAAATCAATACTCAATTTTTGATCCAAAACCTGCTTTCTCACCCAATGCCAGGAAAGATATGAATATGGGGAAAGAAAATCGAAATAATAAGAGATAACTTTATTCTGTTTTATATGCAGTCCTTTATGTAAACGATGGTTATCAGCTACCATACAATAAGGTCGCTGATAACCATATTATAATTATTTTTGAGAGGAAGGTTTTCTTCCACTCTTTTCAAGAGTTTCAATCATATCAAAACTATTTGAAACCATATTTATAGAAGAGGCATTATATCCACCAAAGGATAATGTTCCTTTTTTATCCTGAATCTTTGTAATCCATTTCCAGGTCATGTTTTTTGAATCAAACAATCCAATGTGAAGAAGTACGGGCTTTCCGTTCTCATAAAACTTCGGTCCACCATTTTCAATTGCAAAGGCAAAATGGTAATTTCCAAATTTCTTTGTAACTCTGGAGATAAATTTTCTAATCCTTGGATTCTTGTGTAATTGCTCAACCTGGCTCACGTTATCAAGCGAATGAATAAGTTTACCATAGGAATTCTTGTTACGACCCTGGATCAGTTTATAAAGAACAGTCCCTCCCGGAATAACCTTGTCCTTTCCATACAGTTCGGCCCAGGCACTTACTACAGAGCTGTCCAATTTCTTGGCACCTTCTGATTGTCGTCCTTCAAAATCGGTAACCGGAAATACAATTAATTTGGAAACCTCTGTCTTTAAATCCGGACGGTGATAAACAACATGTGGTTTCGGACCAAATGTCCCACAAGACGAAATAATAGCTGATAATAATACTACAACAAAAAGATGTTTCATGGATTCTCCTTATGAATTTTAAATTAAACCTTCATTATAGATTGCATCTTTTCTGTAGCAAGAGGAATAATCTGCAATTATAACCTACCCAACTTATAGTCAATTCAGGCATTTTATTGCAAATACATATACATATGGTGTAGAAATTCAATAGTATCAAAATAAAAAATGAGAGAATATAAATGTTAGTGGCATTATCACCCATATTGGTGGAATGGAAAAATCGAATTTGCAATGAGGAAAGAATTCTAAGTAGAATTAACAAGGCCGTTCAAAATAAGGCCAACGTCATATGCTTTCCAGAATATTGTATAACAGGTTACAATTATTTGTTTGATGATGAGTCCGCCAAACAAGCTATAAATATTAACAACGATCCATTTGTTAATAAAATTAAAGCTGAAACCAAAGATAAAAATATTGACATTATATTTGGATGTCTGGAACAGGATCATGAAGATATCTTTAATAGTTCTTTATACATTTCCGGCGGAGAAATTTTGGGAAAGCACCGAAAAATAATGGAAGGTGGCCCCATCAGCAAGGGAAAAACCGTTAACTGTTTTAAAACAAAACTTGGCAGTGTATCCATGATTCTCTGTGGTGATATCTTTAACGACTTCGTTATTGCCGAACTCGTCAAAAAACAACCCTATATAGTATTTATGCCAATGGATAGATGCCTTGGTAAAATGGATTTTTGCTCTAACTTTAAAAATGATTGCGATGATTTGGATTGTGAAAAAGAGGATTCTTCCAAAAATTGCTACAAACCGGAATATTCGGACCATATTGAGGCATGGAACAAACGAGCAAAGTTGGATTACTGCTCTCAGGTTCAAAAATATGGTTGTACGACCATTATTGTAAATGCGTTGGACAATAATCATGAAAAGGCCTGTGGCGGTGCTTTGTTTATCAATAAAACAGGAAAAATTGTCAACGAAGTAAATTATGGCAGCGATACAATTCACTACATCAAATTAGACTAAGTCAGCAAAAAAGACATTTCGATAACGATGTATTACTATTTTCAACATTCATCTCAATCATAAGAAGTATTATAAAACAGGTAAGATATGATTTTAAAAGATTATTCACAACAAGACTTTAATGATTATTTAAACCAAAGTGAAAATAATTATGCCAAAGAGATACAAAAATCTCGAAATATATCTTTTAAGGAAGCACTTGAAATCTCCAACCAAGAGTTTCAAAAAACCTTACCTGATGGATTTAACACCAAAGATAATTACTTCTATAAGATCGTCTCTAACAGTCAAGACTTTGGTATGTTTTGGATATGCACTTTTCTAGAACATGAATTAAAAAAGGTTTTTATTTATGATTTTGAAATAAAAAAACAGTTTCGCGGGCAAGGATATAGTAAAAAAGCTATTTCGTTAATTGAGGATATGGCTCGAGAATTGTCAGCCAAAGCTATTGGTTTACATGTTTTTTTTCACAATGAAATTGCTTACAAGCTATATAAAAGTTTAGGTTATAAGGAAACCAAAACTGGTAAGAAAAGTTCTGAGATGGAAAAGTATCTATGATTCGCCAGACATTCATAAAATCTATCAAAAATAACATACATGGATTAGTCCCCTCAATATTTAATATAGTTAATAATTATGACATGATCGGTTTTGGAGAAACTCCTCATAGGGTTAATGAATATTATCCAATAATATCAATGGTGATAAAAAACCTTGTGGAAAAGAATCACAATATTCTGATTCTTTTAGAAAAAGGATGGTGGTTGGGACCTGATTTCAAAAAATATCTGAATGGAAATGAAAATGATTTTTTGAATATTATCAAAAATGACCCGAAAGCTTCTGCTGGCCAAGTATCTTTTTATAAGGAGCTTGCTTCTCTAAGTCAAAAAAACCCAAACATGCTTAACTGTTCTTTTATTGATATTTTTACGCATCAAGAGAATAAACATTTTTTTGATATAGCAAACTCAATCTCATTTGATAAACTCAAAAAATCAAATCAGGCTTTCGATGCATTAAAAAATGGACACTGCCTACTAAGAGAAAATTTTCTTTTTCAAGAGTCTCTATCTCAAATAAAAAAGAAACATTTTAGTAAAATTATTCTTCTCCTTGGTGGAATACATATTAGATCAAAAGGTGGCACTCCTAATGGAGTTGATTTTGTTGAATCTCTTTATTCCAGATTAAAAAAAGAACTCTCCATAGACAGTATCAACTTTACCTTTTTAGCCTTATCAGGGCATCATGGCATATTAAAAAAACAAAATGAAAAAATTATCTCAATTTCACAAAAATTACCAAAACTTGATTCAGATATGGAGCTTTTGAAAAGCACCATAAGAGATTTTGAGCAAAGTTACGGCCTAATTAAATCCTCAGATATTATTACTCATCAAGATATGAATAACGATTTTCTTGAATGGATTAACAGCTATGATTATATACTCCCCTGTAAGAAAATTACCCCAGACCTCAACCCTTTTTCCTATTCAGTTCGAATCAACTTTTGAACTCACAAAAGATTAATAAAAACAATAGGATAAAGTGCCGTGCCCGAACTACCCGAGGCGTCTTTCTGACTTTTTTAAAACCCAAGAAAATCGCGTAACTACAATGATAAAGAGCCTTTGCCACGTTTTCGTTTTTCATCTTGTTTCATTATTTTTAACGATGTTTCACTGATTCGGCGGGATTGGCGGGTTGGAGTAAATGCCAAACTTAACTTGGCCGGAAATTATCAAGAGGCTTTTTTCATCTTCTCAAGTCCCTCTATGATGAAACTTCTCATTAAAACTTGGTACGGAATACCTTTTTTATTGGCAATTTTTTTCAGCTCTTCCACAACTTCAGGAGATAAAGAAACACTTGTAGGCATTTTTCTACCAATCTTTCTGGATTTTCTTACCTCGTCTTCATCAAATTCAACTTCATCATAATCTGATTTTGATTTAGCATATTTCTTCATAAATACCTCTTTCCTTTTTATTTGCAAATCTTGCACTTATTGGGCGGATTTTTCCCTCTCTAATAGTAAAACAAATAAAAATAACTTCATTTGTATTCGCTTTACCAACCATCCCATATCGTTCTTCATCAACACTCGGATGATATTGCTCCCCGAGGGCCAACAAATTATTATCTAAAAAACATGACTCAACCATCTGGATTGTTACACCATGCTTTTCTTTACTCTTAACCATATTTCCTTCATCCCAATCAAAGATAAAATCACTTTGAGATTGCAAGAACTCCAAAAGCCAATAAATAAACTTAAATTTTGCCACCTTCACTCCCTATTTATGTAGTGTAACACACTACTGAAAATAATCAAAGGTGATTGCAATTTTTAATTGGTAGCATGGTTCATTTTATTATGAAATTAAGGGGTTATCATCTGTGAGATTTCAATGAGTGGATCAGTTTCACCGCAATAACACAATTTACGTATTTGGCATTATATCACGTAAGTTAGATTCTTATAAATCTAACTGGCCATCAATTTTTCAGAAAGATATATCCATTAAAGTTATTGATGAAATTTACGAGATATTCCAGAATGTTGTGGAT
>JAGLPP010000056.1 GCA_023137315.1 Bacteriovoracaceae bacterium
TTATTTGCAGAAATTGCAACATACGTGCCGGGATAAAAATCTTTGGAGCAAACAAGATGAAGCGGAATTTACACGCTCCGGAGCGTGTGAAAGTTTCAAATCAAAAAACAAGTTCCCTTGAGTTCTGTTGATAATTCTATCAACTCGTTCGTCGCCTCATAAACTTCATGGGGAGAGCTATCAATGTTTTCCCCGAAAATTGTCTTGTAGTTGCTTTGTAAAATCTTGTTAAAATATTCTGACTTGTGACAACCAGAAAGAGCGGCGTAAGCGTCAAGATATTCGCCTTGTCCTCTGGCGATGTCTATTTGAAGATTGTCCAGGTTTTGAGCGACGTAAAGTTTTTTCTTGTTTTCTTGAACCATGGCAAAAGCAGAGCAATCTCCTGTCGAAGAAATATATGAACTTGAACTACCTACGAGGGTGAACATTGCCGGAAACCAATGCCCAGTATAGTTTTTTCGGCATTTTTTCCAATTAAAAGCATGCGATTGTACAGAAAAAATCATTAATACAATTATTAGCATTATTTTCATTTAAAATTTCCTTAAACCTGTTATTTTGATGGTAATCCCAACCTTACAAAACCGTCAATGAACAACGTTATAATCAAGAAAACGAATCCAGCCAGAATTTAAGATTTAATAAAAGCCAAAATTGTTGCCCGAGAAGTTTTGATTTTGAAAAATGTTGATCCATATAGATTTTTGTATTTTTATAATTTAGAAATTTATAAATGTTCGCGGATTGATCATACATATTATCGACAAAAAGTTTTTTCAAAGGCCCTGAAAAATAATCATTTACAGGAATGGCGAATCCTTGCTTTCGTCTATTTAAATCTTCCGTGGTTAATAGATCGGGAAATGCCTTTTTAAGTATATATTTTGTTATGTTTCCATTTAGTTTATAGTGTGCCGGCATGAGAGCGCAAAACTCGGTAAGATCCTTATCCAGAAATGGTGACCTGATTTCCAGACTATTGGCCATGGACATCTTATCCACTTTTATATTCAGATCATCATATAAGTACGTCTTGTAATTTAAATATAAAAATTTATTCAAGGTATCATTGCTTTCATGCGTCTCATGAAAATTGCTCCACCGGGAGATAATTTTTTTTCTATTCTCCTTGATATTAAACGAACTGTTTAAAAGAGATGTTAATTCATGCTGAAACATAAAGCTGTTCCAATCCAAAAAACAATTAACTGGCTCCAGGGATAAGTACCTCATATATCGCTTTAGTTTTAAAAGTGGATGATAGTAGTTTTGTGTAGTTGGTAAACATTGAGAGAGAAATCCCGGAATTTTTTTTAAGCTGTGAGGAAATGCAGAAACTTTCAAGATGTTTTTAAATCTGGGATAACCTGCAAAAAGTTCATCCCCTCCATCACCACTTAAACTTACTGTTACAAGTTTTCTGGTTTCTTTGCATATACAATATGTTGGTAAAGATGATGTATCTCCATAGGGTTCGTCATGGAAATGCAGAAGTTCCTTGAATGTCGACTCAGGATTGAGTTCTACACGATGATTGGAATGAATAGTGCCAAATCGCCTGGCATAAACTGATGCGGCCTCGGATTCATCGAAGTCTGGATTATCCGAAAAACCTATCGTGAATGTTTTTATTGGTTTATTCAAAATTTTTGAAATAATACCGGCAATAATGGGAGAATCAACTCCTCCACTAAGAAAGCATCCAAGTGGGACATCACTAACCAGCCTTTTTTCAACAGCAGCAATAACCAGATACCTGATATGTTCTGTGACAGCATCCTCATTATTGAAATCAAAGTTCTCATACCTTGCCAATGATTTTTCATTAATCCAATCCCAGTACTGAATTGTTTCAAGGGAATGACCAAGATGCTTCGTTCCCAAAGTTGATGCCGGCAGCTTTAAAATATCCTTGTATAAGGTTTCCTCGGAAGAAACATAACCCAGTGTCAAATAATCAGGCAGTTTTTCAACATTTACCCGTGATTTGTAAAGACCGCTGTTTAATATTGCCTTTATTTCAGAAGCAAATATAAAGACACTTCCGTTTTCATAATAGTACAGTGGCTTTTGTCCACTAATATCCCGCCCTAATATCAACTTACCCTGATTGTGATCCCAAATAGCAAAAGCAAACATACCATCAAGTCGTGAAATAAAATCCTCTCCATACTCCTGGTATAGATGTAATATGGTCTCAGTATCAGAATGAGTCCTGAAACAATGCCCTTTTTTTTCCAAAGAATTCTTTATGTCCAAAAAATTATAGATTTCCCCATTGAAAACAATACAGATGGATTTATCCTCATTAAACATTGGTTGGTTGCCTGTATTTAAATCGATTATGCTCAATCTGGAATGTCCAAGATTTATAGAGTGACCATCTTTATTGAATACTTCATATCCAGAGCTATCCGGACCTCGATGCCTCAAGGAATCGATCATTTTAGGTAGAATGGTTGGTTCCAATTCGGATTTGGAAATAATTCCCACTATTCCACACATGTTATCCACCACCATTCAAGAAACGCCTGATAAAAATCAAGGTTTTTTTACTCATAAATATTTTAAGAAACACTTTCCATGGTTTGCCCTGGAACAAAATAGGAGGATAAGCGATCAAGGCCTTCATCAAAAAAAATAAGAAACATTTTCGATTATTCACCTCATAATAATTATTAGCAGTAAAAAAATATAACCATGATAGATTTTTTTGTTTTAAATGAATAATTTTGTCTATTACCGGACCGTCTGAGTATATAAAATCATGTGCCAGCATCATATTCTTATAGTTTTTTGCAGGATCACAAGCTGTTTGTTCCGTATGAATCCGGTAATAAAGCACAGGCGTATCAACATACTTAAATGAGTATATTTTAGAAATTCGAAACCAGAGTTCATAATCCTCGCTGCCACTTAAGGCCCTATCCTCTTTAAAAAGTCCGCAAGAATCAAAACAGTCTTTTTTTACCAACGCAGTTACAGGCAAACAAGGTTTTTCTGCGATGTCCAGCAGTACATCCCCCTCAGGTGGAGGTCTATTGTAGCAAATCCCAAGGGGATTATCATTTGTATCGATATAGTGGGTTTGACCATAAACCACCCCGATTGGCTTATTATAATGATTATTTTTTTCTAAAAATGGGGTTATACATTTTTCAATCATGGTGTTGGCAAGAAGATCGTCTGAATCCATAATGACAATATAATCGCCTCCGGCACTCTTGATTCCAGTATTTCTGGCGGCCCCCCTCTCTTGATTATCCTGATAGATATAATTAATACTATCGTTATTCTCTAAAATACTTCGAGTATTATCTGTAGAGCCATCATCAACAACAATAACTTCTATATTGGAATAGGTTTGATTTAGAGCGGATGCAATAGTTCTCTCAATAATATCTGAACGATTGTAAGTGGCTATTATAATACTGACCAATGATTTGTTTGACTTGTTATTCATATATGATGATTAGTTTATAATATTTCTTAATTTTACTTTTATACTGGTCTTATCGCCTTTGGTTAATAAAAGTATAAATAAAAATATTAATACCAATATCTGAAAAATAATAATCAATGAAAACCAGATATCTGTTTTTAGAAGCAAAAACCCACTAAGAGAGGTCGATAACGTCAGCATATATATTATAAGTACAGCATCCCTCTTGGAAAAACCCACCCTGGTCAGACGATGAGAAACATGATTGTTGTCGCCTATATAAATGGGTCTTTTATTCAAAACACGAATAACAATGACTGAAAAAACATCAGTTAGCGGAATAGCCAGAATGATAAGAGGTATTAATACCGGAAAAGACAGACTGTCAGCACTTGTTAGATAGGAAATTTTCAAGGTCAATACAGCTAATACAAAACCAACAGTCATGGACCCGTTATCACCAAGAAAGATTTTAGCCTTGGGAAAATTATTAATCAAAAAGGCCATTGCAGCACCGATGAATACTGAACTCATAATGACAACAATAATTTCACCCTGCCATATTCCCAGCCCCATAAGAACCAGTGAACAAATAACAGAAATTCCCCCACTCAAACCATCCATATTGTCCAGCAGATTAAAGGCATTTACAATACCGACAATCCATACGACCGAGAGAATCTGACTCAGGATAACCGGTTTAAAAAAGGTAATGTGTGTATTTGCAAAAAAGACTGCTATGCATGCGGCAAGAAACTGAACGACCAGCTTGTATTTTGCCATCCCCTCACTTTTATAAAAATCATCCACAATGCCGACAATCCACAGCAAAAACAAGGAAACACCCAGAAGAATATACTGTGGCAATTTACGAATTGGTTCGATGCTGTCCAGAATATGCTCAATAGAATCACCTGGGAGAAAAGAACATATTCCAAAGTGTACTAATATCGTGGAAATTCCAATTGTAAGTATACAGGATAAGAAAATTATAGATCCACCAGACATAGGAATAACGGTCTGATGAATTTTTCTTTCTCCTGGTCTGTCGAGTAATCCCACTTTAATGGCAAGTTTATTTATAAAAGGTGTAATAATCAAGGCCACAATAAACGTAAAAGTAACGACGCAAATAGAGACTATAAATAATATTGTTGCCAAAGAGTGCATAATTAATTTTACCAAAGAAACAGATAAAAAGGAATCTACAATGATTACATGGAGACATCTACATGCTATTATAGCGTATGAATATGTGAGATATTTGCGCGGAGATTAAGTGAAATTAAAATATCTGCTTGTCTTGTTTACTCTGGCACTCTGCTTTGCCTTCTCGCTGATTTTAGAATCAAAATTAGTGGCCATTTTGATTATTTGGGCCGGTTTTTTGGTATTTATACGTTTTTCCGGACATCTTTTTTTTCATGCAAAAACCGAGGAAGAGGATCATACGTTATTATTTTTTAAAAATATTTTTGTCATTGCTTTTTTAATTCGAATCACCGCATGCGTCATTTTATACCATTCTCCCATTCGACAAATTGGCCCATATTTTTTCGCTCCTGACAGCTACTATTATGCCAAGAAAGGATGGGTTATCGCTCAACTATGGCTGGGGAATATTGATCAATTCACTTACGACGCCATGATCTCATCCTGGGGTAGGAATATATACTTTAAATTTCATGCGCTGTGTTATTATGTAGTTGGTGAAAAAATTGAACTTTTACCCGCTTCTTTCAATTGCCTTGCCGGAGCGATATTACCAATCATTAGCTATTTTAATGTCAGGGAATTTGGTGTTAGTAAAAAATGTGCGAGATGGGTGGCCACACTGATCTGTTTTTGGCCTTCACTTATTTTGTGGTCCTGTATTGGCATAAGGGATATATGGTCCATATTGGCATTCAATACATTGCTTTTAGGATTGATCAAATTCACCAAAACAAGAAATAAGAGCTGGATTATTCTAATGGGCCTGTGTCTGCTGCTGATATTCGCTATTCGGGCCTATCTGTTGCCTCTTACATTGATAGCTCTTTTTGCAAGTTTTTTCATTTCCAATTCCAAAAACATTCCACTTACATTTTTCTTATCATTGGTGGCAATAGTCTTGATTAATCAACTGGATGCCAGATTTGGAATATCAGCATATTTGGAACCATCAAATGTTGAATTTTTGAGAGGTGCTTACTCAAGACATGGTTCTGGTTTTCAAGTCAACGCTGACCTAAGTTCCCCACTGGGCTATATCAAATTGATTTCTGTTTCACTTGTTTATTATCTCTTTGCTCCCTTTCCATGGGCCTTTGGATCAAAACTTTCAATGTTTGCCATGCCGGAAACATTGTCTTTTTACGTATTATTCTATTTTATCATAAAGGGAATCAGATTACAGATTCAGGTTAACATTAAGGCCGTATTGCCATTGCTCCTTTTGGTAACAGTTATCAGTTGTTCTTACGCTTTGGTCGAAGCAAATGTTGGTACTCTCTACCGACATAAAGCGCAAGTTGTAACCATGCTATTACTTTTTGGGCCGATTGGATTTTACTATAGAAAAATTCCGCTTCGAAAGAAATCTTAACACAAAAGTTACTGTTCACTGCTGGAATTATATATTTGTCTCAATTCATCAACCATAAAATGATGATCCCATCTGGACTTGGTGTATTCAAATGATTTTTGAGCGAACTTACTCCTTAAATCCTCATTGTCCAGCATATCAATAATTCGTGAAGTCAGCTTCTTTACATCACCGCTTGGAACAACAAAACCTGATTCTTCATCAGTAAGAACCTCACGAATACCTTCAACTTCAAACCCAACAGTTGCTACTTTGCACAGAGAGGCTTCCACAACAACCCTTGGGAGTCCTTCTCGAAGGGATGTAATTACCAACAAATCCGCCAGATGCAATAATTCACCAATTTCCCTGGTAAACCCACGAAAGACAACATTTTTTTGCATACCATGTTTGTTAACATAGTCCTTGCAATTATCCAGTTCCGCTCCCTCACCCACAAAGATACACTTTGTATCAGGATGCTCAATAATGACATCCTTCAGTGCCTGCAAGGTCTGAATCTGATTTTTGGATATGGAAAATCTTCCAATATTTATAAGAATCTTATCACAGGAACCAATACCCAGTTGTTCTTTAAGCTCTTGAAGCGTTGTTGAAGAAGGTGGATTTACAAACCTATTTATATCAATACCACTATAAATCAATTTAACTGGAATCTTCAGGGCTATTTTTTTCTTATGATATTCATCTATACAGTCCTGACTGACTGAAACGATAAGATCAACCATCCATACGGTAAATTTTTCAACCATCACAAGAACGTTGTATCTCAACCTGCTCATTGGATCATTGAATGTAACGCCATGAAGGCCATAAATAATATACTGACAACCTCCAAAGAAGGCCGCAAGCCTGGTAATCAAGCCAGCCTTGGCCTCATGAGTATGAACAATATCGTATTTTTCCTTTCTAATCAGTTTTATAAAGTACAAAAGCGACTTAAAATCTTTCCACAGAGAAATGGGTCTTATTAAATCGTTACAAACATAAATTTTAACACCTTCGATTTCAGTGAATGGATTATGGTGTATCTCTCCTCCTGTTGCCAAATGCATTTCGAATTCATCTGCCAGTTCTTTTATCGTTAGATAAACGTTGGTATCCGCTCCTCCTCCTGGTGCCAGCCATGTCATGGTATGTAAAATTTTAAGTTTACCACCCACATTTTTTTTAGTGCCAAATCTTCTTTTAATCCAACCAATAAAATAATGAATCATAAGTAATCCTGAAATGGATATTAATATATCCCGCAAACCTGACAGTACAAATTTAAGCTGAATATCCATGTAGTAGTAAAAGATATAAAAATCGTTCAATTCCTTCAAAAGTATTATGCACAATATGATAACAAAAATTTTGCGTGGTTTCAGAAATTTGACAAGTATGGCGTATATCAAAAACGGAAACACAAAATGAAAAATTAAATCCAGATTAATTCCCAGAAGATAATATTTCGAACCATCCATTGAATTTTGGATTGTTCTGCATATTTTAAAAACGATATCGTAGCGCAATGTATAGCTAAGCATATGTATCACATCCTAATTAATCAATCAGATGTTTAATCTCATTTTTGATCATTAAAAATTTTCCACTTTTTTCTTTAGGGATATCATTCACATATTCAAAATCAATACCGCATTTATCACCCATGCGATATCTCCATTCATCTAAAATTAATGACTCATCCTCTTCCGTATATATTCCCGGATCTTTAACAATTTTTACAATAATACAATCCACTTCTTTTTGAATCGCTTGAAAGGCTAATACTCCCCTGGCGTACTTTACTGTATTTGATATGTTGGGAAGAAATATTTTTCCTCTTTCTTTTGAGTAAACATAATCCATGTTTCTACCTGACAGATTTTCAACAACAGGATTACAGTTGGGACAGTCACACTTTTTATTTGATAGTTTTACACGATCTCCAATACGATAACGGATGAGTGGGGTTCCATGAGTTGTAAATGAAGTAACCAGAATTTCGCCTTCATCGGCCGGATTTAGATTTTCATCCACTACTTCAATAACACCACTGAGTAGTTCATAATGCATATTTCCATGAGGACATTGATTAATAAACGGTGCCCCCTCGGAGCTTGCGTATTGATCAATAACCTTGCAGTTAAAAACCTCTTCCATGACTTTTGCATGTTCCGGATTTAAAGCTTCAGCAGTTGAAAAAATGGTCACAGGTTGAAATTCAATTTTTATATTTTTAGCTTTCGCCATACGTGCCAGTTCAAAAATACAGTATGGAAATCCCACCAAATGTCTAGGCCTAAAATGGTTTAAATCTTCCAGATAAAATCTGGCAGTGGACTCATTTATATGAAACGTGGAGTAATATCTGATATTGTAAAGGTAATCATCCTTTCGATATCTGTTCTTCCTGATATCTCTCTCCGTTAATAAATTTTTTCCACTAAACCATGCCGTTTTTTCTCCGAAACGATATCCAAATTGTTCCCTGAAAGAATCAAGTGTTGCCCATCTTTTTTGAATATCTTCAAATGTAAAGAAAACCCCCATGGAGTTGCCGGTGGTTCCTCCAGTAACGACATGAATTGCCTTGTTTTTTGGAATTGTAAGAAAATCATCTATATTCGTCAGTATGGTTTTTTTATCTATAACGGGAAGTAGTTGTAGATCATTCACTGATTGAATTTTAGAGAGATCAATTCCCCTATAGTGGTTTGCATAAAAGCTGGAATTTTCCACGGCATACGCAAGAAACTCTCTCAATAATTCATTTTGCATTTTTTGTAATTCAACAAGAGGTTTTTGCCTGGCACTGCCGTAGTAATCCTTCCAAAAGCGATATCGCCCCCCATGTCTTTTGGAGTAACTCAAAAAATCAAACAGTGTAATTCCAAGATTTTGAAGTAAATGGGGTGCAAAAGCATAAATATTTTCAAGATATCTATTCATATTTATAAATTTAAAATGTTTGGTTATTATTGTAACAGAACGCTAAGTTATGAATATTTGGCACACATGGGTCAGGAAAACTTTGCCTGTTCAAAAAAAGATTAATTCTCAACCAATCTCATCAAGTTTCACTTATTTACTGCGTAAAAAATCAATCATTTCACTAAGTTTGTAATTTAAATCTCCGATAAATGAATGACAAAGGATGCATAGTGGAACCACAAAAAAACTACGCTGACATGGATGCAAAATTAGATGAGTTGAAAACCCATGAGGCTAAGTATAGCACTGCCAAAACTGGATTTTCACTAAATCGAAATATCAAGGATATCCTCCACCTACTTATCGTCAACCGCTTTTTAGTTGCTGCCATTTTTCTCATCACTGTCTTAAGTACAACCATTCAACAATTCCTTATCGTCCCCAGGTATCAGACAAGTATGCTGCTCGAGCTTCAAAAAATGGAATCAGTGAATCCCAGCGCAATGATATATGGTGCTGTAAATGACAAGGAAATTCGGATCGGCAATATCCTGGCCCTGATTAATAGCGGCTTCATCATGAACAAGGTGTATGTAAAAATTAATAAAGCCAAATCTGATAAATTCACCGCCAAGGGAATGTCCCCTTCCGTTAACATTACTCCAATACCACGTACGAACCTGCTCAGACTGGTAGTATCAGACACCGACGCAGAACGAACCAAATTTATTGCTGAAGTGCTGGTGGATACATACCTGGAGGCAAAATTAGAAAAATCCCATGCTGCAAATTCAAAAACAATTGAAATTGTTTCCGAACGAATTGAACAAAGCAAGAAAAAAAGTTTCGAGATAATAAACCAAATCAACGAATACTACAGGAAAAATCCTTCAACGGCTTTTCGTGATGCCATCAAGGGAATGAGCCTGAACTCAAGCAAGGCTAAATCCATTATCGAATTAATTAGTAAACAAGAAATAAAAATTATCGATTCCGAGAACCGACGTCGTACTTTGAAAAAATTCATCAAAGAGGACAACCCAATAGGGGCGGTATCTCTCGGCTTTACTTCTCCACAAATTAATAATCTCTATAAGGAATACAACAAACTTGACACTGAAAGAATCAGATTAAGTGAGAAATTTAAAAGCAGGCATCCAAAACTTCTGGAAATCATTTCCGGCCAAAACAACCTGAGAACATCTATCAAATCATCTCTGCAAAAGCTTGTAAAAACATTAAGCAAGGAGCGTGCTTTTCTGCAGAAGAACATGACAATTTTGAATAAGAAGCTGGATGATTTAAAACCTCAACTGATTAGCGATAATTCCAAACATTTTGAACGGGTAAAATTTGAGCAGGATCTTGAAATCAATAAAAAGATTCTGTTACAACTTGAAAAGAGAAAAAGAGAATTAGAACTGTCCAGTAGTGTAAACGAGCAGGATTTCTACGTTGTCGAGAATGCCCAGGTTCCAGGTGCACCATATTATCCGAAAAGACTAAAAAATATTCTTATTTCCTGTTTTGTAACCGTTATACTCATTTTTGTCATAGTCATGCTTCTGGATTTCATGTCTCCAAGGATTGTATCCCTAAACGACTTGGAAAAGGCTACCAGTGCGCCTATCTTAAAATCATTGTCCAAAATAAAAAGGGATCATAAGATTATTCACAATGAAGAACTGATGGTTTTTAATGACTTAAGAAGTTATGGTTCCGAGGCATTCAGACATCTTAGATCGAAAGTTGAATACCGAATGAAACCACATACAAAATCAATACTTATTTCCAGTCCCAACAGGGGAGATGGAAAAACATTTGTATCAATAAATCTGGCAATGGCCTTTGCCATTAAGAATAAAAAAGTTTTGCTGGTTGATGCTGATCTGAGAAAGGCAAGTCTTGGCAAAATATTCGCAGGATTAAATCCAACCAATAATGGATTATCCGATGTTCTTACAAAAAACGTTCCTTATAAGGATGTTGTTGTAAAAACATTGATGAATGGAATGCATATACTTTTCTCAGGAGACAAAGTGGCTTATCCAGCCGAAACTCTTGAAAAAGAAAATCTCTATGATAAATTTCTGGCAAAAGCGGAAAACGATTATGATTACATCATAATTGATTCACCAAAGGCCCATTTACTGAGTGATCCGCTGGTGATTACAAGATCCGTTGATAACATATTAATCATATCATCTTATGGTGGGATGCTGGAACAAACACTTCATGTCAGTAGTGCTATTTCAGAGGTCGGTGGAAATATAATAGGTTGTGTCCTGAATAAAGCTGTTGGTATGGGAAATGAGTCATCCTACCACTATTATTATTAAAACTGATTTTTTCAATGGATGGAGAAAATATGTTTTTAGATTTTATTAAGAGAAAAAATAAAAAGAAAGATGAAAAATTTGTTATATATAATGATAAAAGCTTTGTCATTACACTGATTGATCCAAATATCCTGAATACCTCCGTACCAATTAATTTTGATCTATATATTCTTATAAGAAAACCAAATAAACTGATTCGATATTTCTCCAATGGTCATCAATTTACAATCAAGCAAATTATCAAATTAAGAAACAAGGCAAAGGGCAAGCTCTTTATCATTAAAGAAGAAGAAGACAAGTTTGAAAGATACAAGCAACTTTCCCAAAAAGTCTGCAGCGAAAACTACAGTGAATACATTCAAATAGAAAAAATTTCATTCACAGAAACAGTTAGCCGATCAGAGAATTCAAGAATTTATCTCAGTAAAAAGGAAGGGGAAAGTTTTGAACAGATGATCCAAAGCTTTAATACATTTTGTAAAAATGGAGAGAGTTCTGACAATATTAAACTACTGCTGGATACAACCAGATATTTTTCTTATAATATTTTCAAACGTATTGAATCATCCTATAAGGATAAAAAAGGTCCTGCAAACGCTGCCATTGCGATGCTAAAAGAAACACCTGTCGTTCGTAGATTCTTTCTGGCCATGTTTTTCTGTGTTAAAAACAACATTCAAGACAGAAACATCATTTTTCACGCAGTAATAAATATAATGGATGAAATATTGAGCAAAGAAGCCCTGGAGGCTTATAACGAATACTGGAGTGATTTGACATTTAAAGAGGGAATATCCGCCGATGCAATTGTTAACATTACAAATACTGTCGCATTTTGCCGTCAGTTCGAAAATATAATTGAGCATCTCAGTCCACCAATGGAAAATAAGATCTCAATAGATCAGTAAAAAAAAACATGTATAATATGTAACAACGAAAAACTATTGATAATAGTGGCTCTATAGGTGTCCATCTTAATCTATTTAGCGGGGTACTCTTATGACACAAAAAAATATAAAGGACATTGATTCAAAATGGTATGCCAGAAGAGTCTTGATCACCGGTGGTGCAGGCTTTATTGGTTCTCATCTGGCCGAGATGCTGGTTAACACAGACTGCTTTGTTAATGTTATCGATAATCTATCCACAGGTTCCATTAAAAACATTGAACATCTAATGGATCGTGAGAATTTTAGATTCATTATGGCATCAGATAGCGATGAAATTGTAATGGATCGATTGATAAGTAAAAGTGATGTTGTATTTCATCTTGCTGCAGCAGTTGGAGTTGAATTGATCATTAAAGATCCGGTAAGGGTGATCGAAACAAATATTCAGGGTGCACACAGCGTTTTAAAAATTGCCAACAGATATAGAAGAAAGGTTATCATGGTATCAACATCGGAAATCTATGGAAAACAAAACAACCCTCCATTTGCCGAAGATTCCGATCGTTTGCTGGGGCCAACAACATGTTCAAGATGGTGCTACTCCACAACAAAGGCAATTGATGAGTTTTTAAGCCTTGCCTATCATAAAATGTACGGACTACCTGTTACAATTGTAAGACTGTTTAACACAGTCGGCCCCAGACAAAGTGGTCAGTACGGAATGGTATTACCCCGTTTTGTAAAGCAGGCAATTACCGGGAAAAAGATAACTGTATACGGTGATGGAACCCAATCACGTTGTTTTTGTAATGTTTCCGATGTTATCAAGGCATTGGACGACCTCTCTCTATGCAAGGAAGCAGACGGACAGATTTTTAATATTGGAAGTACTGAAGAAACAAGCATTAAGGGTTTGGCCGAAAGAATTCTTGAATTGAGTGGACGTTCAAAAGATAAAGACAGTTTGAAGTTTATTCCATACGAGGAGGCTTACGAGGAGGGCTTTGAAGACATGCAAAAACGCAGCCCGGAAATAAGCAAGATTAAATCCTGTATAGGATGGGAGCCCAAAGTTAAACTGGATGATATTATCAAGGGGATGATCGAATACGAAAAATCAAAATTATAGAAATGCATGCCCCGGTTAAAATTCTTTATTTTATAGAACAAAATGATACATCCAGATATTATGCAAAGTTATTTGAACATTTAAAAAAACTGTCAACATTCCAATTTCACGTATTAAATCTTACTATTTGTCCTGATTTTGACCTTGCAATTAAAAACAAGGTTGCTTCATGTCAGTCAATTATGACTAAAAAATACTATTTTTCAATTTTTGAAATCATAAGACATATCAGAAGATTAAGACCTGACATCATTCATGCCCACGAATTTATTCCGGCCTTCTATATGTCCCTTGCAATGATCTTAAGTTTTAGTTCGGCTAAATTAATTTATCATCGACACCACAATCACACCCGTGGTTTTAGAAATATTCTTTTTGACTGGCTGGCCGGTTTAAAAGCAATACGCATAGTAACTGTATCAAAAAACATGGCAGAACTTGCAACCATGGAGCAACCTCAATTTAAAAACAAGATAACATATATTTATAATGGAATAGACCTGGCTCACCAAACTATCAAAAACAATGAATTAGCACTACCTGAAAAAAAAATAAAAATACTCCTTCTTGGGAGATTCCGGGATGTTAAGGGACATAGCCTGGCCATTGATGCTTTCATCAAATTAAAAGAAAAGTATAACGACATCGGCCTGTACTTTGCTGGAACTGGAAGCACCGAAACAGAAATTAAAAAGAAGGTAGCTGATCTGGATTTAACAAACGATATTTTTTTTCTCGGACATGTTTACAATATTGCTGACTTAATTGATAAAATGACCATGTGTATAGTACCAAGTAAAATTGAATCCTTTGGTTTAGTGGCCATTGAGGGTATGGCTGGCAAAAAGCTGGTAATTGCAAGTAAAGTCGGTGGACTAAAAGAAATTATTCAACATGGCGACACCGGTATCTTAATCCCCTCGGGAGATATCGACAAACTTTACCAAATGATGGATTACTATATTGAAAATAAGAATGAGAGAGAGCAGATTGCAGAAAGAGGATATAACCGTTATTTAAATAATTACACCTCGGAAGTTATGGCAAAAAGCTACCTCGAACTTTATAATAGTATATAATTATGAAAGAAAAAGAGAGAGTGGATATTGATGAAGTTGGTTCTCCATGGCGGGAAGAACATCAGTCCAGATATCAATATTCAATTCACCTGGTTAACGGAAAAACAATATTGGACATGGCCTGCGGTTCAGGTTTCGGGTCTGAACTTATTTTAAAAAACAATGCAGCAAGTCTTTGCGCCGTTGATTTGTCAGATGAGGCGCTGGAAAAAACTCGAACCAGATTAAAAAAATTTGGTAGCAAAAATTATATCGTGGAAAAGCAGGATGGAACCAACTTAAATTATGAGGATGAAGCATTTGACGTAATTTTTTCGATAGAAACAGTGGAGCACATAAATAATTACAAAAAGTTTTTGTCTGAACTGGAAAGAGTTTTACAAAAATCCGGACATTTGATTATTTCAACTCCCAACGCCAAAATAACCAAACCAATCAACGGTATTCCACGAAATGCCTTTCATGTTATAGAATTCACTCCTAAAGAATTTCAGGAGTTACTGGCAAAATATTTTATAATTGAATTTCAAGCAGGACAACACGTAAAAAGAAAATATGGAGTGGTTCCTTTTTTACGATCCTTTAATCCTGAAAATTTATCATTCAAACAACGAATAAATTTTTTATATTGGAGATTACTATTAAGATTTCCTGCATTTATCAGAGATAAAATCCATAAAACAATTTTTGGTTTTTCATTTTATCCAGACATAGACGATTACACTTTTCACGCTGACGATATCGATATTTCGCACGTCCAATATTATATTTGCAGAAAAAAATGAAAAACTGGATTTATTTCAAGGAGCAAATCGGACAATGTCATTAATAAAAAAAATCAATCAATTAGTTCCAAGAAATTTGAAATTTTTATTCAAGCGATTTCTACCACGTTTTTTAATATACAGACATTACAAGAATCAACTTTTTGGAACCATTGAGATCGAAACCTACTCACCATGTAATTTAAAGTGTCCAACATGTCCTGTCGCAAATAACCCAAGGCCAAAAACAACACTAAGTGAGGAGACATGGCGCAAGGTTATTAATGAATTGAAGGATCTGGACTTTAGAGGAACTCTTTCTCCACACTTCTATAACGAACCACTAATGGATAAACGAATAGTCGATTTGCTGGATTATGCCAAAACCCAATTACCTCATATTAAAATTGTTATTTTTACAAATGCCATACTGTTAAACCATGAGATGTTTGAAAAACTGGATAATCTGGTGGATCATTTTCAAATTACCATTGATCAGTTGAATATCAAAAAAGCAGTCGATAAACTTGTTGAACAGCTCAATGAACGCCAAATAGCAAAATTAAATACAAGAACAATCATGAAAGATGCCTTATCCAACAGAGGAGGTTCTATTGAAGTCGAAGATGAAGACTTGAAACCAGTATTACAATGCTCATTTCCAATAAACAATATGACCATCGATGCTTCCGGGGATGTTCACTTATGTTGCAATGATTTTTTTGGCTCCGTAAAATACGGAAATATTATTCATGATAGCTTGTCCACAATATGGTTTTCCAAAAGATTTATAAACGACGGGGTGGATATATTAAGAGGCAGGTTCAAATACAAAATTTGCAAATGCTGCAAATCCACCGATAGATTCAAGTAATTATGACAAAATCCTTTTATACAAATCAGCATGTCCTTTGAGGAACCTGTCTATTGTAAAGTTGTTAATAAATTTATCACAGGCCTTGTCTAAAAATTCCTTTTTATCAATATTGGACATTTGTTTGACTTTCTCCAGACTGGCCAGCTGTTCGGATATCAAAGTCGGTGACACCAAAAATCCATTGACTCCATCATCCACAATCCCCTCAATTCCACCTATTCTGGATGCAATAACAACCTTTTTTTCCCTCATTGCCTCGGCTACCACCAATCCAAAACCCTCTTCATCTGGAAAGTGTAAAAAAATGTCACAAAGTTCTACAAATGCGTAAGGATGGTTTTGAAACCCCGCCAGCAAAACATTATCTTTCAATTCATATTTTTCGATAAGCCCTAATATTCTCTTCTTTTCTACACCATCTCCAATCACAACACATAATGCATTTATATTTCTTTTTGTTAACTCATACATAAGGTTAAGCACATTTGCCTGTCCCTTTCCCTTCCTAAAAACTCCCAAACAATACATGATTATTGCATCAGGATATTTCTTTTTATAACTCATGATCTTTTGATTGATCTCAATCAAAAGTAACTTGTTTTTATCGTCCATCAGCTTTTCATAGTCAGTATCTATTTCAGAAGGAATGCCATTTGATATTTGAACAATCTTTGACTTGCTTACACCTTCATTTACAAGAGTGTCTTCAACCATGTTGGAAATTGCAATAATAACGTCAGCTGCTTTATTTACCAGATATTTATCCAGAAAATATCTAATCTGGTTCCTCTTTATACCGGTGTAAATATCAGAATAATGCCTTGTATGAATTAAAGTTACCGATGGACAGAAAAGCTTTAAAAAAGCCCCCATAATCCCGCCGTGAAACAAATGAGTATGGACTATTTTTGTTTTCTTTCTTTTAACCAGCATTACCAGCTTGAAAAAAGCAAATATAAAAAAAATATTTTTTTTAGCGTTCAGATTATAATTTTCAATACCTGCCGCATCCAGCCTTTCATTAAAATAACCTTTTGATTTTATACATGCCACACATATCTGATAATCCGAAAACATCTCTTTTTGATGCCGGGTCAGCTCTAAAATAAGAAGCTCTGCTCCAGCAACCACATTTGTAACTGTTGTTAAATGAAGAATTGATTTTTTATCCATATATTATCTCTAATAATTCAATATAAAAAAAAGTGCCATTGGAACAAGGGTTAACGGCAACAGATACCACCTTATAAACTTTTTTGCCGATGGGGTAAATACCAATGTCATAATATATAAAATCAATATACTGATTGCCTTGGCAATACAAATTCCTTTTGCTTGATATAACGGTGTAAGTAAGATTGCTAAAACAATATTTACAATGAACGTGCCAGCAAAGATCATTGTTACCCTGGTGGACCTTTTTTGGTGATTCATCAACAAAATCAGACACTGTGAAATAATCATGCCCGATTGTCCTACAAGCAGGATTCTTATAAACCAGGCGGATGGCATGTACTTCTCTGAAAAGAAATTACCAATAATCGGATTGATGAAGATCATCACAAATATAATCATCGACAGCCAGCAAACATGAAGTAAAGGAATGAATTTGTGTATATAATCGCTGATTTTATCAGTGTTCTTTCCTGACAAATATTGCATAAGTTTCGGACTAATTGCAGCAAATGGTACTATGGCAACCGCAATCATCATATTTAAAACCTGTTGCGCAAAGAAATAATGGCCTGTATCCAAATCTATTTTCAAAAGGCTCACCATGAAAAAATCGATCCAGTTTAATGAAATACTTATTAACATTGAAAAAAAACACGGTATTACAAATCTCAACATGTCCCGTTTTTGCTCAGAGGATAGAAAATCCTTCACATTCCTGAAGGAAGATCGGACCTGAGGTAAACACCACACAAGTAATAATGAAATGGTAAATGTAATTATCAATTTACCAAGCGTGAAATTTAAAAAATATAACGGATCTTTGAGATAAAATACATACGCTATGAAAATTGCCATTAAAAGATATAGAATTCGTTCAAAAATCTTCAGCATTGTTACATGACCAAACTGGTTGAGTGTTTGCAACATACTTAGTATCAGAACATAGCTGGACAACAGCACGGGAATCAGTAGAAAAATTGGTGATGGCAATATGCCAAAATAATTTTCAAGTTCCTTGTGAAAAACAAGGGCCAGGAGAACCATTATGCAAACAGGGATTATGGATATTTTCAAAATGTATTGAAAAATTGGCCCGGTACTTTTTTGCTGAGCAACCCTTTCCGGTACATAACGGGATAATGCAGGCAAAAGCCACCCTGACAAAAATGACAAGCTAAAGGTTATAATAAAAATAAACTTTCCAATAACAGCGTAATCCTCTGGAGAATACCATCTTGTAAAAATCCTTGTTGTTAAAAATGTGCACAAAAAAGCAAAGGCATTAAAAGAAAAGAGATATCCCATCCATCGCATAATATTTTTTCGTTCCAGGACAGAACTAATCAGACTCATATTGCAAACAATCCTTTTTCAAACGTCAGCATGACACTCAACATAAAACCATATAACTATAGATTATCATAATGTAAGCAGGAAAAAAATCAATGAAAGAGAATATTACCATTTTTCATGGAACGGCCTTCACAAAGATAAAACACCCATCTGGCAAAGACATTGGTAAAAACAAATAACAAGACAATGGAAAGAAGAATTCCGAAGGTATTCTGACTGCCGGAGATCAATTCACGCAGCCAGGTTATAGTCACGGTAAAAGGGAGATAGAGGAAGAGAAAGCGAATTTTTTCAGGCACCACTGTAAGGGGATAAAATGCCCCGGAAAGTACTATGGATATGGTTACAATGTTCCCACAAACATGATTCAATCTTCGATCTATCAAAGTCAACGCCGAAAATATTATAGAGATATTTTGAAAGGTTAAAATTGCAATAACAATATAAAGAAAAACCCAAACCAGCTGCCACGATAATTGCAGATTAAATCCCAAAAAGAGAGCGATGATCAGGTAAAACAAGGTCCTGATAATTGAGTTCATTATTTCTGCCAGTGAAGAGATATAAAGCAAGGTAAAAAGCTTATACGGAGATTGGAGATAGCTCTCCAGTGTACCGGATGCACGCTCGTGTGCCAAAACAGAGGATGCAGACTGAGTCGAGGTAGCGAAAAAATCGGAGAAGATTGCACCTATCACCACAAAGGAGAAGTAGTTGGTTCCAGATGCCATATTTGAAAAATTGGATTGGTCCACCAGTTGGTTGGTAAAGAAGTAGATGACCAGATCAAAAACAGCACTCATTAGAAAATATGCCATTAAAATCTTTATTCCAAACTGCTGTTGGGTTTTTCGTTTAATAATGGCAACCAGAATATTGAAAGTATCTTTCATACCAGCTGACCATCCTTCAAGGTTAAAACCCGCCCAGCAAACTCCTTGGTAAAATCAATTCTACGGGAGGCGTAGACCACTGTCTTTTGTTGAAAGTTTTGATGCTGATATATTTTATTTTTAAAAAAATTGATGGACTGTTGATCCAAATGATCGGTAAATTCATCGAGCAACAAAATTTCACTGTCCCTTAAAAGCTGAATCACCACCCATAGCTTTTGTTTCATCCCCATGGAATAGGTGGAAATCTGCTTGGACATTGCCCCGAGAATTCCCAATTCCTCCAACCATTCCTTTATCTGACTATCGGCAGTTTCAAGCTTAAAAAGAGTTTTAAAGAAGGCCAGATTTTGGGCCCCGGTCAACCTTCGATATAAGTTTCTGGTCTCCGAGTTGATAAAGGCCACCCGTGAAGTATAATTTTTGATTTTATCCAGTTTCTCACCGTGATAAGTGATCTTGCCACGGCCAGGAAGATAAGTATGTGCCAACAGGCGAAGTAAAGTTGTTTTGCCACTACCATTTAATCCAAAAATTCCCGTAGTCTCACCAGGGGTAAAGCTCCAATTTACTGAATCCAAAACAGGCAGCTCTTTAGCAAATGATTTATGCAGATTGGTGAGGGTTAACACTAATGCATACCTCTAATTACTGAATAAACATCAGTTTCTTTTTTATAGTATAAACGAAAAAGAGAATCGGATTTTTCTTCCAACATTTTTTGCAATTTATTCATATATGGATCCAAAAGGATCCTGTCGTATCCAGGCCAGATACAGGTTTTTAAAATCTCCTGAAGTGCCTCCATTATACCAATCTTTTCAATACGATTGTCCTCACTCTTGCTTATAAAAAAGATGGCCTCCAAGGGAGCATTTCGATTATGGCAATATCCCAACGATCCAAACCATGGACTGGCCGACACCATAAAATCACCGTTGGAATGATGAATAATATTTTTTTCATCGTTAAGAATATTTACTTGATCTGAATTTCCCATCAAAGTGGTAAGCAGCGTGGTCTTGCCTCCGGTGGATTCAGCCAATGCAATATATCCCTTACCATCAATTTTAAAAGCGCTGGAATGAAGTAAAAAGTGCTGACGAAGATAATACTCCCAGAAAAAAATAAATTGATCCAGTGGATTAAATACCATCACCGGTAGTGATCTTGCCCGCTTATAGCGATTATCTCCATTCTTTATTGGAATCTCTAAAAAAAGATCCGCATGATGATTGTCTCTGCTGAGTCTTAAAACCTGATTAATCAAACGTGATTCGCCGGAAAAATGTAGTGTTACATAGAAATACTGATGATCCTTGTAAATGTCCCAGATATCAGTATGAGCATGTGGCCTGCTTTCAAATAGTTCTTCCGGGCAGATATCGCTCCAACTTTTAACATGCGGATGTATATTAACAGTAAAGTCTGCCACCGAACTGCCGGAATAATCATCAACGGCAAATGGGGCATAACGATAATCCAGAATTGCCCGTCTTTTCAAATCACTCTCATCTCCCATATAGCAAAAAAGAAAATTTAATCCACCTATTCCAACAAGGAGTTCTTTTTGAAAAAGTGCCCGGGTCTCTGCACTATAACTAGTTTTTCCTTTTTCCAGCATGCTCAAGGGCCTCCTCCATATATTTTTTTCTTACTTTGGCAATCCCACAAATCTGCTTACGCCATCTATCTTTTAGCTCGTTACTATATAAAGGGTGGGTTTCTATAGCACCACACCAGGCGCAGAACATAATATCCTGGCAGTTTCTACACTTTAACGCCGACTCATCATCGGATTCTTTTGTAAGCCATTTGGGAAAGTCATTTGTCATGATATCACTTACAGAACGTTTGAAAATACTGGTATCCGGCATACAAGTGGAGGCACAAGGTTGTACATTTCCAAGGTAGTCAATAAAGACATTCGCCCGCCCAGCATTACAGCTATAGAGATTCTTTGAACGAACAAAGCACTCCCTATACCTATCCACCTTTGTCATAAAATCTACAATATCACTCTGCTCATCTCTGACAAATTTAAAAAGCCCGGCAATATCCCGAGGATCAGCAAGCGTGTGGCTCTTGTCGTCCCCAAATTTTGAAGGATGAACAAATGGATCAAAACGGTAGGTGATATTTTGTTTTTTAGCAAAATGATATATATCCACTATATCCTGAATATTCTGTTTGAGAACCATCGATTTAAGCATCAGGTTAAAATTACGTCGTTTGATTTCCCCAATATTCTTCATTACCCGGTCAAAGGCATCAGCTCTTCCAGTTACCTTCTGATAAGTTTTATCGCTAAATCCATATAATGTGATCTCTATCAGAAGAGGTGGATACTTCTCCAGTAAATCCAGATACTGATCGGCAAGAAATCCGTTGGTAAAAAGAGTTAGCAGGACTCCTTTTTTATAGGTATATTCCCAAAATTTTTCAAAATCCCGGTGTACTAACGGCTCTCCTCCGGTAACGACCATACTAAAGCAATTATTATCCACAAGTTGATCAACAATATATTTAAGCTTCTCAAAAGATAATTCAGGAGAGACAGAGTGAGGAGAATTATAGCATTGAATACACTTAAAATTACAGTTTTTGGTAATTTCCATTGAAGCAGAGTAAGGCAAGCGATCGGCTTCACTTTTAGCAAATAATTTATCAAATAAATCGCTAGTCTCCTGCCTTGAACAAATATGCATAATCTTCCTTCCAGTACGGTATTACAGCTTTTGATTATATAGAGATTTAGCTAATAATTAAATCCTTTTTATGTTATTTTAAACCGTTGGTTTATTCTACTGAAGAGTGTCAAATGCTGTACAAAAAAGTTATATATCTGGTTTTTATCCGTCCTCTTGAAATTAATTGTGTCTATTTTTATTACTTGATTGAAAAACTTTGGGGAGTTCTTTTACAGTGTTATTGGGAAAAAAAACTGCAAATCAACACATCATATATATGCGAAGATAAGCAAGATGGCAGCCGTTTTCAAGATCAAAACCTTTATTCAGCTCTTCCATATCCGACTCTTTTTAAAATGCTTGAAATTATAAAATTAAAAGCTGATGACGTGCTTGTAGATCTCGGATGTGGTGCCGGAAGAGTTGTTATCTTTGCAGCTCGTGAAGGAATTAAAGAGGCAATCGGGGTTGAACTTAGAAAATCCCAGGTTGAAAGCGCCCGAATCAATCTCTCATCTCCCAAAACATGTAATCTTCCCGTAACGATTATTCATCAGGATGCTGCCGATTACCTGCCATACAGAGGAAATATCTTTTATATGCTTGAACCCTTTGGACCAGACACCACCAAAAAAGTACTGGCCAATATCCAACACAGCTTGGAGCAAAATCCAAGACAGATTAAAATTCTCCTTTATCACAACAAGGTAAGACTTCTTTTGGATATGTCATCTTTTTTAAAATTTAAAGGACACCTGGCAGATACCGGCATTCTCCTGTATACAAACTTTTAGGACGGAGTTTGGGTTCTGCAACTTGCATGTACACCAGCTCGATTACAGGCATTATCATCGGGACCAATCGGAGAAGCAGCGATACCGTCCCGGCATGCTGCCACAAACATCAACTCCTGAAGCTTTAAAGGAACCACTTTGATCTGAGGTTTGACATATTTTTCTTTTTTCTCTTCTTTTTCTTTTTTCATACCGACTCCTATTGGATAATGATCCCTATCTCTTTCAGGTCCAGAATACACTGGTCAATATCTCCCTGTAATTCTTCTTCCAGGGGAAGTTCTTCGAAGGATTTTTCCAATCTTGATCCAAGCTTCCCGACCTCATCCCCATCCTGAATGGATTGCAAAATAATGGCCGCTGTCTGATTTAGCACATAAAGACTGGACTCATGATTGGTATTTCTCACCAATGGGACAGCAATAGTTTCTCCAGAGACCTTTCGTATAACATACTGATCAGATACTTTCAGATTATTCATAATCCCCCCAACTTAGGTGAGTATAACAACAAATTATCGCTTTTCAACGCATATAATTAGTCAATTAATAATGGGAAATACATCCTTTAACTTCCCTGTTAGATTCGACTCTATATAACCATAATACTCTTTTGGACAGTAACCACTAAAACATGACCGGCAGATGGTAATAATCTGAGGACTTATCTTTTTTTGAACAAGCTGTTTTACCACCCTGTCTATTTCAGTGTTTATCTGCTGTTTGTCTGGTAGATGCACCATTTCCTTGACAGGGGTTTTTGAGACTCGCACAAAAAAGTTCTCTTTCTTCTTGAAAAATTTAAACTGCAATCCTGCAAATTTCAGTCGCTTATCCTGACCAAAGGCCTTTTTTTGTTGATACTGTTCTTTGGTTATTTTCAAATCAAAGTGGTGGATATTGCTAATAGAGTCGCGACAGGCAAAGTAGTCCAAATCAATATCCAGGATAACCTCACGCCTGGTTGGAGTCTCTGCAATATTACAAATACAGGAGTTGTAGCTTTTCATATCCGGAAATGCCAGTTGAACCGATTCATCCGGCACAATTCCATAACGAAGATGGATACCCTCACCAAATACAGTGGAGATGGTCTGCCTGGTCTTGCGTTGATACTTATACTCTCTCCATAAGGGGTGAATCAGATAGATGTTTTTAATCAAACCAACAAGCACTCCGGGCAAAATAAAATTACAAATCTTTAAATCATTTTGGGAAAACTCCTTGTAGTAATTTAGCACTTTACGTTCATCAGAGGAGTTAAAATACAAGGACTTTTTGAATTTATCAGCACAGCACATATCGGAATGAGCATCAATGTGAAAGATGTCAGTTGGTTTTTTTATATATCCATCAACCCGGGCCTTATACCAATAATAAAACGCCTCATTGTGTTCATCGCACAGGTAGAGAGGAATATCCGCTCTTTTACTTTTTCCAGACATATTGTTTTATCCCTTCACTGCGAAAGTATTTCTCCACAAGTTTTCTTAATATAAGTGGTCCCTTATTGGTAATAAAAAAGTGTTTGTAAAAGGCAATAAAAATCCTTTTTTGATAACGTCCATATTTCTGCTCAACAATCCTGACAATGATTGGTTCCTTCCAGAGAAAATCCAAAAGGATAAACATACGCCATACACGCTTTTTCACTTTTAACTCTTCCGATAGTTTTATGAGTCGCTCAAAGTCCAACTGCGAACAGCACGCTATAATATATGCCCTGTAAACATGGTTCAAAAAACTCACAGGGTTCGAAAAGGTGTTAACGGCTTCCCTGCAAAATGCCTCTTCGGAAAAATTCGATTCCGGAATATTCAAATTTCCGGAATCGATACTAATACTATTTTTGCAAAGTTGAATAAAGTCCCGTGAAATTTTGTCACACTCCAACAGCCGTGGATACAGAGTTTCAATAAATTTATTTTTTTTTATAAATTCAAAGAGCAGATTCATATCAATATCATCAAAACAGATATCGCCAATACTCTCCTTGTAATCATTTTTAAGCATGGCAATTGTAAACTGAACCTCCAGCGGCAACCAGTGTAGTATTTTGTATTTATTCTTGTACCACAGTCGTCCAGGGCCTGGAGATACCTCGGTAACTTTTGCCAGAATAGTGAACTTCTCATGATCCAGATATATTGAGGAATCACCTTTTATTCCGGCCATCTCCTTTTTGTAGCGATGAACTTTGAGACCGCTTAAGTCGGTAACCACCAGAAGAACATCACCATCATTAATGGCCGCCTCGTCAATGTTATCATCAAGACACGCCATGTCTCCATGAATCATGGAGGGAAACATACTATTTCCTGTTAAACGAATAGTCTTTTTCAATTTGCCTGTTACAATACTTTCAGCTGATCTCATTAAATATTGATACCTTTTTTTCAGCATTTGGTACATTAATAATAGTTGCTTGAAATTCTTCCACATGCTAATTTGAGTGAATCGTGTTTAATATAAAAATCCCCTCGGAAATACAATTTGCCATTAATGTGATCTTTGAACAGTCTGATCAACTAAAGCCTAACCACAAAGATTTTGATTTCAATTATCTCCTGGCCTGGTTAAAAAAAAATGACTTAATCCTTTCATTTGTTGCCAAAAGTGAGGATCGCTTCTCTTTTCCCAAACATTTTTCCAACTCCCTCAGAGAAGAGTTTATGAACAGGCAAAACACTTTGTTTATTTTTCAAAGCGGGATTTTTGAAATTGAGTCTTTCTTTAAAAAGATTGGTGTTGCCTTTATACCCATGAAGGGAATTGATTTTTCCAAGCGTTACTATCCTGATCCTTATCAGCGTTTTCACATGGATGTCGATATCATGGTTCAAAAAAGCGATATTGAATTTGTGTTGGAGAAAATACGAAAAAACCCTTCTTTTAAGGTGGTAAGCGAATATTCAGCATTTGATGCAAATAAACAACATGTGCAGATAAAAATGGTGGATTTTAAAAATTTTCTTCTTGAAATACACTACCGTTACATCCCCTTAAACTATAATTGTGATTTTGAAAGCAACATCAAAAATGGATCAATCGAAAAAATGGAAAAAGGATATTCTTTCACTCACAATATGAATCTGCTACTCGTCACTGCATCCTTTTTCACCTCTATCGACACTCCTTTCCGAAGTTTTCTGGACGCCTATATGATACTTAAAAAGGAAAAGATTGATTGGAAGGCAGCAACGGCACTTGCCATAAATTTAGGAATAGCTAAAAGATTAACCCTGTTTCTCCACATGCTGTCAATACTGGTGCCTTCACTGGATTTCCCCCCTGAGCTGGTGTCGAAATCGCCATCTTTTTTTACCAGGATAAGGTCTGAAATTTTACTTGGATATTGTTTTTCACAACGAAGATACTC
Organism: Bacteriovoracaceae bacterium; assembly: GCA_023137315.1. Classification (GTDB taxonomy): domain Bacteria; phylum Bdellovibrionota; class Bacteriovoracia; order Bacteriovoracales; family Bacteriovoracaceae; genus JAGLPP01. The sequence goes on from JAGLPP010000056.1 coordinate 26,311, forward strand.
ATCCATACAAAGACTTTTTTTTCGTGCATTTATGTTTGAAACTTTCTTTTCATTCCTGCGATATCTGAGTAGACGGCTTGCTTTTAGAATGCGCTAATTGCGATATTGTGAATTCTCCCAAACCTCCAGAACTGTATCATTAATACTGTCATTATGATTGAGCCAGTCACACCTCTCGTAGATAACATGAGCACGATCCAACTCGTAGACGATGACTCTTATTCTACGAGGATTTTTCTGAAGATCATCCTTGAGACTCTCCAGCATTTTTTCTGTTGTTTTCCATCCCAAAGACCCCATGGTGTAAATGATGGTACCATCTGACAATTCCAAAGTGGCAACATCTTGATGAATTATTGATACTTTTGAACTATCACCTGAAAAAGCCTGCTGATTGGTCAATGCTCTATCCACCAGTGTTTTTCTCAGCTCCACTCCAATGGCCTTTTTTATCTTATGACATGCAAGAGCGAAAATAACTCTCCCTGAACCGCATCCCAAATCAAAAAAGATATCGCTTTCCTTGACCTTCAGGTATTCAATCATTTTAAAAAGTTCCGAGTATTTCAAAGGGGCATAAATAGTCTCATCACCAAAAAGACTGACATCCTCTTTTTGACGATAAAGTCCCCGGGTTTTTATTCCAAGCAACTTTTCCTGACGCTGTTCCAGCATGCGTTCCTTGACATGCAAAAAGAGTCCGTAATAGTGACGTACTATCACCATAAGAGGATACAATATCAGTTGATAAATAATGTTATATAATCTCATAACTTCACCTGTGAAATATGTTATCAAACATCTTCCACTTCCGTCACTCTGTCTCTAAATATCAACTATCATTCGTAACTAATGGAATGGACTCGCTATGTAAAAAATACCGTGTAAATTCAATTTACATGCACAATCAACCAGTGAATGATACACACACAATACATTATTAACACTAACGAATTGTAATCATTATGTGCAATTCAAGTATTTTATAAACAAAGGGAGTCGGTATGAAAAAAATGTTAATTGGACTATTGATGTTATCAATATTTTCAGTAGTGGCAAATGAAAGAAATATTGTTTGTCAGTACGATGGAGGAGGATATGATGATGAGTATATTACAGCGAAAATTAATGATGGAGGATTTATAAAATCATTGATTTATGAATCTTACCAAGGAGAAGTCGGTCCTTTTAAGGCAAGTGATAATGGTTATTTTGAACATACTACAAACTCATTGAAATTGAGGGATACAATCTCATTTGCATCAGATCTAAAAGCTGCAGTGCTGGTAACGTCATATAAAAATCATGGTTCGATTTTTAGTGTACAGCATTTTTCTTGTAAGACTGAGTGAAAGTGATACCTTTTAAGCGCACTTCTCAGAAAAAGTGTCACTTTCAGGGCAATCGTATCAAATTATTTTAATATCTTACAGTCTTTCATCGTGGACTCTAATAACTCATAAGCTAAATTCCTCTTATATAACGGGGGATTTTAAACATGAGTGAGGTGGAGGTGGAAAAAACTCTTATGAGTTTTATTCAAAAAATGTCTGATCCAAGAGTCGTATGACGTTCAAAACATAAACTTGAAGAAGTAATAGCTCTTGCAATTTATGGCGTATTATCATCATGTGAAACGTATGTGGATATTGAAGATTGGGCAAATGAGCATAGTTTAATACTATGTGACTGAGACTGAGTCGAAATGATTAATGGA
>JAGLPP010000057.1 GCA_023137315.1 Bacteriovoracaceae bacterium
GACCTAACAACTTCCAACGCTTCATGAAGCATCTTTTTTGGAGACCAGTCCTCCTTCAATTCTGCAACATCCCTCAGAAAATATTTTAAAATGTCTCTTCCATGATTGGTATGTTCCACCTCTGGATGAAACTGAAGTCCCATCATTGGGCGATTATTATGCTTGATGGCCGCAGTGAAACCATTGATACTCTTCATCACCACCTTGAAATCACCTGGAATATCCACAAGATGATCTGAATGACTCATCCATACTTTTATTTTTTCCGGGGTATTCCTGATGGAAAAGCCGTTTGACATGTGAATATCTGCGTTACCATACTCCCCTATATGTCCCTTGTGTACAGCACCACCAAAATGTTTTCCCATAAGCTGCATCCCGTAGCAGATTCCAAGAATGGGAAGTTTTTCATCCTGAAAGATCAAACCATAATCATTTCTATCATTGAAGACGGATTGCGGACCACCAGACAGTATTATGGCCCCAGGTTTCTTTCCGTCAGTAAGGTATTGCCTCACCTGATCTACTGTAAAAATCCCGGAAGAGTATCCAAGTTCCCTGGTCTTTCTTGTAATGAGCTGCGTATACTGTGAACCAAAATCCACAATCCAGATTTGTCTGCCGTGCATGTTGCCTTCCCTTTTTATGATAGTTGATAGTTTGGGGCCTCTTTGGTGATCACAATATCGTGTGGATGACTTTCCTTTAACGAGGCTGCCGTAATAGTTAGAAAGTCCGCCTTCTCGCAAAGATCAGAAAGCGATGCCGCCCCTACATATCCCATTCCAGAACGAATCCCACCGATCAACTGATAAATATTGGAAGACAGCGATCCACGATATGGAACCTGTCCTTCGATTCCTTCCGGAACAAGTTTTTCCACCTCATTAACCGTCCCCTGTGAATAACGATCCTTCGATCCTTTCATCATGGCACTTAATGAACCCATTCCCCTGTATACTTTATAAGAACGTCCCTGGTAAATAATCATCTCCCCTGGTGCCTCGTCTGTACCGGCGAACAGGGAACCGATCATGACTGAACCAGCTCCAGCGGCCAGTGCCTTCACAATATCCCCGGAATATTTGATTCCGCCATCGGCAATAAAAGGTATATTTTTTTTCATACATACCGTGGCACATTCCAGGAGAGCATGAAATTGTGGAACACCTATTCCTGCAATAACCCTTGTTGTACAAATTGAACCAGGCCCAATACCTATCTTGATCGCATCGGCACCGGCCTTGATCAAATCCTCACAAGCAACGGCAGTGGCCACATTACCGGCCACAACATCAATATCGGAAAATGCCTTTTTAATTTCCCTTACCATCGCAATAACACCCTCGGAATGTCCGTGTGCCGTATCAACAACGATGGAATCAACACCGGCCTTTGCCAATAGCTGTGCACGTTCAAATTCATTTTCCCCAACTCCAACTGCAGCGGCAACACGAAGACGGCCAAGATCATCCTTGTTTGAATTTGGATAATCTATGGCCTTCGTCATATCCCTGACTGTAATCAAACCTTTCAGATATCCATCTCTGTCAATAACCGGAAGTTTTTCGATTCTATACTTATGAAGAAGTTTTTCAGCCTCATCCTTTGAAGTATCGGATGTTGCCGTAACAAGTCTATCTTTGGGAGTCATTATATCCCTGACTTTCTGATCAAAGTTTTCCTCAAAACGCATATCACGACTTGTAAGAATCCCCTGGAGTTTCTTTTCACGGTCAACAACCAAAACACCGGTAATTTTATGTTTTTTTGTGATTTCATTAACCACATGAAGCGAAACATCCGGCCCCACGGTGATTGGATCAAGTACCATCCCGGCCTCAAATTTTTTCACCTTGATCACTTCAGAAGCTTGATCCTGCATGGACATGTTTTTATGAAGAACTCCAATGCCGCCTTCCTGTGCCATGACGATTGCAGTCTCGGCCACTGTAACCGTGTCCATGGCCGACGAAACAATTGGAATATTCAGAGAAATATTTTTTGAAAAACGTGACTTTACGCACACATCTTTTGGAAGAACTTTTGAATATCCCGGCCTCAAAAGAACATCATCATAGGTCAAGGCCTGAATATTTGATATTTTTGCCATGTCATACCTCGTCATTTTCTAAAATTCGTATAACTATTTGTTTTTTCATTATATTCTGCAAACCAAGTGAATATATTCGCTACTCTACTGTAAATTTAATAAAAAGAGAACAAGTTATGATTGTCTAATTGCCGACAGTCAATCAATATTAGGCCAATGCAACATCTAATAAACGGCATGCATTGGCCGGAAAATTTACACATTCTTATTTTTATCGGATTGCTTTTTTTTATAAGTCAAATAGCCGGCAGACTATCCAGTTTTTTTGGCGGGCCCAGAATTATCGGATATCTCCTTGCAGGTATTCTATTCGGCCCATATTGTCTTTCCATCTTTTCGAAATCACTTATTGAAAATCAGTTGAATATTTTAACCGAAATCTCCCTTATGATCATCGCCTATTCAATCGGAGGTGCCCTTACGATTGACAAGCTCCGAAAAGTCAAAAAATCAATTATATGGATCACAAACCTGCAAGCCCTGGGTGCATTTGTCGTAGTGGTTGGATCGATGGCACTTTTACTCCCCGTACTACTCCCATCCTTTAGTGAATTGGGTTATCAAAAAGCCTATCTTCCAATTGCCATGATTCTTGGAGCTGTCTCTGTACCAACAGCCCCTGCTGCAATTTTAAGCATTGTTCATGAACTCAAGGCCAAGGGACGATTTACAACTGTGATTCTTGCCGTTGTGGCATTGGATGACGCCCTTGCTATTTTAATTTACGGATTTGTCCTGACCTGGGTAAAAATACTTGTTGTTGGCCGGAATATTTCCCTGACCGGCAGTCTTATCGCTCCCATAATGTCAATCACCATCTCCGTCGGAGTCGGGTTGTCCGTCGCACTTATCATTAATTTAATAATCAAATATTTTGCTCCCCGGGATGTAATGTTGGGATTTATACTTGGGGCAATTCTTATAACAGGTGGATTGGCACAAAGTCTTGGTGTCTCACCTCTTTTAGCCACAATGGTTTTTGGCTTCATGATCATGAATTTTGCCGGACATAAACGTGCCAGGGAGGCCCATAATGTAATCGAGAACATTGAAGAACCGCTCTTTGGAATCTTTTTTCTTCTCGCCGGAGCACATCTCAACATCGATATGACAATAACGACAATGATAATTACATTGATTCTTCTTTTCGGTCGTTTCCTTGGGAAATTACTGGGAAGCTTTCTTGGTGCCTCCATTGCTGGCTCCGAATCTTCGATAAAAAAATATCTGGGTATCGGACTTCTTCCTTCGGCCGGTGTAACAATAGGACTGGTTCTAAATGCCAAACCAACCATCGACACGATCTCCCCACAGTTGGGGTGTATTTTAGTAAGCGCAATACTTGGAAAAACATTAATCAATGAACTGATTACACCATTTTTTGTACGTCATGTTTTAATCAAGGCAGGTGATTCAAAAGTTTCCGGAAAACTGAAATTTGCCCAACCAATGAATGTTCATGGCCGTCTTGGAAGTTTGATCGCACATCGCAATC
>JAGLPP010000058.1 GCA_023137315.1 Bacteriovoracaceae bacterium
AAGAAACTGTTGTAGTAACTGAAGAGGATGAAGAAGAGGATTGCGTTACCTGTGCAATAAAAACATCGTTTGATGATATTGTTAGTGAGATAATGGAACTCCTTGAAGACAGAACCATGGCAATGAAGTTGTTAAATCTAAAAAAAGATGAACGAAGTAATATTGAAATAATGGAATTTTTGAACAATGTTTATCTGTCCCTTGACACACATAATGAGAACTTTTCGTTTCATTCGGTCGCTGACTTGGATTTTAAATTTGATATGAACGAAATCCTTTTGCGTTCAGCATTTAATGGAACCTATACCGGGCCGATTGCATATGAAAACAGTCTTGGGGTTAATCCATTTAACACTGTTTATGATCTTGATATAAACTGGATGAATTATTTTAATCCGCTTGGTAATGGTGAATATAATTACCGTCATACAGGACGTGCTCCAACACAGCTATTCCGTGGTCCGAATGTTTATCAGTCGCATTATAATCAGAGAATTCCGATTGATAACTTCACCTTTCATTCGGAAAGACCTAATTTAGGAATCGGTATTCCATTTCTTTTACAATAACCGGTAATGATTTTATGGTGTTGTAAAAAAAGATATATCCGACCATTTTATTCCGGAAATTTTTTCCTAAATATTTTCAATCTATGACCCGATCTGATTAATGACGGATTTGGTGGCAGGATGCCGCAATGTGTGAGCACTGGAGGCTTGATTAATGAAACCGGGGTTTACAAATGAAAACTGACACAATCTTAATCAAGACAAGGGAAAAAACGATCATCAGAAAATGTCATCTCTGTGGTGAAATTATTGAAGCACGAGTGGAGCCTGAAAAATGTCCAACATGTAAGAAGTCTTTTCTTCCAAGCAATTATTTTGGAAAGATTCATGCCAAAAATTCCGAGGAATTCAAAAAACTGTTTTCCAAAGTGGAGGAAATTTACGACGAATCGCTTATTCGTGGATTAATGGCAATTTGGTAAGAATAACAAAATAGATATTATTTACAGCGACTGGTTATTTTTTTGTGTTTAAAAATGCCTTCTGGACAGCTATAGTGCATTACCATAATGATGCAGACTAATCTTAAATCCATACATCCTGTTCTTATAAAATTACTTCAAAAACGTGGAATTGTGGATGCTGAAGCAATGGCCGGTTTTTTTTCATGGGAGTTAAAGGATCTTCCGGAATTGACCAAACTTCATGATCTTTCAAAGGCTTCCTCAAGAATTGTAGATGCAATTGAGGCAAATGAGGAAATTGGTGTTTATGGTGATTACGATGTTGATGGTACGACCTCCTGCGCCCTTCTTTACCATTTTTTTCGCATGATTGGGAAAGACGTATCACTTTCACAGCCAAATCGTTTTGTTGAGGGTTATGGAATTCATCCATCCTTTATCGATACAGCATTGGAAAAAAAGATATCACTAATTATAACAGTGGATTGTGGAATTACTGCCCACGAAACTGCAAGTTATGCCAGGGAAAAAAAATGCGATCTGATCATTACTGATCACCATCGCGACGATCCGGACAAACCACTTCCAGATGCCTGCGCAGTTATAAATCCGAGTAGAAGAGATGAAAATCCGGATTCCCAGCTTACGGCTATGGCGGGAGTTGGTGTGGCCTTTGCTCTTGCTCTCGGAATAAAAAAAGAGATGGAAAAAAGAAAAAAGACCTGTCCTTCCATTTATCCACTTCTTCAATTTGTGGCGGTAGGAACTATTTGTGATCTCGCGCCATTGAATCCAATGAATCTGAAACTCACAAGACACGGCCTGAAACAAATGACATCATCCGGGTATCCGGGAATAAAAGCATTCATCAGTAAGGAATTGCGTAAACTTAAAATGGTTCCAAGCGAACATATCTCATTTCAAATGGGCCCAAAAATTAATTCCAAGGGAAGACTGGATCATCCAGAAAAGGCCTTGGAACTTCTTACGACAGACGATCAACAAATCGCATGGGAAAACTGCAACCACCTTGAAAATTGCAACAACGAAAGGAAGTTTATCCAGTCAGAGGTTTATCAGGAAGCTAAAGAGGCAATCGAAAAAAAAATAACGAATGATAATCATATTATAAGTGTTGTTTATTCTCCGAATTGGCATGAAGGGGTTATTGGTATTGTGGCCAGCAGGCTGGTCGAGCAATACAAGGTTCCAGCAATAATTTTTACAAACTCCTCGGAGGATGGTGTTATCAAGGCATCTGCAAGAACTGCGGGAGAACTTAATATCTTTAAATGTCTTAAGGATCTTTCCCACCTTTTTATTAAATTTGGCGGACATAAGGCGGCAGCTGGATTATCAATGAAAAAAGAAAATCTTGCAGAATTCAAAGACGCAATATTTAAAAATCTTTGTAAAATTCCGGCCATCGAAAGAACAGTGATAATTGATTATGATCTTGAGCTTATGCCGGACGAAATTGTTCCGTCTCTGCTTAAAAATCTTGAACTGATGGAACCATACGGGAATCAAAATCAAAGGCCTTTGTTTAAAATGACAGGACTTAAACTGGCCTCGTATAAAATATTGAAGGAAAAACATGTACGGTGGGATCTTCATCATGAAAAAGATAAAGGATTGAATTTCAAGGGGATCAGTTTCAACTATATTGATTCGTGGGAGTGTATCCATCCAAGCGAAATTTATGATATTCAAAACAGGGAAAATGAAACACTAGCCATCCTCTTTAATCTTACGATTAATCGTTGGAACGGAAACGAGTACCCACAGCTACAAATCAAAAAGATTGTCCTGGGTGCCTTCTAAAAATTATGTATTTTGAATGTCATACAGATCTTTGAAAGATGTGTCTTTAAAGCAACTTGAAAGTGTCTTTTTATATTCTGTCCAAAACCAGTTGCTTGCCCTGTAATCTGGAAGATTTGGTGCAACCCAAAGATTGATTTTTTCCTCAATTTTGAAAATAAATTCATCAAGTGACAGTTTATCCGGTGAAAAATTCAACATCACTGATTCTCTGTCACCATCTTGTAAAATTCGAATTAACCGTACATTTGATAAGTGTTGAAGGATGGCCCTTGCTTTTATTGGAGTAATCAGGGAATAGGTGCAAAGTTGTCTGATATCCAGTCCGATAGCCTCCTTATTGATGGTATCGTTACTGGCATAAAAGCGTTTTGTCAGCTCCAGAAGGCAAATAAGTGCAATTTCTCTCGTTGCACGGAAATCGCTCGATTCCAAAAGCTCCCTGTTTTCAGGTCGAAAAACATCACGAAACTCATAGTAATAACCAACCCTGACTCCGAAGGTAAAAATAATAGCATTGATAAAAAACCAGACACCAAAAAGAATAAATGCCACGACAAGAAATGCTGTGAAGGGCATATCACTTTGTCTTTTAAGGAGGAAGAGAAAAATATATTTAAATAATTCAAAAAGTATTCCTGCTGTAACTCCGGAAATTACTGCAGTTTTCCATGGGAAAAATCCTTTACTTAAAATCCTGTAGATAAAGGAAAAAGTCAGCATGGAAATTATACATTGAATTGTGAACAAGGCAATTGCAAGCAAGGTGCTGGAATATTGTAATCCAAATATTTTATCGATCATGGAGTAGACAAAGGAGCCGACAAAAGGAACAAAAAGGACGCTGGCAATAATCCAGTATAATGTCATCCGTCTCAATAAATCGGATTCCTGTATTTTACCAAGATTTGTATCCATATATTCTTCCAAAAGATGGAGAATAAAATACGCCAACGCAAAGGCCATTGGAATAAATGCGAGTAACAGGCTTACCGTATTACCTGTTCCAAAACTGCTGTCTATCTTTGAAAGTATGTCATAGCTATGAGCGAAATAGTCCACCAACAGCTTTACACCACCAAAAAACTGGGCAATGGAAACACTCAATAGGACCAATACGATAAAAAATCCAGTAAATGCCATACCAATTATCAAGGAAGAAAGAATCAAATCTGCAAATGAAGTGATTCTCAGGGTTTCAAGCAGGTGACTCAAATATTGATTCTTTATGTACTTCTTATTCTCTCCCAAAAACATGCTCCCTATTACAAAAAATTATTTTTTTATTTTTTTAATATCGTCGTCAAGTTCAAGATCCGCTATTTCTCCAGGATCAATTTCTCGGCGGTGTGTTTTTTCAGTACTGACCCTTGTCGTGCTATCACCTCCCTGCGGGGTGTATCCGATTTCCTTTAAAAGGGTTTTTGCCATCAACACGGAACTAAAGGCAAGTGTTTCCCTGTTGGCCTCTTTTTTGAGTGAGACGCCTGGATCATTAGTGATAAGCGTCGGTAGAAGTTTCATGGCAGATTGAAATACTTTTTCATAATACTCTTTTTTGCTAATTAGAATCTTCATAAAAAAACCTCACGATTCGTAGTCTCTTTTTTTGAATGAAATGAAAAGAACAAATAAAAGTAAACCGTAGCTGACAAAAAAATGAATAATCTGGGGAAGTAGATCAAGCTGAATACCTCTTCCCATGAATAAACTATTGGAAATACTATTGATTACTCCAATCCTTGGGAATATGAGATGAAAGGCAAGTCCAATTGAAGATGCGATTTCCATGTTTTGATAGGTTGGGGTGGTGATAAAAAGTGAATTACAACCTTGAATAATGAAATAAAACATTATCGTTGTAATAAATGAGGTGATCTTTGTAAAATGCATTGAAAAAAATGCCGCAAGGGTGATGCTGATAAGTATGACAATGCTGAATATACAGAAAGAATAAAATATATTCAGTCCAATAATAAATTTTCCGTCTGTAACTGTGAAAATAATCAGTGCTGTAATCAGCGTTAAAAGATAGTAGGCGTTGACCATTACCCATGTTCCCAAAATTCGAACAAGCATATACATAAATGGTCTTACAGGAAAGGCTATAATCTGTTGTGCCACACCGAAATTCATATCACTTTTTATACATCCTACTCCAAGAATAATGCCCAGGATCCCACCCCAAATGGAAACAATATAGTAGAGTGCGCTCAGTTTGTATTCACCAACGAATGTTGGAATTTGATCGGTAAAACTTGAAATTAAACTAAAAACCGCATTTACTCCGAGAATGGTGGTTAATGAAAGGAAAAAGAAAAATAATAATGCCTTACTTCGGAGTTCTTTTTGGAATGTATTGAAAAAAAGAGTTTTTAAAACCTGGAAATTCATTACTCGCCTCCTTCGATAAGATTATAGAAAGCGTCTTCCAGTGATCTGCCTCTGACAAAATCATCAAGTTCTCCCGAATAAAGAATATTGCCTTTATTGATGATCGCAACATAATCAACAATTTTTTCGATCTCTGCAAGGATATGGGAATTAATAAAAACTGTTTTCCCTTTTTTCTTTAATGACTGAAAAATGTCCTTTATATTTTTTATTCCTATTGGATCAAGTCCGGAAAAGGGTTCATCAAAAATATATAAGTCCGCCTCACTCATAAGAACACTTCCAATTCCCACTCTCTGCATCTGTCCTTTTGAAATTTTATTGAGTTTCATATCCAGAATATCGTGAATTCCGGCATACTTTGCAATTTCATCAATACGGGATTTCATTAATCCGCCTTTAATTCCATACATACTTCCATAAAAACGAAGAACTCCCTCCACCGTATAATATGGAAAGAAAAAGAATTTCTCCGGAAAATATGCAACCTTCTCATGTCCCCTGAAATTCTTTCTATCCATACCACCGATTTTGATAGAACCGGATTTTATGCTGGTAAAATTCAATACTGATTTGATCAACGTTGTTTTGCCCGCCCCGTTTGGGCCCAAAAGTGCAAATAACACCCCTTGAGGAACATCAAGGTCAACATTTTTGATTATCTTTTTTCTACCATAATACTTTTCAAGATTTCTGATTTCCAGAGCATTCATTCCTACCATACCTTTTAAAATTCAAAATTTGTCAGTGTTCTAATAACTCTTTTATACTGCGATTTGGTAAAGTTCTCAAACAGTTTTTTAATCATCTCTGAATTGGTAAGCGTTCTATGAAATTGTAAAAGGTAATTCGCATACCTTTCCGCAACAATAAAAACAACAGTCAATGGTTCGAGATTGTTTGAAAAATTTTTGGCAAATCCAGTTCCTCCCAAAGTACCGTGATGTCTCGCAATAATTGTTTCAGCTCCCAGAGGGGCACGTGGAAAATCCATCACCAACTCGGATGCCTCTCTGGCATGATTGAGAACGATTCTTTCATTCTCCATGGAAAGCATGGCATCGGTAAGATCTTTTTCAGAATCAATCATTGCAAGTTTGTCTGATAAAAGAGTGATATCATGGAAAAAGGAAACAAATGCCAGCTTGTCCTGTTGTTCCGTGGAACCCCACTCCATATTGGAAATAATGTGAAATGTTATGTAAGTGACCAGTTGTGTTCTTCTATAACGATAGCTTGTCTTGCTTTTCATAAGGTTGTGAAAAAGATCACCTATCTTGGGCCAGCTTTGGGCAAGGGCCACAACTTTTTTTATACTGTGTTTAGCGAGTAAAACGGTGTCCTCGGTCATTCCGCGTGTCAGGAGAAGTCCGGAAATAACATCACGACAATTTTCAACAAGACGCATTTTTTCAATATCATCTGCAGACTCATCGTTTAATCTGTCCATAATCATATCTGTTACGTCATTTACGAAAAAAAGACGATCATCATAGCGAACGTAGAAATAATTTATACCCTTTTCAAAAAATAGCTGGATGTCTCTTCTGGAATAAACATCCCCCTTTCTAAATCGCATTACATAGTGGTCTGGGGCATTGTCTTTTTTTATTCTTAAAAAAGTGTTGCAGACAATTTCATCAATAAAATAATAGTATTTAATTGGTACAGCGTAATATTCAGGTACCTGGACTTCCCCGGAATCCCCCCCAGGGGTTATGTAGAGCAGATTACCAACCTCGGAAACAATTTCCTGGATATTTGTACCAGGTGGCAAAACCTTCATCACATTTTTGGCAATTTCGTTGGCCTCAAGTGATAAGATGGGAATTGGATTTTCATTGTTAACAAGGAACCTGTACATATCAAGAGATGTATTCTTATCATTGGTCATGGGGGCAATAACAATCAGTTTAATTGATTCGGGATCTCTCTTGAGATAATCATAGACATCTTTAAGTCTGGTTTTGAAAATAACATTAATTCCTAACTGAACATTCAGATTTAATGAGTAGGCATTATTCAGTCTGCTTGTTTTTCCAATAAAAAGAATTTTCGGCACAATAACTCCTGAAAATCATTATACCCAAAATAACAACATTTAAAAAGCCACCCGAAGGTGGCCTTTTAAAAACAAATATTTGGAAAAGGTTACGATTATACTTTCTTTGGTGGTTTGATACATGCAACAACCGCTGCGGCCACAAGACAGCCAATTCCGCAGATAGTGAAAGCGAGCGGGAAATTACCAATGTCACCAAGTTTTCCACCAAGCATCGGACCGAAGATTCCGCCGACACCGTAGGCAAGAAAAACCCATGGATAGTTTTGAGCGATGTTTTTTGTTCCAAACGTATCAGCAGTAATTGTTGGAAAAAGTGAGAAATTACCACCAAAATTAAAACCGATAATAGTTGCTCCGAGATAAAGCAGGTATGGTGTTCCGGCCATCCACTGAAATAAAATTACCATGACACCCTGGGTGGCCATCATGATGATGATGGAATTTTTTCTGCCGAGACTGTCGGAAAGCTTGCCCCAAAGAATTCTACCCAGACCATTTGCAAGAGAAAAGAAAACTGCCATCGCCGTTCCGGCAATTGCGCTTGCTTCTAAAACTTCATAGCCGTTGCCTGTTAAGGCTGTCATTGGAAAGAGTTTCATGAGACCAATACTCATAAGACCTGAACCGGCACCCATGACAAAGGTAAAGAAAATCATCCAAAATTGAGGAGTGGAGAGCATTTCGCCTGATTTAAAATTGACTCCTGCAGGAGCTGCAGAGGTGCCAGGAGCTGTTTCCTGCCATCCTTCCGGTTTCCATCCTTCCGGTGGGAAAACCATCCATATACCACCAATTACAACGGTAAGAAGGAAAACGATACCGTAAATAACAAAAGTGTAGGAAAGGCCAAGATTGTCAATTAGATGACACCATGCTCCAGCAAGTTTAACCCACAAAAGAGCACCAAAACCAAAGCCTGCAACAGCAAGACCGGTAATAAGGCCTTTTTTGTCTGGAAACCATCTCATTCCTACTGCGATCGGAACGACATAAGCAATACCAATACCGGAACCGCCAATTACGCCGATAAAAAGGAAAACCGCCCAAAAATTAGATGGATCAATCAGACCACCCATTATGTATCCAAGACCAAGAACTATACCACCAACCATGGCAAGGCATCTTGGGCCGAATTTTGGCATCATTCTTCCTGCAAGTACCATAACGATTGCAAAGAAGGCCAGGCCGACAGCAAAAACGGCTTGAGTTTGTCCAACCGTCCAACCGAAGTCTCGCTTTAATGCAGGAGTAAAAACTGACCAGGCGTAAATCGCACCAAGACAGAATTGAATCATTATGGCCCCGAGAACCACTAACCACCTGTTCATCACTTTTTGATCACTCATCAACAATCTCCTATTTGGAAGTAATTATTAGGAATACTCATATCGTATAAATTAACTTTATTATTTTTACATTGGGGTGTGTCTATTGAAAAGCGATTTTTTTGAATAGTTAATCAAGAAACTCAACTTCTCCGGTTTCAAGACTGTAGTAAGCAGCAATTATTGCAGTCCTGCCATCTAAAATTGCGTTCTTCAAAATTTCACTTCGTTCACGTAATTCATGGGCCACTCTATAAGAGTTCGCCCTGATGGAATGAAGTATTAAATCTCCCTTTTCTCCACGACAGGCCTCAACAGCAGGCATGATTTTTTTGGTTATTGCCGAAAGATGTCCTGGTAAATCTCCACCTTGAATTGTCGCTTTGACGGCCCCACAATCCTGATGTCCCAAAATAACAACAAGCGGGGTCTTTAAATGTTCCACAGCATATTCAATAGTGCCAATAGTAACATCATCAAGGATATTACCGGCGTTTCTTATAACAAAAAGATCACCGATTCCCCGATCGAAAATAAGTTCCGGTGGGACTCTGGAATCAGAACAGGTGAGTATTGTGACAAAAGGATTTTGCCCGTTATCTAAAACTTCTTTTCTTCTGATATTATCGTTATTTGGATTTCGTGGTTGTCCAAGTTTAAAAAAGTGATTACCTCTTTTTAATTTTTTAAGTACCTCTTCAGCATTTCTGTTCATTGATGATTACTCCCTATTAACAAGTTCAAGTTTTTCATTTCTTGATAATTTTTTTATCATGGCCTCCCGTTTTAGGGCCCTTGATTGATCCTTGCATTTCTCACGGTAAACCACTGTTACAGGTTTGTCGCTGCGAAAAAAACGTGCCCCCTTTTTGGAGGTCAAATGTTCATCAAAACGACGTTTGACGTCAGTCGTTATCCCGGTATAGAGCTTTCCGGATTCCGTCTGAACAATGTAAACTTCCCAGTGTTTTAACATGTAGCACCATGCATTTTCGATTTAGCTTCTGATAATTCTATATTATTAAATATTAAATCAAAAGTGTATCGGCCCGGGCCATGCAAAGGAGTTTATCTTGTGACTGTGAATATCAAAGAGCTTATCAGGACGATTCCAGATTACCCCAAGCCGGGGATTATGTTTAGGGATATAACGACCCTTCTTGAACATCCGGAAGGTTTCAGGGAAACAATCAATCAATTGGTGGAACATTGTAAAAACATTGATTTTGACGTTATTGTCGGACTTGAGGCACGTGGTTTTATCATTGGTGCTGCGATGGCGTATGCGATGAATAAGGGGTTCATACCGATAAGAAAAAAGGGAAAACTCCCGGGAAAGGTAAAGAGAAAAGAATATAATCTGGAATATGGAACGGATACCATCGAAATTCATACAGATGCCGTAAAACCAGGAGAAAAAATTCTTGTTGTTGATGATCTTTTGGCAACAGGAGGAACCTGCCTTGGTGCCATCTCACTACTCGAGGAGTTGGGAGCAATAGTGCAGGAATTTGTTGTAGTTATCGACTTACCTGATCTTCCAGGTGGTAAAAGACTTCGTGAGAAAGGCGTAAAATTCTTTAAGCTGATTGATTTTGAAGGAGATTAGCACAAGACAGGAATTGTTTTTCTATTGTATGAATTGGGTAGTGATATTATAATTTCTTGTTATGGAAGTTATAGGTGACAGTGATCTGTTTAAGCACATACCTGACGAATTTTATAAGAAATTTCGAGACGAAATATTCTTTGTTATTCCATCAACACAAATCAAAAACGCAGACAATATTGATATTAGTCGTTGTATAGGCGTGACAACCAAACGTTCACCAACCGAGATTATTAATTCCGTTCATAAAACCGGTATACCACACATTGTGCAAACAGATTCCATATCCTCCCATGATGAGATATTGGTTGCACTCAGGATGTTAAGCAACTCCGATGATTTTTATAAAAACGGGGCAGTTCCTGATTTCTTGAAGGATGAATACAAAAAATATCAAATAAATGATTTTAAAAGGATTCCTTTTTCATGCAAGCATGAGTTTGCCCGGATTGAAAAACAGGTATCAGAGGAAATTTCCGGTTTGCCGAGAAACGAGATAACCAAAAATGGAATAAAGGTTATTCTCAATGAACTTTTCTCAAATGCCATATACAGCGCACCGATGGAGGATGATTACGGCCGGGTTGCGCCGAATAGAACCGGGAATGCTGAAATTTGCTACAATAATGAAAGAAAAGGATTTGTTCAACTTGGATACAACGATGATTTTTTATTTATTGAGTGCGTGGATCCGTATGGCAGCCTGAATCCCATGACTATCATTTCTCAAATAAGAAAATCATTTCATATAGGTCTTGAAAATACGATAAAACATAACTACACCGGTGGTGCAGGTATTGGTTTGAGACTGGTATATAATTTGAGTACAAGTTGTATCGTATGCGTTGACAAGGGGAAATTAACGTCAATTTGCTGTATAATCCCCTATCGCATAAGTACCAGGGAATTAAAAAATATTTCAAAAAACATTCATGTTTTATATTCGGAGGGAATTATGAGTAGTTTTAAATATTCAGAAGAATTTGTTGATGATGCCCATATGATACACTTTTCTGGAGATATCGATGAAGATTCGGTATTTGATGATATAAAACTTTCCCAGAAGAAAAAAGTCATCCTTGATTTTCAAAATATAACGGGCATAAACTCTTGTGGCATACGCGAATGGATCAAGTTGATGAAGACTGTTCCTTCCGATTCACATGTAACCTGCATACATTGTCAGAAGGAAATCATTGACCAGGCAAATATGATTGATGGATTTTTCCCGGACAACACTTTTATCAGTTCCTTTTACATTCCATATTTTTGTGAAAGCTGTAATGAACAAACAAATATTCTGGCCACAAGGGATGATGAGCCAAACAAGGTTCCTGTCCCTGATCAGGAGACGGCATGTCATAATTGTGGAGAAATGGCGGAAATTGACATAATTGAAAAAACATATTTTAAATTTATAAAAAAGTAATACATACCTATGTCATATAAAATTTTTGATAATTTTTTGGATGCCTGTATTGTTTTCAACAACGACAATAACAAGGAAATAATATACAGGAATCAAGCGGCAGCCTCACTTGCACAACGATCCTTGATGCGAATGTATGTAGGATCATCGATGGATAAATATTTTGAATTTGAAAATTTGGAAAACCTGCTTGAAGCAAGCAGGGAAAAATATGTTGAGACCACCTATAAAACTTCATGTGGACACAGCGGAACCGTATCAATTACATCACAACATATGAATTACGAAAATCATTGGCTATGCGTGATACGTGATATGTCGATGGAAGTTAAACTTCATAAAAAGTACCAGTTACAGCTGAGGGAGAAGGAAAAATATAATCTTGAGATGAAATCCATTGTGGATGAAAGAACCATGGAATTGAGGGAATTATATGATAAGGAAAAACAGTCCCGTTCTGAACTTGAAAAAGTATATTATGATGTAAAAAAAATGCAGGCACAGTTGATTGAAGGTGCCAAACTTGCTTCACTTGGTAAAATGTCTGCAGGAATTGCCCATGAATTAAATAACCCTCTGACATGTATCCAGGGGTATTCCGAGATTGTTCAAAAAAGTATTAAAAAAGAAAAATGTAATGAAAAAATATTTAAAATGTTGGACGGGATTCAAAATGCCAGTCGGAGGATGTCGGCAATTATTGGTAGTTTGAAAAAATTTGGCGAAAACACGTTTTGCGGAAAACGTGGAGAGTTGTCATTGGATGTTCCAATATCAAATACGATTAATTTTTTGGCACCTTTTTTCAAAAAACATGATATACGGATTGATTTTCATTGTCCTCCAAATCCGGGGATGATTATAGGTGATGTTCATTTATTGGAAAGTGTCTTTAGCCATCTGTTAAGCAACAGCAAGGATGCTTTTGAGAAAATTACGGACGACAGAAATAAAAAAGTTGAAATCAAACTAAGTTCTGACAAGGACAATATCAAGGTGCTGTACAGGGACAATGCGAGTGGAATGAGTGATGATGTAATAAAAAAAATTTTTGATCCCTTTTATACCACCAAGGATGTTGGCCGTGGAGCTGGATTGGGTATGTCTGTGGTCCATGGAATAATCAAGGAACATCAGGCTTCGATTTCTGTCAAAAGTGTTGAAGGTCAGTTCTCCGAATGTATAATCAAGTTCCCGGCATTTTAACGGACGTATCACATTTTTCGTAAAGTGAAAGCAGTGTTTTTTGAAATGTGATGGGTGCAGAAAACTTCGCTGCAAAACCGGGATTAAATTCCTTTATTGCATTTAACACCGCAAAAAATGTTCCCATCCCGTAAAGAAATGGTGGCTCACCAACGGCCTTGGAACCCAGAATCGCATATTTGGCAGGTTCGGTATCAAGAGGAACAATCTCCAATTCCCGTGGAATAAAATTAATGTCAGGAATTTTGTAGCTGGATAAATTGTTATAAACGTTTTTTCCATCCTGATTAAAAAGAAGCTCCTCAATGGTCACATATCCAATACCCATTGCAAGCGCTCCCTCGATCTGACCGAGGTCAATATCGAAATTCATGCTTCTTCCAAAATCATGAACAATTTTTACAAGTTCAATATCGTATGTTCCGCGCAAACAATCCAGATGAACAACACTCACGGCAGTTCCGTAAACGTGATATGAAAAAGGATGTCCCTTTTCCTTTGATTTATCAAAATTAATAACAGGTGTTGCATAGTGTCCGTTCTCTGACAGGCAAACCCTGCTTTCATAAGCAAGAAATACAAGCTTGTTCCAGTCAAGGTCTGTTTTTTTATTATCAATATAAACAAACCCGTCCCTTAATAAAAGTTTTGTCTCATCACATGAAAGTTCACCGGCCGCAAACTTCAAAAGCCTCTTTAATAAATTTTCACAGGCAATCTTGGTTGCACCACCATTCAAATCGGCACCCGTACTTGCAGCAGTTGGTGATGAATTGGCAACACGTGTGGTATTTGTACTTATTACCCGTATTCGCTCCCTTGGTATGGATAAAATTTTTGATGCGACCTGTGTGATTTTTGTATTCACTCCTTGTCCCATTTCAATTACGCCGGTACTGATGCTGACACTTCCATCAACATATATATGGACGAGAGAGCGTCCCTGGTTAAGACTTGTTTTGGTGAATGAAATTCCAAAACAAAGCGGAAATGTGGACAGGCCCTTCTTGAAAAATTTATTTTTGGAATTATATTCCTTTACCTGCTGTTTTAATTTCTGAATGTTAAATTTCTCATGTGCCAATTCCCAACATTTGGTTGCTTCGCAGCGCTCGGCTTTTTGGCCATAGGGAAAACTGTCCCCCTCGCTTAAAAGATTTCTTTTCTGAATTTCAGATTGATCAACACCAATTTTTTCGGCAGCCTTGTATATGGCAGCCTCCATGACAAATATCGCCTGTGGGGCACCAAATCCCCTGAATGCTGTATTTGGAGGAGTATTTGTTTTGCACGAATATACTGTAATCTTTGCATTGGGAATAAAGTAGCTGCTTCCACCATGAAAAAGGGATCGCTCCATTACAGCAGGGGAAACATCCGAGGAGGCACCAGCATCTTGATACATCTCCACTTCCCAGGACTTGATTTTAAGATCCTTATCAAGACCAATTTTATAATCAAAAGCATAAGGATGTCGTTTTCCGGTCATTTTAATATCGTCGGCGCGGTCTAGTATTAATTTGACCGGCTTCATCAAACTCTTGGAGGCCATTGCCGCAAGACAGGCCCATGGAGTTCCCTGATCCTCTTTTCCTCCAAAAGCACCGCCAAGTCTTGTAACATCAACCTCGATCTGGTTCATGGAAAGGCCCATAACCTTGCATATTCCTTTTTGAACATATGATGGTGCCTGGGTGGAGGAATAAACCTTTAGCTGGCCGTTTTCCATTGGATAAACATAGCATCCGTGAGTCTCAAGATAGGCGTGTTCCTGTCCTCCTATATCAGCGACTCCTTCAATAATATGTTCACAGTTTTTCCATTCTGAATCGGTATCACCGATACAAAAAGTTCTTGGAGGAATCAGAAGATGTTCATTTTTTTTTGCCTCACGCGGACAGGTGACAACAGGCAGTTTTTCAATATCCATTTTTATTTTTTTGGATGCCCTTCTTGCCTGGCCTTCCGTTTTTGCAACGACTAATGCCACCGGCATCCCCTGATAATGGACTTCTTCATCGGCCAGTAATGGTTCGTCAGGAATAATACTTCCAATCTGGTTTTGACCGGGAATATCCCTCGCCGTAAAAATCCCGACAACCCCTTCCGATTTTATGGCCTTCTCAAGATCAATATTTTTTACCTTTCCGTGTGCCTCAGGTGAACCATATACGTAGGCAAAAAGAGTTCCCTCTTTTATTGGAATATCATTAACATATTGGGATTCACCCCTTACATGGATTTTCGAGTCTATGTTTTTCATTGTAATGCCTCCAGCCCAAGTGCTTCCGGTGCAAAGCTCATCAAGTGACAAAGAAGCTGCTGCTTAACAAGCAGTCTTTTATATTCAGGCCTGCTTCTTGGAGTTATTTCACTTTGTGCAACCTTGTTGGCCTCAATAAATGTCTTGTTTGATATTTTTTTGCCAACCAGAAAACCTGATGTCTTTTCCATATTTCTGATGGTCGCACCAAGACCTCCTACAGAATAGGATGCCGCTTTAATTATTCCATCCTTTATCTCAACCACCAGGGCCGAGTTTACCGTTGCCATGTCCAGATGAATTCTTTTTCCGATTTTTTCGAAGCTAAAATGCGTATTTTCGCCTGGTACATTGAAATAAACACACTCGATTAATTCATCAGGTTTTTTATTAACTGTTTTATATCCGACAAAAAAGTCCTTCAGTTTTATTTCCCTTTTTTTGCCCTTTTCGTTTAAAACAAGTGTCCCATCAAGAGCTTGAAACATTATGGCCAAATCGCCGATAGGGGAGCCGTTGGCAAAATTTCCACCTACGGTCGCCATGTTTCTTATCTGGTGTGAAGCAATCAAGTTGATATAGCTTCGCATTTTGGGAAACATCTTATTAAGGGCCTCTGATTCAAAAAGTTCCGTTATGGTTGTTGTTGATCCGATAAAACATTTTCCATTTTCAATTCTTACGCCTGAAAGACCGGGCATTTCCTGGATAAAATCAATGGTTGCTTCCTCAACTTCATCAAGTTCCTGAACCAACAGATCCGTTCCTCCGCCCATGATATAATCGGCATCCGTTCTTTTTGGAGAGTAATCCACTGCCATTTCCTTCAATTTATTTTTAATGCCATTGAAATATGCTGGAATAAATCCATTATCTGCAAGCCATGCAATCCTGTCTGTTTCATCTATTTTGGAAATCCCGTCTACAATAATGGAGAGTGCCCTCTCTATGGATTTATAACCTGTGCAGCGACAAATATTACCCGCAACTGCGATCTTTATATTCTCAAAGGTCTTTTTTTTGTCGCTGAGACAAAATCCAACCACGGACATGATAAAACCTGGCGTACAGAATCCGCACTGGGTTCCGTTTTCTTCAACAAATGCCTTTTGAATGGGGGTAAGTCCGTCAAGATTAAGCCCTTCTATTGTTACAATATGTTTTCTGCGGGTATTTCCAAGAGGCAGGATACATGATGCCATGCTTTTGTATTTTAGATTTTCACCATCAAGTTCGCCTACAAGAACGGTACATGCCCCGCAGTCTCCCTCACGGCAACCAATCTTGGTTCCTGGCAATTTGAGGTTATCCCGAATCACATCAACCAGGGAAGTTCCAAGAGGCAAATCAAATTCCCTGATTTGATCATTTACAATTAAATTAATCATTGATTTTTGTCTCCGATTTATTGATTAAATGTTAACCTTATGATGGTACAAAACTTCTTGGCATGTCGCAATATGTTGACATGTTGCATATTTGGAGAAAATACAATGTTTGACTGGATTTCAAAATTAAATGAACTAAAAAAAAGTAGTGAAAGTTTTTGTCTGGCAACCATCACTAATACCCGTGGCTCCGGCCCGAGAAAACTTGGAACCAGGATGATTGTCATTGGTGACGGCAGCTTTTTTGGAACAATAGGCGGTGGGAATCTTGAACATCTGGTTCTTAAAAAAGCAAAATCCTGCATGGGTGAGGGAGAAAACATAACCTGCAATTTTCCGTTGGATGAAGAAAACGGTCAGGAATGTGGGGGAAGTGTGGATGTGCTTTTTGAAGTTTTCGGGAAGAATCCAAGGCTTTTTATCTTTGGTTCCGGACATGTAGGGCTGGCAGTCTCAAAAATTTTAAAAGACACATTATTTGATGTTCATCTTATTGATGAACGGGAGGAATGGATCTCAAAAGTTGAACATGGAAGCAAACACCAGGTTCACTGGAAAGAGTTCATTGAAAAAAACAATTGGAATGAACAAGATTCCTATGCTGTGGCAATGAGTCCCAGTCACGCATATGATCTGGATATCGCTTCTCTCATGATACAAAAATCATGCAAATATTTTGGAGTCATTGGAAGTAAAAGCAAGTGGGCAAGCTTTAAAAGAAAGTTGAAGGAGCAGGGGATCAGTGATGAACAGATTGAAAAAATCAAATCCCCCATCGGAATGGTAAGGGCCGGAAGCGCGCCGACGGAAATAGCGATCTCTCTTGCTTGTGAGCTGTTGGATACTTATTATAATAAATAATGACGAAGATGGATTTTCCTCCACTTATTCTTTTGGCCGCCGGGAAATCTCGGAGAATGGGTGTTCCCAAGGGACTCATAAAAATTAATGACAAGAACCTGATTGATTACCAGCTCAAGGCATTTGGCGAGCTTGGCGGCAATAAAGTCATAGTTGTTCTGGGTGCCCATTTCGATGAATATCAAAAGGTTCTTCCGTGGGTGAAAACTGCATTGAATGACTGGCACAAAACGGATTCAGGCACTTTGCTGAGAGTTGCAAGAAATGAAAACTTCGAGCTTGGACAGTTTTCATCATTAAAGATGGGAATGGAGGTTTTTCTGACATTGCAGGATCAATATGCCTTTGTTCTTCCGATTGATGTTCCATGTCCCGGATCATCTGTCTGGAAAACCCTGATGGCAAAAACCGGCACAAAAACCCATGCCTCCATTCCTGAAATTTCCGGTAGGGGAGGACATCCGGTCATTATTTCCAGAAAATTTGCCAACGAACTTGCACAACTTTCACCGGAAGACGAGGAATCCCGACTGGATTTACAAATCAAAAAACTGGATAAATCAAGGGTTGTCCGTGTTGTAGTGGAGGACAAATCAATTCACGCAAACTTAAATAATCCTGAGAAGTTACAACAGTATCTCAGTGCACAAAATCTCAAGACCGGCCACTAATCCTACATGGACAAAAAGCACAATATAGGCTAAAAATTATCTTCCTACCCCCATATTTTTTCGGGCAGTAGCGCAGTTGGTAGCGTATTCGTCTGGGGGGCGAAAGGTCGCTGGTTCAAATCCAGTCTGCCCGACCATTTAATAAAGGCTTTCAGGGATTTTTAACTGAAAGCCTTTTTATTTTAAATAGTTAAAACCACTAGAGTCCAATGATCGAAATTTTCTAAAGAACCGTTGACGACCGTTAATATCTTTCTATTTCCCTGAATTTTCCCTGAATCCCATCTCTCTAATCTGTCAAATTTTCCCAATGTTCAACTAAGTTGAATTTGAGGTCAAGTTTTCCACCTGTTCAAAAAATCCCACATAACCATTTAAAAAGGAAGGTAATTATGGAAAGCGAAAGAGTCATTTTAAAACGATTAAGAGAAATTAACGGACTGACAATCAGACAGGCTGCTGAACAGGTCGGCAGAAGTATTGGGTGGCTCTCTGAGATCGAAACAGGGAGTAGAAAATGCGCTTTAAAGGTAAGAGACAGGGAAAAGCTAATGCAGCTTTACAAGGCCGATAAATACAAGCGTCAGTTTGGCAGTTGGCTAACTAATGCGCAAAAAGAAACAAATAAGCAAAAAGCTCCTTCACTAGATGGGGCCATATATAAATATTTGCGCACTGAGAAAGCAAAAATGACTTTGAAAAAGGTCGCTTTACGTTTGGGGGTATCTCTTGGTTATTTGTCCAAAATTGAAAGTAACCAGAGGACACCAAAAAAGGAAATGAAAGAAAAAATGCTGAAACTCTACGGCTATAGCGTTAATAGTTTTAGAAATTTTACGACTGCTAACAAAAGGGCAAACAACATACCCAAGCGATATAAACTTAATATCGTCTTAAATTCATTGTCTGATGATTTGGTCGCTAAAGTTTTTGAATTTGCTTATGAGCTACAAGCAATCAATCTAAAATAAGGAGAAAAGGAAATGAGAGTATTATTTGAACTGGTTTTAATTATTTCATTACTAACTGGTGGCAGTGGTTATGTTGTTAAAAAAGTTTTTCAAGAAATCAGGAAGGCAGTTTTAACTAAGGCAGCGCAAGGGTTACCGCCGTTAAGATCATTTAATCAAAAATTGACGGGTAAAAAGTTTAAATATTAGACTTAAAACTTCAATTCAAATTATTTATTTTATAGATTGTCTTCTATTTTCCACGCAGAAAGAAGCTTACCGTATTCTTCTTGAGAGAGATTACCTTTCATTAAGAGTCGTACATTTTTCAAGGTATTTTCGTCCAAAGTGTCAGTAATCTGTAAATTATTATCAGCAGCAACTTGTCCCAACAACTCATAATAAACTGTAATCGTTTTAAGGGCACATTTCTTTACCTCATCATAATGGGCTGTTTCATTTCCTTTAATATCAATTTTCTGACTTAATAAGAAAGTCGCAATACATTCTATTGTCGAAAAATATTTGTCTCCACAACTTCTAAGTGTCCAATATGAATTGACAAGAGCATTTTTATCCCCAGAATCTTTCAATTTTACTACTTCATGCAGGGCCTTAGTAAACTCATGTCCTCTTTCTTCGCGTTCATCTTTAAGTTTAAGAGAAAGGTCAGTTCTTGATTTTTCCATATCAAAACTTTCTTTACGAGTCGGTATAAACATTCTGGTAATAAAGCCAAGCATAAAGGATATTGCAGAAGATATTATAATAATAATAATTTTTTCTTTCATGCCTTCTAGCTTTTCTTCTTTAAGGTTTGGATTAGGTCATGGATGGTGTCTGCTTGACTTGCATACTTATAGGTTCCATAAGTGCTAAAAATTTCTTTTGCAGCCAGTTCTCCTGCCGCCTCCTCGCTCTTACCTTGTACAATTAGTTCTTCGACTCTTTCAAGCCACCTTTTCTCCTGATCTCTAGTTGGTTCATTTCCTCCAAGTCCGTATACTACTCTTAATGATGCCATTTTTGCTCCATTGTTACTTATTCAAAATCTCAAGTTGTATATACAGTAAGAACTAGCGAAAAACAACGACTGCAACATTATTTTTCTTTTAATTTTATTAAGTATATTCTTCTCGACTCCATTTAAATGATATTGTAAAAGGTTGGCGAATTACTTCACGGTAAATCGAGAGCTTTTTCTGCCGCACTTAATAAATTCTTAAAGCGTTTTACTCGTTTATGTATCGCTCATGGATTGGTTTATTTAATTCTTTTATGATGAGCAAGCTCACACTTTAGTATTCAAAAAGAAACTGTATGAATTAAATTAAATTTTTCATGTGAAATTTCTCTGTATTTGCATAAGTTTTATCGAGTTAAAACCGAGTAGATAACGATCAAAAACTTTTTATAAATGGTTAACGACAGGGAGCATGGTTTTATGGAGCGTATGCGGATTATTTTATTATCATTATTAGCTGCATTTTTACTAACAACATTTGTCGGCTGCAAGGATGTTGAAAAAAACGCAAAGAACATTGGTGGTATCTCAAATGTCGCACATGGAGATGCTGTTTTTCAACAGTATGCCCAGGACGAGATTCAACAGATTGGAAGTAATCTTCAAGATGATTACAAAATTGATCAGAATGATCTGAGCGTTTTGAACGCCGAAATTCCACTTACGGACGAAGAGAAAAACGAACTCGATTTACTCATTTAAAAATTAACAGGGATAGCTGAATGAAAATATCACTCTGGTGTGTTTTGTTTGTTTTATTTTTTGTAACTTCTGTCCTTGCAAAAGGGCCGCAAGTTGAAAATACCGGTCTGTGGATTATACCGGAAAATCCAAATCCTGTTGCAAGAACTGCCGGAGAATCCCTTGAGATAAAGGGTGAAATATGCAAGGTATGGAACAAGTCGTTCAAGGATGTGCATAATTGTCGTCCGATCAGCGACAAGTGGTTCAAGGTTCGGGCATTTTTTCCTGATCACACAAGCGAGGTAACAGAAAGTCTTGTGGTAACAAAGGGAAAGCAAAACGAGCGTTATTTTTCATTTAAAACCCCAGCACTTGTGGAGGATTCACTTAATACGTTCACAATTGTTGTTGGATACATTCAACCTCGTATTCGTCATTTCATGAAAATCCAGTCAAAGTTGGACAGAAGGGTTCAAAAGCTATCAGAAAGAATTGAACAATTGGAAAACGATCCAAACATCAGTCAAAAGAAGATCAAACGTCTTAGAAAAATGAGGGAAATTTTTAACAGGATTTCAGGAAAGATCAGAAAAAGGGTTGCCAATCAACCAGAGCTTGCTGCTGAATACAGGCTTCCAATTCAAGTAGGAAACAAGGTCGCAGGCCCTCTTTATTATGCAACAATTATTTCCGGTTTCAAGTACCAGATGCTGACAGTTCCCGGAAGTCTTATTGAAGGTGAGCAAACAAAAATTCAAACCAGAATAACAAATCTCAGACATCTTCCGTCAGGACTCCCCGAGGGAAGTGATCTGGTTGATTTTTACGAGGAGTTGGATGACGGCACACTGGCCAGTGTTCTGCAGGACAATCGGGATTATGCAGTTGATTATTTTTATAAGAAAAATCTTGTCCATCATATTGATCCGCAAAAGCTGCCAGAAGGAAGCAGTATCGAATATATTCATCCAACCGGAAAGATGAATCCGTCCGATTTTAACAAGTTCAATATACAGTTTTATCGCAAGAATATGGATGATGATGTGCTGAAAAGATGGGGAAGAGTGAAGAAGATTATCCCTGTTGCGGTTGATAAAGTCATACCGGAGTGGTCTAGCATTATTCCAACCGGAGAGGAAGGATACATCAAAACATTTCCTATCGTTTCTGCATCCGTAAAAGACGACTTTGGAAAAATTGATCCGGCAACAATCAAGATTCTTCTTAATGGAAACGATGTTACGGCAAGACTTCTGATCGAAACGCCCGAAGAAGGACAGAAATATGATATTTCAGGGGACTTGAATCCACTTGCAGATGGAAGCTATACCATATCATTCGAGGCAAAGGACTTTGCCCGAAATCAGGCGACCCCTTATCCTCTGGAAAGATCACTTGTCGTGGATCATACTGCACCAGTTATTTCCAAAAGCGAACTTCCATCACTTACAAATGTTGTTAGTCACAATCTTGATGTGAATATTTCGGATATTTCGCCAACAACAACTACGGTGAAACTTAACGGCAATACGGTTATCGAAACTGATAATAACAATTTCCAGATGCAATTATCATTTATAGAAGGAGACAATAAAATAGAAATATCATCCGTGGATGCTGCCGGAAATATTTCTGAAACCATTATTGTAATGGTTAAACTTGATACGTTGCCTCCGATCTTAACTAATGTTTTACCAGAAAATGGAGATTACCTAAATTCAAAAAGTATTCAAATTCATGCTTTTAGCAATGAATCGTTGTCTCTAGCCAAAGTAAATGATGTTGTTATGGTTATTGCTGCGGATAAGAAAAATATCTCAGGTACGTTAACTGCTGTCGATGAAGGTAATTATAATTTAAATATTACTGTCACTGATTTGGCAGGAAATGTTACAACAGTCAGCAAAACGATAATAATTGATACAATATCACCAAAAATAACAATTAATAAAAATGATAACATTGTAACAAATAATTCAAATTTTAACTTGCAAGTTGTGGTAGATGATAGCTCACCCGTAAATTCAACAATTATTCAAAATAATAATCAAGTTTACCAGACAAATTCAAAGAGTTTTAATTATAGTGCGGTTTTGTCAGATGGGGTAAATGTCTTCGCATTTAATTCAACTGATCTGGCCGGCAATAAGGCTGTCATTGTCAATCTTAATAATGTTGTACTGGATACAAAACCGCCAATGTTAAGTGAAGTCAGTCCAACTGAAGGTGAGATTATTAGGAAACTTTCATTTCCTGTATATGCCGTGAGTAATGAAGTGTTGCAAAAATTTTCTATTAATGGCGTAAATATCAATTTGTCACCAGATAAAAAAAATATTTCAAGTACGTTTACAGTAAAAAATGAAGGGCATCAAACTCTTGTCTTCAGTGCTCAAGATGTGGCAGGTAATATAACCAACGTAACTAGAAATATTGAGGTAAATCTTAACAAGCCTCCAGAAGTAAAATTTATCTCCATTCGAGAGGATGAAAATAGACCACGCATAATAAAATTTGATGCTTCGACATCAATAGACGATAAAGGTATTGTAAAGTTTGAGTTGTATGTAAATAACAAATTGGTAACAACAACGACAAATTCGAGATTTGAATACGAATTCCCAAGTAAAACCAATTATAGCGTAAAAATGAGAGCATATGATGTCGAAGGATTGTATGGGGAATTGACCAGTGAGCTTGATTTAAATAACGTAGGTGCGCCAGCCAATTTTGAAATATATAATGGCATCCAAGAATCTTTGTCAATCGTACTAAGGAATATCTCAGAGGACTTCGATGGTAACATTATATATGCTGAATATAAAATAGCTGGTGAGACCGTCAAAATTAATGATTTGGGTGGTGATGTTCCGATATCATTTGAATTTAAATTTCCTGGCGAGTACACGGTCGAATTATTTGTAACTGATGATAGTAACATTACGACCTTAAAAAAATATACAATTAATGTTGGAACTGAAAATGCCTTAAATCCTATTGTTGATCTTAAAGCAATTTTTATTTCTCCGCTTGAGTACGTATTTGATTTAAATGGTAGCTTTTCTCCTTCAGGCAGCGATTGGATCGCAACTATTAATTATGGTGATGGGCAGATTGAGAATTTATATGATCTAAAACTGGCAAAACATAAATATTCAGTAGCAGGTGTCTATACAGTTTCAGTGGACATAATAGACATTAATGGTAATCAATCTTCAAATAGTTTTGAGATTGAAATTAGTAGCACTTCAGATATCAGTAGTTTGCTCGTTCAGCATTATGTTGACATATACAGCAAAATTTCAGATGGGATCAATGTTACACACGAGTGTTATACCTTTAATCAAAAGGTATTATGTAAAATAAAATTGGTTGATAAATATCGTGTTGCAGATGAGGTCTTGATTAATTGGGGTGATAAAAATGAAGAGGTCTTGTTTAGCGATATTCTCAGCAATCAAGATATTCTCGCTGAACATGATTTTGCTACTTGGGGGTCATTTGCTGGCCAAATTATTATTAATAAAATTGATAGTACCGTTAAAACATTTAATCTTAATTTTGAAGTAGCAAATCCTAATCTTCCCAAACCTCAATTCTATTGTAATCCTGGTAATCTAAAAATATCCTGTCATGTAACCACTAATCATATTAATGATATTGTTGAGTACCTGTGGACTTTTGGAGACGATACCAGCGATTCAGGAAAGGATATAATCCACAATTATGCTAAGTCTGATGAATACGATGTTACTCTTACAGTTATTGACTCCGAAGGAAATCAAGGTTCTGTAACCAACCAAATTAATGTCGATTATTTTGAAAATCAAGCTCCGGTTGCAAAAATTGAATGTGATTTAAATGATCAAGAGATGGAAGTAAGCTGTCACGCATATCACTCAAGTGATCCAGATGGTTTTATAGTAAAATATGAATGGGATATGGGTAATGGAGTTACTCAAAACGGAATTGATATTTCCCATGAATATTCGGAGGGCAATACTTACACCGTAAAATTAACGGTAACAGATAATTGGGGTAAAACACATTCAAGCTTCAAAGACTTTATTATAGAGGATTACAGGACATATCCGCCAGTATCAATAATAAATTGCACCCCCAGAAGTCCATTGGGGATAATATGTGATGCCTCAGGTTCATACGATATAGACGGTATAATTTCCAATTTTAAGTGGTCATTCGGTAATGAACAGAGCAGTTCTGGTGAAGTTGTGAACTATACGTACGAGATGCCTGGGGATTATCTTATTTCACTTGAGACAGTGGATAATAGTGGTCTGACAACGCTCGCCACTTCTTTGGTGACCGTGGAAGATATAGAACATAGTCCTCTTGAGAGTCAAATCAAGTGTCAATATTTGAGTTATAACAGTATTAGTTGTCAAGTATTAACTCCTTACAATAATTCGCCCAACTTAACCTATAGTTGGGATATGAATGATGGTACGATTTTAAGTACCAAAGAAATCCAACACATTTATGCTAAGCGTGGTACTTATAATATTGTACTTGGAATTTCTGATCCAGATAATAATTCTACTGCGACTTATACAATTCGTATCAATGAACCACCTGTGGCCGGTTTGGTGGTAAATTCAAGTTCATTTGTGGCTCCGACAACAATTAAGTTGGATGCTTCAAATTCATACGATGATTCATCTATTGTTTCTTATGTTTGGAAAATTGATGATGGCCAAGAGATTTTAACAAAAGTGCCAACTTTGGAACTTAGTATTTCTGATCCAGGCCCTCATATTGTAAAATTGTCTGTTTATGATGATGAAGGTAAAACGGCAAGTATTTCAAATGGATTTCAAATCATTCAAAACACTCCTCCAGAGGCAGCGATAATTGTTTCTCCAGTTTCTGGTATAGCTCCACTTAATGTTGTCATTGATGCGTCCAATTCAATAGATGATGAAGGGATTACGAAATACAAATATGATATTTCTGACGGTAAGGTTATTGAGAGTTCTAATTCTGGTATTGAGCATACATTCCAAACGAATGGTAATTTTAATATAGATGTTACTGTGTTTGACAGACAAAATAAATCCAGTAGCACGCAAGCAGTTGTTCGAGTGAATGCTACTCCAGAATGTAGTTTTATAACAAACAAGCTTTCAGGGATTGCTCCACTTGATATTATTTTTGACGCATCAAGTTCAGATGATGACACAGGAATAAAACAATATAAGTGGATAATTAATGACGTTATATCAATTAATCAAATTCCACTTTTAAATCATACTTTTACTGAAGTAGGAGAGTACCAAGTAATTTTAGAGGTTGAAGATATTGAAGGAGCAGTATGTACAAGCAGTAGAACTATAAGCGTATCTTCAAACAATGCTCCGATTGCCAGTATCTCAAGCGATAAAAGCAACGGAACCACACCATTAGGTATTACGTTTAGTGCCACCTCTTCAAGCGATGATGAGAATATAATTTCTTATGAGTGGAATTTTGGGGATGGATATTCGGAAACTACTACCGTTCCGTATTCAAATCATATTTACGAAACTGTTGGAGAATATGCTGCAAATTTAGTAGTAACAGACAGACAAGGTCTGCAAGATCAAACTTCCATGATTATTACGATTAATGAGAAGTTGGACAAAAATCCTCCTGTGATGGAATTTTTACCTAATGGAGGAATTATTGAAACGAAAGTTCCTTCCATTAATATAGTAATTTCCGATGATAGTCCCATTGATTTTAATCTGCTTAAAATATTAATTAATAGTGCCAGTATTGATGACACCATGATTTCAATAGATGCCACAAGAAATATTATCACTTTGAATATAACGGACGATACCATACTGAATGAAGGTATTAATTACTTGTCAGTGCAAGTGAGCGACATTCATAACAATATGGCCCTTGAATCCACATATTATAATGTTGTTCTTAGTGATAAGCAGGGCCCGATTGTAAATTTTTCACCAGGCGGTGGAAAACTTGAAACTACTATGCCAGAAATTATTGTATTTATTTCTGATGGCAATGGAGTTAACTTTGATTCTTTGGAAATTAAACTAAATGATTCCCCTGTTCCTGATGAAAAAATCACAATGGATGCTTCGACCAGTAGGGTATATATAAGGTTTGATGAATCCTTCTCACTTCCCAACGATCAATTTAGTGTAATTGAAGCTAGGGTTCAGGATGAACTCGGAAATGTCGGAATTGGATTACTTGGCCTTGATTCCAAAACGAATACAATCTTTAATTTGAGAGAAACAGACAAGCTATCCTTTGCTGATACATGCTTGATTTTGGAAGATGGCAAACTATCTTGTTGGGGAAAGGCGATGGCCTTGATGAGCGAATATACACATACACAGACACAAGTTGAAAATGAACATCCATCTGCCTACCCAACATTGGATTTGGGAGAAAAGGTTATTCAAGTATCCCATGGTGACGGACACATATGCGCATTGCTTGAGTCTGAAAATATAAAATGTTGGGGTAATAATTATGATTACCAGCTTGGTTACGACAAAGTTTGGTGGGAGTCTACAGGAAAAAATTTGCTTTTAAAGGATTTGGGTTATGTTTCAATTGGGGAACCTGTAAAAAAAGTTATTGCTGGTAATGGTGTTACTTGTGTAATTTTAGAGTCGGGTAATCTCAAATGTTGGGGAAGAAATTATTATGGGGAATTGGGATATGCTGATTTTTACGGGGTATCAATTCCAGGTAGTCCCAGTCAAACTCCTTATATTGGTGATGACGAAAATATTTCCGACCTTCCATACATTGATATTGGAGGAAAAGTTAAAGATATTTCTATCGGTGCAAATCATATGTGTGCAATTCTTGAAACTGATGATTTGATTTGTTGGGGACGAAATATTAACGGAGAGTGCGGAAAGGGGGAGTATGGATATGATATAAATAATGTAATTGGAGATAATGAAACTCCGGCTAGTTTGGGACCGATAGACTTTGAGGGAGTAAAAGTAAAAAATGTTAGTGCTGGCTATCATAAAACCTGTGCTGTTTTTGAGAATAAACAAGCAAAATGTTGGGGTACT
Source organism: Bacteriovoracaceae bacterium (assembly GCA_023137315.1). Lineage (GTDB taxonomy): Bacteria > Bdellovibrionota > Bacteriovoracia > Bacteriovoracales > Bacteriovoracaceae > JAGLPP01. The sequence continues at coordinate 27,734 of JAGLPP010000058.1, forward strand.
AATAGTATGGGTGAGTTGGGATACGGCAACACAGATATTGCACCTTTTCCTTCAATGGTCGATTATCTTGATTTTGGTGAAGATGTCAAAAATATTTCGTCTGGTTATCGTTCTTCTTCTTGTAGTTGTGCTCTTTTGGAATCTAATAACATAAAATGTTGGGGGTATGCTAGAGGGGGGCAACTTGGTTATGGGAATGAGGAAAATATTGGAGATGATGAATCAGTTCTTTCGGTTGGATACGTAAAATTAGGGGAAGGGGTTGAAGTGGAAGCCGTCTTTATCGGTGGCATGCAAAGTTGTGCTGTAGATACTCTTGGAAGAGTAAAATGTTGGGGTTGGAACTATTATAATTCTCTTGGCTATGGTCCCCTTTTAAGTCAGTTTGAAGTAATTGGAGACGATGAAACACCGGCAGATATGCCATTTTTACAACTTCCAGGAGTTGTAAAGACTATGTCCAGTGAAAATACGACTGCCTATTTTGATGTTGGTGAATACTGGGGAATTGCTCCATTTACTTTAAACGTTACAGCTTGGACACCCCTTGGTGATCTTGGCACAAGTGCTTACTATGAATGGGATTTTGGAGATGGGACACCTGTCAGTGATAATTTATATAATCAATCGCCTAACCACACATATAGTGAACCTGGAACCTACATTATTAGATTGTCAATGTATGTGGATAATACATTACATAGTATGCATGAACAGATTGTTACAGTTCATCAGGCAGATAACTTTTTAATTTCAAGAATATATTCAGATATAGGAGAGGGTTCCATTCCCCTGAAAGTTACTTTTGATGGCAGATATTCAGTGGATGGAAATGGCCAAATTGACAAAATGATTTGGGATTTCGGTGATGGTAATACTTTGGAAACAACCTGGCCTGATTATACAGTTGAACATACTTATGCTGATATTGGTGTATATGGAGCCAGACTGACTGTTATTGACAATGAAGGTAATGAATCCATTTCAGAACCACAACTTATTAATGTATTAAAAGTTAATGATTATCCGATTGCCAGTTTTAGCTGCATTGAAGGTGATTATTCAGTAAGTTGTAATGCTCTTGGCTCAAGCGACCCTGACGGGGAAATTGTTTCATATTTATGGATATTTGAGGATGGATTTAAATCTTCGGGAGTCACAGTAGAACATGATTTCTTAAAACCTGGCAAGGGAATTTACAACGTAAAACTAATTGTAGTTGATGATAGGAATGCAAGAAGTATTTTGAATAAAGATATTGTTGTAGATAAAATAGCTCCAATTATTTCAGTCAATCTTGAAGACAATCTGCTAACAAAAGATGAAAAACTGGTTGTTCCAATATCTGTGATAGATGATAGTTCAGTAAACGTCAGTTTTTATTTGAATGATACTCTGGTATATAGCGGAAGCGATAATGTCTTGGTATACGACGCTATTTTAGACGAAGGAAAAAATACAATCAAAGTTGTGGTCAAAGATAATGCAGGAAACGCAGGCGAGATTCTCTTTAACAATATTGTTCGAGATACAACTCCTCCGGTTATTTCAAATGTTTCACCCGCTCAAGGAGCTAATCCGGATACATTGACGTTTTCAGTATCAGGTCAAAGTAATGAGCAGCTCAGTACTTTAACGGCTAATGGTGTATCGTTGAAGATTGGTGGCGATAAGAAAAGTTTTTCAGGGCATTATACAGCATCATCTCCAGAACCATTTTTTCTTAATTTAACAGCAACAGACATTGCCGGAAATTCCGTTACTATAAATCATCCTGTTGGTGTAGATGTTCCAGTTCTCATCCCCTCTTTGATCAGTGTTGAATATGATTCAAAAACTGACAAGTGTTACATAATTGGTAAGGAAGGTGCTTCAAGAATACCACAGCAAATAATTAATGCGGATGCAGGATTTTTTAATGATGATACATCCAATGCCAACAATGACGGTAGTTTTAAGCTGGAAGTTGGATTCTTCTCAAGTGCGAAGGTCTGGACGATAAATCCAGCGACTAATGAAAGGGAAGAAGTGATAGTCAATTATTCTGGAGGTACTGATAATACGCTTTCAGGTGTCGTTAAAGATACCACAGGAAGAGCATTGCCTAACGTAAAAATTTCTGTAGGTAGTAGTGGAATTTCAACGTTTACAGGTCTTGATGGTAGTTTTAGTATTTCTGCTCCTCCGTCAGGAGATCAAGTATTACAAATTGATGGTACAACGGTAATTGATGGAATATTAGGAGACGATGCCAAATTTTCAAAAACAAATATTGCGGTTTCTCTAAGTAAACGACTTCCGAATGTACTGGATAGGGTTATTTATCTGGCCCCTATGTATGACAACACTTCACAAACGGTTATTAGTGGTGAAGATACAACTATTACCAGTCCTAATGCTCCACATGTAGCGATAGAAATAGATGCTGACGTTACAGTGTTATTCCCTGATGGTACGAATACAGGGAAAGTAAATATTGCTGAAGTCAGTAAAGAAAGAACAACTGTTCCTGTTCCACTAGTCGCAGAACCAGACAATGTCTATGCATTTGAACCATCAGGTCTGACATTTTCTAAACCAGTTCAATTAGAACTACCGAACGATAATGATTTTCCCATTAATACTGAAATTATAATTTTTTCAAAAAATAGTCAAAAAGGAGTTTGGGAAATTGATGGTGTAGCGAAAGTTGATGAAGATGGTGTTATTAGAACTAAGGAAGGAATGGGAATAACTCACTTTAGTGAGATATTCGCTGCTCCTGTTGCACCACAGATATCCTTTGCCGGAGTACAAGATAGACCTGGTGCAGATACATTCAACGGTGCTATGTCTACCAGTATCAAACTGCCTGGTTACAAAATTATGGGAAACGATATTACTCCTAACTTAATATACAAAAGCAATTGGGCCCATCCTAATGTTGTAGTTTCTAATGTTATAAAAACTAAAGAGGAAAAAATAACTCTTCAATTTGATTCTTCTAGAAATTTAAGAACAATTGGAAAGACTCTCGTCGGTGAAAACGAAATGGTGTCTTATCCTGTACCGTCACAAGTAAAAGCTCAGTTTACAGTAAACGGTATTACTTCAAGTGAGATGTATTTTACTTCGGGAGAAAACGAGAGTGTTAATGATACTTTTATTTCATATTCTCTCGATTTAAGTGATTTATCGTCTGGGGCACATCCATACACTTCTCTGTATGAATTAAAATTTAAGAACATCACTATTCGTACTGGCGATGTTTATCTTGTCGATAATATAACGGGTAGTAGAACTGTAATTATGCAGAAAAGAACAGAAGAGCAAAGCGAAATAGATAAAATATTTCCAAGCACTTTGAGTGGAACATTATATGTTCAAAATAAAAAAGATTCATCGGCTGGACAAGGATGGAAACTTGGAGGTATTCAAAAAATAGTTAATCCAAATGATATCGATAAACTCATTCTTGAAGAGTCAAACGGAGAAATGTCTATTTATGGTAGCAACTCTGGTGAAACATCACTTGAAACGATATATGTAGCAGAAGATAAGCATAGAGTTATTTCAGTAGACAACTGGCCGGAAATTTATACAGTCAATAAGATAAATGAAGTTAAGCGAGTTGATTTTGATGAAGATGGGCAATACCGTGCTGTATTTGATAGATTGCTTGATAATTATAATGGGTATGCAATGGTCTACTCACAAAAGTGGTTGGGTACGGGGAACTGGTGGCTTGAAACAAAATATGGAGATGGGTATGGAACCCTCGCAGGACTTCTTTACGTTCAACTACCGTCGCAAGTCAATAAGGTGATTAAGGATAATGATGGCCTGATCTTTCTTGATACAGGACTTAGTAGCAAATACAACAATAAAGGTGGCCTTATTAAACATAACGGAAGCAAGGTCTCTATTTTTGGAGGGCACTCATTTCCAAGCTACAACATGTCTGGGATTCCTGATTTGTCGGCAAGAGCAGATACCTATTCTGCCGCGTGGAGCTTTGTTAGACAGGCATTAAATAATATGCGAAATTTTTGCCATAATGCCGGCTATGAAAATTGTTATACAAATTATGAGGAAATGAAAAATCTCCCATTTACTTTTTTTGTGAGTAGGCTTCTTGGATTTAAACGTAGCTATGAAGTATCTATGGATTACGAACAACAATCGCCAAAGGATGCGGTTGAATATAATGGGAAGATTTACACAACTCATCCGGGAAGCAACCAGATATTTGCTGTTAATAAAGTATCAACCCAAGCAGAACTTGATAAATGCTTACAGAGAATTTCTTTCTTGAAAAGCTGGGGGCTGGTTATGTTAGATGGATGTCGAACATTTCAGCACATTGCTGGTAATGGTGAGCCTGTTGATGCTGGGGATTATGGAAATGCTATTCAAGCAGGTATTGATCATCCAAGAGGAATTGCATTTGACAATAACGGAAATATGTTTGTTTCCACAAAAAGCGGTAAAATCAGGATGGTTGCCACTGACGGAAAAATATATCCCATCGCTGGAAAAACCCTGGCTGAAGGAGGCATTTTATCCAATAGGGTGGCAGCGGAGGATGCCTATTTTAATGAACCATATGGACTAATGTTTGATAATGACAATAATTACTTGTACGTCGCGGATACTGGAAACCATCGAGTTGTTAAAATTGATCTTAAAACCAAGATGGCAATTACTGTGGCCGGTGGAGCAGAGTCTTGTCGTCCAACAGTTGTGGGGCATAATTACCAATCGTCTTTGAATGCAAGTTTGTGTGCGCCAACATTCTTGGGATTTGACGATTATAAAAATTTATTAATATTGGATTCTGGAACTAATAGTGTAAGAAAACTCAAGTCTGTTGATGGACAGAATACAAAGATTTCATACGCTCCTGCAAGAAAAGATAACTCGCAACTTGTGCGTCTTGCTGATGGTACGTTCGTAAGAACCCTTAGAAATGGCACCAAAATTACTTTTGATACTGATGGAAACCAAATTCTCAGTGAAGATCGTGTCGGAAGAAAAACCTATTTTGAATATGAAAACAATAATCCCATTTCCATTACAGATCAAACTGGATCACGTATCAAATTTATTTATCAAGACGGTAAATTGGCGGAGGTTGTTGATCCTGCCAATCAATCTACAACTTTTTATTACGATGATAATCGGATGGCAGAAGCCGTTTTCCCAGACGGAGGAACAAGAAAATTTCAATATTTATATGATGAAGGAAAAGATGGACTTATTTCAAATGTATTTGATGCAAAAGGTGTAATGACCAGTTACGTTTATAATGATTGGTTAAGACTTAGCCGTGTTGTTCAAGCTGTAGGAACTGAAAGTGAAACGGAGACAATTTTAAACGATTCAGGATCACAAAGTGTTGGAAATAATTGCACCATTGCAGAACCATGCCCTCTTCCTAAAAAGGGAGTAGATGAAGAACAAGTTTATGACAGTATTATTGATAATGACGGATCAGAAATGAAATTTGTAAAAGATGAGAACGGTTACGTTTCTGAAGTTATTGATCCTTTGAATAGAAAGACCAAAGTGGTATGGAATCTTGATGGGAAACCAATTAAAGTTGAAAGAGATGACGGTACATACGTTAATTATAAATATGATGAAAAATTTGGTGATCTTATTGAACGATTTGATTCAGAAACAGGATTTACTTCGACCTATTTATACGATAGTTACGGTAATCTTCAAAGAGAAGTTTCTCCAGGTAAGCGGATATCCTATTCTTACGATGAAAATATGGGCTTGTTAAAATCAACGACTGATGAACTCGCTGAACTCTCAACCTTTTACCAGTATTTTAATAGTGGTGTAAAGATTGGTCTTGTGGAAAATATAACGAATTCAGAGGGAAAGAGAGTTCAGTTTGATTATGATAATACAGGCAATGTAATAAAGATTACAAATCCCAAAGGTAAATTACAATTATTCGCGAGGGATATCAAGGGGAACATTACCTCAATTACAGATGAAAATGGCAAAAATATCAGTAGGCAATATGATACTTTTAATAGGCTCACTGAAGTTGAAGATAGAGATGGAAATGTTACAAAATACAATTATTCAATAAAGGGAGAGCTGGAAAAAATTACCGATCCATTTGGAAAAGAAACATCATATCAACATGATAGTTTGGGCAGAGTTAAGTGGAAAAGAAATCCTTTGGGACATGAAAGCCGAGTGCAGTATGACAATAGTGGAAATGTTAGTCAGTTAATAGATCCTAACGAAAATGTCACGACATTTGAATATGATACGGTTGATCGATTAATCAAGAAGGTTTTAGCTGATAATACATACGAATACAGCTACGATGAAAGAGATCGTTTGATCATGGTTAAAAACAATAATTCAAAAATCGATTACAGTTACACCTACAAAAATGGTAATTCGCTGGTGGAGTCTGAAACACTTGAATGGTCTGGAGAACTTGCACATATGCCAAGTCAAAAGATGATATATCAATATGATGATCTGGGTAATTTGACTATCGTATTTGAAAACAATATCGGGATTATACATTATTCTTATGATAAGGCTAGTCGTCTTACAGGTGTTAAAAATCATAAGTACGAAGAGTTTTTATTTGATTATGACTTCATGGGACGAATAACAAAAACAACAAGACATGGAAGTTATTCTACTTATTCATACGATACAATTAATTTAATTTCTTCGATAAAACATTTCAGTAATGATACACAATTGATACAAAAAGCTGTTTACACCAGAGACCATGTAGGAAATAACACTGCGATTTCAACGGTGTCAGGCGCAAAAGAATATTCCTATGATGAGAATTATCAAGTGGTAGGTGCTACAAACAGTGAGGCTCAAGGTTCATTTGCATCAGAAATATTTGCATATGATAAAATTGGCAACAGAACGAATAATAACAGTGGTGTTTATTTATACGATAATACACAACAATTGCTGCAGGAGGATTACAAATATATTTATCAATATGACAACAACGGAAACATGGTTGGTAAAAATGAAAAACCAATGTTTTCAGGAAAACCTTTTGAGAAATATTACTACTCAAGTGAAAATCAACTGGTGAAAATTGAATGGTATGAAAATAATGTCATTGTCAAAAAAGCAGAATATTCTTACGATGTTACAGGCAGACGAGTGGAAAAGAAGGTAGTCAATATTGCAGACACTCAGAAATCTTTCACAAGAAGGTTTTCATATCTTGGTAATCATATCCTGAATGTATTTAATCAAAATAATACCCTGCTTGCCAAATATACTTATTCGGGTATGAGAATGGATGACGTACTTTCAGTAGAATTTACTGACGGAGGAGTTAGTGAGAAAATAGTTAAAAATGCCGGCAGCTATTTTTATTTAAAAGACGAGCAAGGCACAATTACAGATATAGTCGACAAGAATGGGCAAAAACTCCAACATTACGTCTATTCCACATTTGGCAAATTGCTGAAAATTACAGACACAAGTGGGGCCAATATTAGTCATGATCCAGTAGTTGATCCCTACTTTACATATACCGGAAGGGAACATGATAAAGAAAGTGGGTTGTATTATTATCGGGCGAGATATTATGACAGTTCTGTAGGGCGTTTCTTGCAGATTGATCCGCATCCAGGGAAGTTAAGTCTGCCACTCGCGGTAATCAATAAATACGCATATGTTACGAATAATCCAATCAACTATATTGATCCATTTGGAAAATTTAGATTAGATTTTGGATTTGCACGAATCTCAATGAGTGATAAACATGCTGTTCAAGCTGTGTCGATTGCAATTGTTGCAACAATCGCAATTATGTGTCCACCTTCTATTCCTATAATCTTAGAGTTTGCAGCTATGGGTGCTGTTTTTGGAGCAGGTATTGCGCTAGCAACTGACGGGGAGTGGGAGAGAGGAATGATAAATGGAGCAATAGGTGGCGCTCTAATTGGGGCAACTGGATTTATGGGGCAGAAGGCTGCAATTGGAATGGGGGCAACAGCTGGAAGTGAATTAGCATTACTTGGTGGAGGATTAGCTGCCGGAACAGCAAACGGCTTGTATAGAGTTGAAGCGGAGGAGGACAGAGATGGATTTCTGATTGGATTTGGTATTGGTTTTATTGGTGGCATGGGGGGAGCTTGGAGAGTTAGCAAGCAAACGTATCAGAACTATAAAGCATGGGAAGCAGGTTTAAGCATTGATGGTGGTGGTGATTGGGCCCTTCCTAGATATTAATAGTTCGGGAAACTAATTAAAAAAGAAGTCTTAGTTTTCTTAGTGTGGCTGTGGCATACAATTAATTATTAACGACGACTATTGGGTTGCCCGTGACGATATAACAGATGTCCCTGGTAATTTCATAATGAGTAACTATTTCTTTGATTGAAACATTTGATAATCCAATAGCTTTGGAGTAACCAGCTTCTTTTAAACCTTTTTCAATAGCAATGTTGATTGCATAACTATTGTGATATGCAGCATATATATCACAATGCTTCCCTTCTATTTTCACTTTCTTTAAAATTTTCGTTCTACTGATGAAGAGTTTTTGTCCAGGCTTGTAGACACGTGCAAAGTTTACCACTTTTGTTTGGCTGCAGCCAAATAGCAACATAACCAACATTACAATAATTAAGTTACTCAAGGCATTCACCTTCTGTAACTGTGCATAGTTCATTATAAAAAAGATAAAAATGAATTTTCTCATAAATTTTTACATTTTTGATGCTATTACTGTTAGGGCATGTGTTATTGATTGATTTTTCTATTTGATGATTTTTCCATGTTGGTAGTAAAAAAACACTCCAATTGCAAGCCTCTCCTTTTGAAGGTGTTTTAGATTTAGTATTTATTTTTTTTGCAGTTTGTTCTTTCTGAATGAGTTTAAAACTACCAATGTGATATGTGGTAGCACAACTTGTAAGTAAAATAAAGATTATACAGGATAAAATAAGTTTCAAAATATATCCTATTATTTTAGTTAAACGTAGCCATAGCGTGCTACTTTATTATCATACAGATTCTCGAATTGTATATATGTGGTGTGGTGTGCTTTTTTATGATCATACAAATTCCTTAATTATCGGTCATAAGATTTATGT
>JAGLPP010000059.1 GCA_023137315.1 Bacteriovoracaceae bacterium
ATGAATCAGGGTGACATTTATTATTTTATCAAGGATCGTTTAGGCTCAATAACTGGCATTGTAGTTAGATGAAAAAACGAACAAAAAAAAGAATAATATATTTGGTGATTCTTTTGACTACTGCTTTAATTACTATTTTTATGAAAACCTATTTCTATAATAAACAATATGAAAGAGTTCGATTGGAAACATTTGATAAAGATATATAGTAAAAAATGGTCCCCGAAATTTTGTGCGAGACACTTTTTCTGAGCGGCACAAAAAATTTTCTAAAATTTGCCCAAAATCGCTAAATTTTAATCAATATACGGATATGGGTTTTCGATATTCTGAGCTTTTATTTGTCCATACAAGTCGATGGTTATTTTAATAAAATGAATTAGTATGGTTGAAATAGTAGATGATTTTATTGTGTAAGCTACTGATATTATGTAGTGAACTTTCGATAATGTTATTAAAAGTTATGGAATATCATCTAATGTTATGTTATGATGTAACCGAGAAGGTGATTGATGGAAGTAATAATTACTGAATGGGCCAAGCAAACATATTTGGATTTAAGGGGCAAAGTTTTTACCAGAGCTGAGTATAAAAATACCTTAAGACCTGATGCTGAATTGTTGAAAACTTCCTACCCGAGTGATCCAAAATTTGGCAATGATAAGTTTTGGGGGCCAGCAAAGCATAAAGGTAACATTTTGAAGTATGGCCATAAAATGAAGTGGCACAACTTTGGAAACGGAAATGTTCAGTTGAGATTGGGAGTGGTGATTGTAGAAACTGAATTGGAAGGAAAGAAGAAAGAAAGAGCATTTTTGTGTCGTTCCTATATTAAGAACGATAAAACGGAAAAAAGAGAAATGGCAAAATTGAAGATTCATATTAAAAAGATTGTTGATGGAAACTACACATACAGGGGCCAGTTATGAGCATTTATAAAACAAGTGATTCTCAAAAAATCAGAGTTTATGCGATTGCTACGGAAATGAGCAATGCCGGACTATCGGCCAGTTTTGTTGCTGGTGCTGTTGAGTTAGCTCTGATCTATGAAGGTGTTTACGATCTTATGGAGCTTTGGAGTGAAGAAGATGATGCTAATGAATTTGAGCAGATAATTGCTGATATTCAGGAAGAAATAGAAGAATATGCAGAAATGCCCAAGAAACCTGTTAAAAAGCCTTACATATCTTTTGATGATCTTGAAGGTATAGCTAAAGATATAGAGGGATTTAAAAAGCACTTAAGGACATTGGTAGACCAGTGGGGTGGAATAAATCAATTGGCAAAACAAACTGGAATCCCCCAACCTTCACTAAGCAGATTTTTTAAGAGTAGTTCGATGCCCAGAAGAACAACTCTTTATAAAATTGCTAATGCGTTAGGTCTTTCAGAACGTGAAATCATTACTGATTGGGCGGCATAGAAGTTAAAGATTCAATAGAAAAATGGCGGTGCCAACAGGATTCGAACCTGTGACCTACTGATTAGAAGTCAGTTGCGCTATCCAACTGCGCTATGGCACCGCAAAATCAGGAACTTGTGAAAGTTTCAAAGAATTTATTAATAAATTGGGTACTTGTCAAGCAATGAATATGTGGTAAGTAATTAATATCATTAATTAAAATTTGGGATTATATGCGCGCAAGAGTATACCGTTCATCTAAAAGAGAGTTTGATTGCAAGATTGATGGATCTGGAGAATTTGTTGTGGCCACAGCACTTGGAAATCTTTTAAAGGGAAGAAATAACCAGATTGTTGTTGGTGATTATGTTGAACTTGAGAATATCGGCGAAGAACCAGGCCACAAAATTGTTTCGGTTAACAAGCGCCATGGCGAGGTCTTTCGGATAATTGTTCGTGAAGCAAAAAAGAAGGTTACTGCGGCCAATATTGATTTGTTGGTTGTGATGACATCTGTCTCGTCTCCTGTTTACAAGAGGGGAATCATTGACCGTTTTTTGGTTCGTGCTTATCAGTGGAACATTAAACCGATTGTTGTTTTTAATAAAATGGACGAATATGATTCCTCCACTTTTGATATTCGTTTTGAGACCGATCGTCTGATGTCACAGAATATTGATTGTTATGAGATATCCGCAATAGACAAAGGATACACAAAAAAAAGTTTGAATTTTGGATACAGTGAACTTGTGGAGGAGCTTCGTGGAAAAACAGCTTTATTTCTTGGCCAGTCAGGCGTTGGGAAAAGTGAATTGATTTCCACGCTATCCGGACGTGAGGTGGAACTTCGGACGAACGAGGTCGGAAAAAAGGGAAAAGGCACTCATACAACCAGTTGGTCGGAGATAATTGATCTTGGTGATTTTGTCCTGGTGGATTCACCTGGAATTCGCTCACTATCCCTGGAGGATATTCCCTCGGAGGATTTTATAAGCTATTTCCCGGATCTTGTGGATACTGCAATCCAGTGCAAATTTGTTGATTGTAATCACGGAGAGAATGCCAAAGGGTGCGCATTTCGCACCCTTGATTTCAAGAAATATCAAAACCAGCTAGTCTTATCCAGATTGGAATCCTTTATCAGGATTTATGATGAGCTTTGTGCCATACCACATTGGGCCAACAGGATCACCGGAAAGCGCGAAACCTGACTACTTTGCCCGGACAACCTTCGTATTTTAATGGCCGTCTGTTAAGAAATCTTCTGAAAATGCCGATGAATAGTGCTGATGAACTGCTTATCATGGGAGTTATTGATGGCAAAAAAAGTGCTTGATTTTGTCCAAAGAAGAAAGGAATCCATTGAAAAGAAAAGACGAAATTTTGAACGGATAATGTTTGAAAATGTGATGGGTGTCTATACTGCCGTTGATCAGGGTGGGGCAATTTATTCAGTCGAACTTATCGATATTTCCCACGAGGGTTGTCTCTTCCAGGTTCCCTGGGATTTTAAGAATGAGAAGAAATTTGAAAAGGATACAGAGATCAATTTTCGCATGTATTTTACCAAAAAATCTTTTATTCCGGTGGTGGTGAAAATTAAATACGGCCACGAATATGTGGATGAAACTGGTCGGACCAATATGCGATACGGCGCCGAATTTGACAGCTCACTTCCTTCGTTTAAGGCCGTTAAAACCTTTATTGAGTTTCTCTATCAGTTTGCAGAATATTCCGCCATAGATCGTGGAGATCCAAGGGCCTTCTTCCTTTAAAGACTGTCTTTCCCGTGATAAAAATAACTCTATGATCAAAATGTTTGGATTGATAATTCTTTTTGCCGTTTTTTCCTGTGCCGGTGGCGGTGGGCAAAAAAGAAAAGATGGATTTGAGGTAAGAAAGCTGGATCAGTATTACCAGAGTTCCGGGATTATGAAGTATTTTCTTACGCAGCTTCCGGATTGGGCCAATTTTTCCACTTCCGGCCGGTGTAAACGAAGTACCCGTGTTCGTTATATGCATCTGAAAAATCTTCGCAAAAGTTTTTACCTTTCCTATGAGCAGGCAATTCAATTCCAATATATGCACAATATGGAATATCAAAAATTGAAATTGAACAGCGGAAGCGAGGTTCTTACGTTGAAAGACGAGGAAAAGCTTTTTTACAACGTATCCGACAAAATCCAGGCCAATATTATGGCGTTTAGAAAACCAAAATTTAAAAGGGTTCATGTGCTGTGGATTGATCCTTTTTTAAACAATCCTTCAGGGCTTTCGGTATTCATGAAAAGAAAAATCATGGATAAGGGCCATCCTGTTTTTATTTCCATGTGCCTGGGATTTCACGGTATGAATGAGCTTTTAAACAAGTTAAAACTTGCTGGACAGAATATAAGACTTATTCCTGCCGGAATGTTCAGTATATTTACTGCTGATGGTGGCAGCGATTTTCATTTTTCAATAAAGCTGGACGATTTTTTTGAAAAGGGCCAGTCATTGCTGCTGTTTGTTCCCAAGGGTGAAGTTCCAAAGGAAATACAGGGAAATTTTAAAATTCAACACTATTAAACGACAAAATGTCCAAAAAAAGGGGGCCCTCATGGCAACAAAATGTGACTACAAGGAACCAATTGATCGTGCAACTGCAGTTTTTGAAACATCAATGGGGGAGTTTGAAATTGAACTTTTCGTAAAGGAATGTCCGGAGTCGTGCTGGAATTTGATTAATCTTGCCGAAGGAAGGCAGGAGACGAAAAAAAGCGGCCTGTATTATGATGGATTGATTTTCCACCGTGTTATAGAAGGTTTTATGATTCAGGGTGGATGTCCCGAAGGTTTAGGTAATGGGGGCCCGGGATATTCGTTTAAGGATGAATTTGATTCAAATTTAAGACATGACAGTGTTGGAATTCTTTCAATGGCAAATGCCGGCCCTAACACCAACGGTTCCCAGTTTTTTATTACGCTTGGGCCGACTCCACATTTGGATGGACGTCATTCGGTTTTTGGAAAGGTGGTCAAGGGACTTGAGATTGTTCAAAAAATCGGGAGTACGCCAACTGGTTCGCAGGATCGCCCGGTCTCTGATGTGACCATCAACAAGGTTACAATAAAAAGATAGAATTTCTGTATAAATTCACTTACGCGCAAAAAAAAACACAGGATGTAAGTCCTGTGTTTTTTTTTAATATGCTTTGAATTAAGTCTATTTTTCCTCTTTCTTCTCTTCGGTTGCTCCACCGGCAGCGGCTTCGCCTGCAGCAGCTTCGCCCTCAGCCTCTTCGCCTTCTTCAGCAGCAACAGGTTCTTCTTCCTTAACCTTTGGTATGTTGCAGGTACAGACAACTTTTTCAGCATCTTCTTCATTTGAAAATCTTACTTCGGCAGGTAGAGTTACATCTTTCAGGTGTTTACTCTCTCCGACCTGAAGGTCTGTGAGATCCAGAGTTAGTTTCTCCGGGATATTATGCGGAAGGCCTGTTAGCTCAATCTCATCGATCTGATGGACAGTAACACCACCTTGAGCTTCACCCTCTGGACGTCCATCAAAGTGAATAGGCACAACAATTTTGGCTTCCTGGTCCTGACGAAGTCTGCGGAAGGCAACGTGAATGGCCCTTCTTGTTACAGGGTCACGTTGAACTGTGTCGATATTCACGAGATATTTCGTATCTTCACTGCCAATTTTTATTTCGAATATATTATGGCTTGAACTCAATGTTCTCATCAGCAGGGATTCGGTGATGGCCAGTGAGATTGAATCTTCATTTGCTCCATACAGGACTATCGGAATGATGCCTTGTTTTCTCATTTGAACAGGTTTGACGCCCTCGGGCCTTGTATCAGCTTGTAAAGATTCATACGACATAATTCATTCCTCTCTGTTGTTTAAAAGTCGGATAGTACCTTATACTTATTTTGAGACCTTTTATCAAATATTTTTATACTTGTTTTTTAGCTCATATTCTCTTGAGGTGACATAGTCCTCCATTTTTCGAAGGCGTTCATCCATGGTGCGAAACTTGTGTCTGAGTCCGGAGAATGTGCTTTTAGGGGAAAACGAGACTCCTCTCCAAAATTGTTCCTCATTAAATGATGCATAGATTCTTGCCGGCCTCTTATCCAGAATGAAGATAAGGATGACGTATCCGGCAATTATTAGCGGTGCATTAATGAGTAGACCGATGAACGTCAAAAATCGAACGAATCCCCTGGAAATTCCAAAGTAATCAGCAAGACCGGCGCAAACACCACCGATGATACCATCTACTTGATTTCTATAAAGTTTATGTGGATTAACTGAATTATATGTTTTCACTATTAATTACTCCTTGCGTTCAGAATCAAAAATTGTTTCCAGGGTGTTGACCCGGTCTTCCATTTTTTGTGCCATTTTCCAAAGTTCTTCCAGCATTTTTTCATCCTCGTTGGAGAGCATTTTGCCAGACCGCGTTTTTCCGAGATAGCTGAAAAATATCCACACGGGAGCGACAAAGATCATAAATACCAAAACAATAACAAATGTAAACATACCCATCTGGTTCTCCTCTTAATTATTTTTGTTCATTTTGTCTTTGAGTGCCTTGAGTTCCTCTTCAATCTTTGATTCGTTCTCGAGTTTTTTGAATTCATCATCAAGATTGCTTTCCTTTCCAATGTCAAATGCTTCCACTTCCCCTTCAAGGTGATCAATGCGGCGTTCAAATTGTTCAAATTTATTCATTGCCTTGTTGGAATCGGCCCTTTTGATTTTGTTTCGAACGTGAAGTCGGCTTGTTGCGGTCTGCTTTCTTAAAATGATCTGTTTTTGCCGTTTTTTAGCCTCTTGAAGTTTTCCATCCAAAACGGCGATGTCCTCCCTGTATTTTTCGAGAGAGTCGTCCATTTGGATCAAATCATTTTCCATTACCATGGCCGTATCCGTCTTTTTGGACTTTTCCTCCAGAGCTGCGCGGGCCAGATCGTCTCTTTCCTTGGATATGGCAAGTTCTGCCTTGGCGGCCCATCCGGCCTCCTCTTTCCGTAGAAAACTGATTTGTCTCTCGATTGTTTTTTTATCGGCAATGATTCTGGCGGCCTGTGATTTTACTTCGACGAGAGTGTCCTCCATTTCCTGTATCATGAGTCTCACCATCTTGTCGGGGTTCTCCGCCTTATCAAGCATGTTGACGATGTTTGAATTCACTATGTCTGTCATTCTTGAAAAAATACCCATATTTGGCTCCTTGTTGTGTCTCTTTTTTAATTCTTATCTCTTGCGTTTGCAGAAGTTGTGCCAATTTTGGTTTTATGGCTAGAACCATGAAATTAAAGGAATTCCATAAAATTTATTTCCAAACAGCAGTGTTGAAAAATAACATAAAATAGTAAAAAGAAGTAAAAAGTGTTAAAATGTGACAAATGGCTAATTTGAACATAAAAAACAATCTTATTGGCGAGAGCGAGACCTTTCACGAACTTTTAGGTCATTTGTCGAAAGTGGCCGGACTTTCGAGAACAGTTCTTGTTATCGGGGAGCGTGGAAGCGGCAAGGAATTAGTGGCCGAGAGAATCCACTATCTTTCCAAGCGATGGGATCGTCCCTACATAAAACTTAATTGTGCAGCACTTTCGGATGAGCTTCTGGAATCGGAACTTTTCGGCCATGAGGTCGGGGCATTTACCGGTGCCGTAAAGCAAAGAAGGGGGCGCTTCGAGCTTGCCAACGGCGGAACACTTTTTCTGGATGAGTTGGCCAATACCTCCTTGAGGTTGCAGGAAAAAATCCTGAGAGTCGTGGAGTATGGTGAATTTGAACGCGTGGGTGGGGATGAAACAAGATATACCGATGTAAGGATTATCGCCGCTACAAATGTTGATCTTCCCTCAAGGGTTTTGGAAGGCAAATTCAAGGCGGATCTTCTTGACCGACTGGCATTTGATGCTCTTACAATTCCACCGTTACGCAGACGCGAAGGCGATATCATGCTTTTATCTAATTATTTTGCAGTAAGGATGGTGAGAGAGCTGGGAGGTGATTTATTCCCGGGATTTTCAGAAAATGCCAGTAGGATTCTTGAGGTATATGACTGGCCCGGTAACGTGAGAGAGCTGAAAAATGTGATTGAAAGGGCCGTCTATCGTAGCTGGCCCTTTAAAGGAGAAATTGATCGGATTGAAACAGACCCTTTTGATTCCCCTTATCGTCCTGTGGAAAAAAAGGAGGAAAGGCAAATCGTGAAGGAGACAAAAGAGGTGCCTGGTTTGAAGGAACGGTTTTCATTTAAAAGGGAAGTAAATGTTTTTCAAAAAAAACTTTTAGAGGATGCGCTTGAAAGAAATCAGTATCATCAGAAAAAAACGGCAGGTCTTCTTGGTTTGACCTATAACCAGTTCAGGGGACTCATGCGAAAGCACGGATTGGTTTAATTACCAGGCCAGATAAGAAAGGGCAATCATCAGTTTGAAATAGGAACCTCGAATATCCTTTCCAATTTCCTGTTTGACTTTGAAAGGGTGATGATAATGTCCAAGAAAACTGACTTTAAGGGATTCGTTCAGACTCAAATCCAGACCATGGCCGATGTTTATACCAATGACCGCCCTGCTTTCTGATTCATATAATTTCCCGTCATGTTTGCGCATTGTTTTTGGCCAGTAGTAACCAAGTCCACCAAGGACAAAAGGTGAGAGTGAATCGAAATATTTGTATTTGTACTTAATTCCCAGCGCAAGTCCAGGGAGCTTCACCCATTCATCCTTTTTTTCATGACGTGAATAATGAAAATTCATAAAAAGATCAAATGAATGAGATGCCACATAATAGTAATATGTATCAAATCCAAGATTGTTCTCACCATTATCCCTGTGATTTCCCACAAGACTGGTTTGTCCGGCCGCGATCATTGCAAAATGCTTTCCCTTATCGAACATTGCGTGGGACGGAGAGTCCGGAATTTGCTTTTCAACATTTTTGGCCGTTTTTTCGGAAGTAAGATTCCTGATACTCAAAGCTGAAAAGGCCTGTGTTGAGATCAAGACCAGTGCTATAAAAAGATACAGCTTCATTTTTCCTCCGGTTGACTTGTTCTCTTTAAGTATAAGTGAGATTGGCACTCTTTCGCAATTGTTTCCCGTCAAGTGGATGAGCTAAATGTCCTTGTGGGAAATTCCAAGTGCCTTGCAGAATACAGTGATTGATTTTTCACAGATATCAGGATTGATTCTGGTTCCCTTGTACCGTTTCATTGTTTTAAGTGTTTCAATATAGGCCGCAATTGGTGGTTCCTCGTTTGGAAGTTTCTGTTTATTTTCACTTACGAGGTTTTCAAAAATATTACAAAAGGAAAGAATTCTCGTGAGGCTGTATATTGCATCCCCTTTGAGTTTGTTTGGATATCCTTCACCGTTGTGGTGTTCTTCGTGTTGTCCGACAATCATGTAAACCGGTTCTGGCATTTTTTTTGCCTGTTTCATTATGTTGACGGCCTCTGTTGGATGGATGTTCATGGCGTTTTTGTAGTCGGAGCTATCAGTGTTTTTCAGTATCTCCGGATCAATTTTGGCCCTGGCGTAATCGTGAAAAAGGGCCCCAAGGTAAAGATTTTCAAGTACGTATTGATGGCCTTGTCCCAATGCCATGGCCAGAAAGACGGAGAGGTTTCCAACGTTGACGGAATGACCGGCCACACACAGGTTGAATTTTGTAAGATTGGCCAGAACCTCTTGTGAGGTTTTGTATTTTTTTGTTTTCTCAATAAAACTCGTAGTGTCTGATTCCAATTGTTTGATATGTTCCACAGTGAGTTCTTTCTGTGTAAATATCTCAACAACCGATTCCTCCATTTCCTGGGAGGCCTCTGCCAGTTCACGATGCTCTTCGCCAACCCTGTCTACAAGTGTCTGGACTTCACGGTTGCGGTTTTTTTGTGTCCATTCTATAAATGATGGCAGGCTTGATTTTTCCACAAAAAGAAACCCGACATTTCTGGCCAGAAATAGATTATATTTTTCTGCTGTAAGTGGTTCTCCGGATGGTTTGAACTTTATGTATTTGTCAGCAATTTTGATATAGATATCCGAGGGCAGATTCTCGTTTGGAGAAATTTTTGAAAGCGGTACCTGAGAAAAATTGTCTTTATTTGTATCAGTTGTCACGTAAGTCCTTTTCAACCATTATAACCACTGTCTCCATTTTCTCAAAAAGAAAATTATCTCTGGCAATATTGGTCTTGGGAGTTGTGTTATAATCATAATAAAATAATAACAGGAGAATATTGTGTCAGTGGAAAAAGATGCTCCAAAGGACATTTTTGAGGCGGTGATGCGGGGAGATTTGGGCCAATTGGACAATTTTCTTTGCAAGGATACGGATGTTAATTTGACCGATAGTAACGGACAGACTGCCATCCATCTTATCTGTATGACCGGCAACCATGAAATGCTTCATAACTTTGTGGATTATTATCCGGACTGGGAAGTGCAAAACAGGGAGGGAAAAACGGCCCTGGAAGTGGCAGTGGAGTGGGGGCATGCGGAGATTATGAATTTTCTTTTGGACCATGGTGCTATTATCACGGATGATCTTTTGAATAATAAGGCCTTTCAAAGTATGCAGGAAGGTGATTTTATTGGTGTGAGTGATATTGACGAGGATTTTTTCGGTGTTTCTGATTTGGGTTCGGAATTTGAAGAAACAATTGACGGGCATGTTGAATGTTCTGAAATTATAGATGACGAATTCAAGGATGACAGGGAGGTAGTCTGGGATGAGGACGGATTGAGATTGATGGATAGCGTACTTGCGGCACTTCCCGAGGAATTTGTGGAGATGGTCAAGGGCGGAAAGGTTGAGGAATTTGATCTGGAGAAGGATTACATTGAAAGGTTAAAGGGAATACTCGAGGATGAATATATTCGGGAGGATATTGACGGCAAATTGGAAGAGGATGGTGACGGCATGCTGGTTTTTGGTGAAAAGTTTTTTTCGTTTGTCATGCATGAGACAACAACAATCAGTGGTGATCAGGATGAACGTGAAAACAAGGAATTCAGCGTAAGATTGCGAAATTTTTTCTGGGACAATCTTCCTGAAGATGTCATTCCTGTAAGACCGAAAAAGATGGCCGATGTGGTTCGAATCAAGGAAACGACGGATGTGATGGAGGAGGAGCGTATTCTGGTCAAGGGTCGTGTTGACGAACCAGATGATGAAAAAATTGTGATTCATGGTTCCGGTCATGATGATAAGCACGGACAAGTAACACATGTTGATGGTGGGAAGGACAGTAAATCAGTTGTTGATTCCATGCTCAAGGGGCGCAAGGGGTTCCAGGCGATACCGCCGCTTATGCAGGCAGTGGTGAAAAATGACATGGATGATGTGAAGAAACTTATTGAGGATGGTGCCAATATTGAGCAAAGGGATACATGCGGTAATACCTGTATAATGATGGCCATGGCAATTCACGCCAACGAGATT
This sequence comes from Bacteriovoracaceae bacterium, assembly GCA_023137315.1. Classification (GTDB taxonomy): domain Bacteria; phylum Bdellovibrionota; class Bacteriovoracia; order Bacteriovoracales; family Bacteriovoracaceae; genus JAGLPP01. Next base: position 10,863 of record JAGLPP010000059.1, read on the forward strand.
GCCAGAGTTTTGCTTGCGAAAAAGGCAAGGACAAATATAAAAAATTCAAAGGGCAGGACGGCCCTTTCATGTGCAGTCTATGCTAATAATCCAGAGGGTGTTGAACTAATGGCCCATTCCAGGGAAAATCTTAATCTTCGTTTTAAAGAGGGGACATTTTTGGTGATTGCGGCGAGAAAACAATTTGACGGGGTTGTAAAGGTGCTTTTGGATTATGGGGCCGACGTTAATTTGAAGGATATTCATGGAAAGATGGCAGTCTATTATGCCGAGCAAACAGGAAACAAAAAAATCATCGATTTGCTTGAAAAAATTTCAGAGTCGAAAGATCGGGTCGTCAAGAAAAAGAAAAAACGAACATATTATTAAATATATGGAAGTAGATATTTAATGATTAGCTTGCTTTTCAGGAAGAACAAGAGTCTTTTTAGCCTCGGTTGATCCTTGATTGTGTCCATTGGGCCATAGACGACTTCAATTTTATCCTCTCCGTTCTCATCTTTTACAATCCGTATGGTAAATTCCCTGGAGTGCTTTGGATTCATGTCCCCATGAATTGGGCTTACTATTCGAAGGGCCGTTCTCATCGCAAATGGTGAATATTTGACGGCAGCTACAATCTCGGAATTAATCTGTTCACTCATGGTGTCCATGTTGTAGGTTCCGATCATTGCCACCTTGCGATCGAATACGTTGACCTTGGCATGGAGTTTGTTATCACCGACAAAGGCGTAAATACGGACATTTTTCATATCCCTGAGAAGGTATTTCCAACCCATTTCTTTTACGTCCGTTATGAAAAATGCCTGTGTCAGAAGGCTGTCCGTGCTTTTGGGGGAATTTGTGTGGAGGATTATTTTTACTCCACGGTCATTGGCCCTTTGCAATGCGGACCTTACTTCAGGAGTCAGAACCACATATGGATTTTGAATAATAACTTCCTTTTCTGTGGCATCAAGTAATTTGATGAAAGCTGTTGTGATCTGGTTTAATTTTCCAAGCATGGAATATTTGTCAAAAATCTTAACCGTGGCCTTACGATCGCCTTCAAAAATTTTGAAATCCTTGTATGTTTTTATTTTGCCTTCATATTCGTGTTCCACCAGGCGCGGACATTTTTTGAGTTTTTTGATATATTTTGTCCGATACCTCTTTTGATAATCGTTGTCGAAGTTATTGTCGTCGTTCATTTCCCTATTCTCAAAATCTTCTGGATAGCTTTTTCTCCACCACCTATCAATGTCCCCTCCATTCATCCAGGTATCCATTGCCAAACGGTAGAATTCCATTTCCTTTTTCTTTGAAAGAGCATTGATCCAATCCTTGGTCAATCCATCATTTGTTTTGAGAGCAAATTCGTCATTCAGGGCCTTGGTCATGGCCCCGGCCAGGGAGTATTTGCTGCTTTTTGCATTTATGCCTTCGTCGGTGAGAACATCCGTGTCGCGGAATACATCCGGATCATCGTTTGGGTCGACGAAGTAATTTCTTGAGATGTTTCTTCCACCGGTCAGTGTGTAGCGTTTGTCGGTGATTATGATCTTGTCGTGGTTTGAAGCAATCAGGCTTTTTATGTCACCCTTTAAAAAAAAGCCGGGAATTTTTCTGTGCTTTGGATTAAAAATCGAAACATCAGCATTGCCTGTGTTGACGATTTCTTCAAGATAGTCCTTGCCGCCAAATAGCCAGTATGCCCCCAGCGTATAGTATTTTGTTCCCCTGGCATCAAGCATTAGTTTGACGTTGACGCCATCTTCAGCTTTTTTTCTAAGAAGACTGAGGAAGGCCTTTCCAAAAACGTCGTTTTCCAGAATGAAATAGGTTGTCAGGATGGATTCCTGGGCGTTGGATAGCATCTTCCATCTTGTCCACCAGGCGAATACATTATCAATGACAAGGCGTGTGCGTGCTTGACTCGGGTTGGCAATGGGTGGAAGTTTGTCATAAGCATCAACCACTTTTTGACCGACACACCATATTTTTTTGCCTTCATCTGTGCGTCCACAGATTTTTACGAATTCATCGATTTCCTTTTGTTGCTGTTCTTCGAGCAAGGAGGTGTTTCGCTTATCATCCAAAGAGGCGAGAAATCTTCCGGGGTTCCATTTTGAGCAGCACGCAAGAAACAGCATTGTCGACAAAATTGCAATGATATGAAGTGATTTTTTCATTCAGCGTTCTCCCGGTAAACCTACCACCAGCTTATTGTATGATATAGTGCTGGGGTAGATGCAGTGGGAAAAGTTTTCTTCAAAGAACTAAAATAGGGTGTTACTGGAAAGGTAAAAATCCTTCACAAGAAGGGACGGAATCATTGTAGGTATTCCCCATTTTTTCGCAATAAGCCCCTGTGCTGTCCCGATATCTTCAATCCGTTCGAGCATGCGAAGTGGGGAATCATTCCAACGAAAGTGTGTTGCTCCTGATTTGATTTTTCCATCCTCTATGTAATATAGTGCGTTTCTGGTCATTCCTGTCATTGTAAGGTCTTCATTTTTTACAAGTCTGATATACCAGAGTTCCTTGATATAGAATCCTCTTTCAACCTGTGAAACAAGCTCCTGATCGCTTTTATTTCCCGGAGTCATGATCAGATTACTGATTGTCCATGGATGAAGTCCTTTTTCTTTTGCCCAGAATCTTGTTGTAGGAACGTTCTGTAGGATTCCATCCTTGATGATATGATGTTCCTTGATTGGAAGGCCCTCTTCTGAAAAAGGTTGTGAGGAAATCTCAGGTTTATCCGGGTCACAGAAAATATTAACCCTGTTGTCGGCGATTTTTTTACCGAGTTTTCCAGTGAATGCGGAATATCCCAGATCCATTTCCTTGCGATCAAGGCCGTAATAGGACATCATTAGATAAAGTTCGTTCAGGGCCATTGAGGAAATGACTGCACTGTATTTTCCAGGTTTCAGTGTTTTCCTTTTTTGCATATTGATTGCATCTTTCAGGGCCTCATCGAAAAGTTCTTCTGTGGAAAGATTTTTGATATATCGTGCGGTTTTATGTGATGAGCTTTTTTCGCCATTTATGTCCACAGTGTTTTTATATTCCACAAAGGATTTACGATAAAATTTATGAACCCCGTTTTTCGTGGAAAGGCCGTGATTATTGATTCCGTTTCTCATTATTCCAAAAACGGTGGCATTTTCATTTTTGGATCTTTCAGTGGCATATTTGATGTGTTTGGCCCGGTCTCCAGGAGTCATTGCCTCCACGTTTTCATCAACATGGTCGTGAATGTCCTGATGGATATTTTCCAGCGTTGGTATATATTCCTTGTCGACCACTGAATTTTGGGCCGCAATTTCACAGGACTTGACCAAATTTCTGATTCCTTCGTCGGTCAGATCGGCAGTTGTAAGTGTTGCTTTTTTTGCGCCAAGATAACTTGTAAGATTGATACGTTCTTCTTCGTGGTGAACGTTTTGAGTGACCATGTTGTTTGCAAAGCGTGTAAGTGAATCGTTTTCACTTTCAAATCTTACAAGATAGTCATCGGCGCAGGAGAGTTTTTGTATTTTTTCAGCCACTTCATTGAACCGGGATTTATTATCCATTGAATGCTCCTCCGATTGAGATGTTTCTAAAGCGTGCCGGAGCACTTCCGTGTGTCATGTGATGAAGTTGCACAGGTTCACCCTTTCCGCAAAAGAGGGTTCCGCATGGTTTAAAAAATCGTTCATCACAGACGGCATCACAGCTATTCCAGAATTCAGGTGTAATGGATTGATAAGTGACATCTTTTACAACATCACCAATTTTTCCATTTTTTATTTCGCGAACGAAGTCTCCGCCGAATTGAAAATTGTATCTTCTTTGATCTATTGAGAAGCTGTCTCGGCCGTCAATGATCAATCCGTCTTTTGTGTCTGCGATCAGTTCATCAAGTGTGAGGTTTTCCTTTCCCGGTAACATATAAAGATTCGGGATACGGTTTATTGGCTGACTTTTCCAGCTATCTGCGAAGTTGCATCCTGTGGATTTATTTTGTCCGATATAATGGGCAACTTCCCTTGTGGTTCCGTAGCCGACCAAAATTCCATCCTTTACGATGTCCCATTTTTTTCCGGTAATACCGTCATCGTCCCAACCCCAGGTTGAGAGTCCGTATTCGAGGGTATTGTCGGCAACAAAGTTTACAAGATTTGAACCGTATTTGAACTTCCCAAGTTTTTCAGTTGTGGCGAAACTTGTTCCTGCAAAGTTTGCCTCCCATCCCAGAACCCGGTCAAGTTCCGTTGGATGTCCGACTGATTCATGAATGGTCAAAAACAAATTTGATGGAAGTAAAATAAGGTCACGTTTTCCGCACGGTCCTGATTTGGCCTTGAGTTTCATGACTGCTTCTTCAGCAATTCTTTCCGCATCGGCGACGAGTGGCAGGTTTTCTATGTACTCAAACCCCTTCTGTTGCGGATCTTCCTGAAAACGGCGGCCTTGAAAACCATTTTCATTCACGGCCTTTGCTTCATACTGGCCGGAACTTATGTAAAAATCATTTTCAAGATCACTTCCTTCGGATGTGAGCAGAATTTGATGCATTTTCTTGAAGTATAACTGTCCATCGGTTTTTTTAATAAGCGGATTTTTTGAAGTTTTTTCATGAATGTTTTTTAATATTTCTATTTTATTTTCGAATGGGACCTTGAATGGGTCCTTTTCGATTTTGGATTTATATTTTTTTATGATCGGAATTTCTTTTGTTCTTTCTATCCCTTTTTCCCCGATGTTTTGAGTTGAATCGGAAATTGATATTGCGTTTTTCAAGGCCTTTTCAAGACTGTCTTTCTTTAGATTGTGTGTGGCGGAAAATCCCCAACGACCGTTTTTTAAAACCCTGATGCCAACACCGACATCATCACCTCTGTGATAATGTTTCAGAATATCGTTGTTGGTCTGGATTAATTCCTCGCTGGTGTTGCGAAAACGAATGTCCGCGTACTGGACGCCTGTTTTTTTTGCCGTATCGAGAATTTCCTTTAATATATCACGCATTTCGGTCCTCACTTTACATCGAAGAAATCAATATTCAAACATGACAATTTCTCTGCCTGACTTGAAGCTACTGTTTTGCTAGTTTTTTCTATAAATTCCAAAATATCATTTTTAATTTTTCCAAAATCTTTTTTTGAAATGGTGAGAGGGGCACTGAAGGCCAGTTCCTCATTATTCATTTTTTCAAAGTTTTCAACTGCCTTTAGGCGCCAGTTCGTGTGATGCCTTGTTATAAGAGGAGAGTTTGACTCCAGATGGGTTTTTGAAACCCCCATTCCTATACCGTCTTTTTCTTCCTTGCAGAGTCCGGTTTTAAATAGAAATTCCATAATTTTAGAAATTCTTTTTGGTGGAAGTCCAACATGTTCGGCAATCTTTGTTACGTCTTCAAAACCGGGCATGGAAGTCAACAGCCACACTGCCATGTATGCCCAATCGGAATAATACAGGGCCTTGTCTTCTTCATTAAGTTCGGTTTTTGCCACGACCCTGCTGGAAACTTGTTGGAACTTGTTTTTTGTTTTCTGCAGTTTTTCCTTAAAGTAGTTTTTTAAATCGTGTGTTCCGGCTTTTTCATATTGTACGAGAGTGATGAAATATTCTTTTTCAATCTCATTAAGTCCGAAATATTCGGTGAGCTTAAATGTCTGTTCAAGAGTAAAGTCCTTGTGACCCCTTAAAACCTGGCTGATTAGTGTTGAGTGCACGGTAAGAAATTTTGCCATCTTTAAAAGTTGGCCTCTTCCGTTGTTGGGACAGCTCTTAATGAAACTATTAATGAAGTCTTTGTAGTTCATGAAGTTGTATATTTTTACTGCAGTCATATTATTTTAAATGGTTAGAGGGTTGTTTTACCTTTTGGTAAACAATTTTGAAGATTATTTACTAAAAAAACGTTTCATTATCAAGTGTTAGTTGGAATCATTTGATAACTATTGTTGTCATTCAGTGTGCTTTTATGGAAACATTGATTGTAACAAAAGTTATTTATAATGATGAGACCAATATTAGAATTGGATAGAAGGCCCTTAAGTGATGGATAGGTGCTACAACTTGAGCGAAAAAAGATGCTTTCCTTGTAGTAAAACACCACTAAGGGCCATCTGTCTGATTGACGTCCCGCAACAAATACACTTTTCAAACATACTCTTACATTACGGGACATATCGTATATTTTTGATTTAGATTGTCTGCCATCGGAGGACAAACTATGAAGATGAACCTGTATTCTTGCTTTATCGTTATAATAATTCTTTCCATCAATGTGGCCGTTGCGGATTACGGTGGCATGGGTAGTGGTGGAGGAAAGGCGTTGGTATGTTTTGACTCCGAATATGTTGCAGACCATGTAAGAAATAACGATGGAACTATCCCATCATCACTTTTGGGTAGAATAACTCATCTTGAAACATTTGATCTGTACTATTCCAAGATAGTTAACGGTCCGAAGCATGTAATGACGGCAGATAAAGACGAAAGCTACCATATGTTCTTTAACAGGATAATGGAAAAGATCCAGGAGAAAGGTCCTTTCTTTGCCCGTGATATTTTAAAAAGCAGAAAAACCTTGAATGACAGGATTATCAGTTTTAAAAATGCGCCGGTTGATCAAACTTTCGACGAAAACTACACAGGCGAGATGCTGCTTGATGTATGTTCCATGACAAATATTGCAGTTCAAAAGTGGGATGAAAGTGTCAAGGGTTTCAGAATGCATATAGATATGAGACTTTTTACCCATGAGCTTTTCTCGGAGGAATCCAAGGCGATTCTTCTTCTTCACGAATATCTTTATTTCATTGCAAGAAATAAAGGCGAAACGAATTCAAAAAGCACCAGGGTTCTTATCAGTGCGATTATGAGTGAGGATCCGCAAGTTGATCTGAGGAGCAGTATTGCTAATTTTCAGTACGAATAGAGCGGGAATCTTGTCTTAGTTCAGAGAATTTCAGTGAAAAAAGTTATTTTTTTTGTTCTTATCCTTGTTTCTCTCAGTTTTGTTTTTGCACAACAAAATACTGAAGATGATCCGTTCAGGGATATGGACAATGTCAGAAAGATGTTCAAGCGTTTTTTCGATGATCCGTCCAGTGAGGAGCATAAGCTGTTTGATAATTTGTTCAATGAATTGTACGGGAAACAGTTTGGTGGAAGCGTGGGGGAGATCAAAAAGAGGGAGGACGATAAATTCGTTTACTACGAGGTTGAAATTGAAGGCATGGATGAAAATGCAGTGAATATCAAGGTGGAGGAAGGGAGAATTTATATTACCGGAAAGGTGAGAATTGAGAAAAAGAGTGAGTCCAAAAACGTAAAATCATCCCGAAAATATATTTCAAATTTTTCGCGAACAATTCCTGTTCCGGATTACGTTGACCCTGACAGGGTTCAAACCGAGACAAAAGAAAACATGATAATTTTAAAATTTCCAAAGATTCGCAAAAAGAGAATCAGAAAAAAACTCAAAAGACTGCCTGTTCAAGGCGACGGTGATTTTTTGTAGTAAAAATCAGTGCTCAGAGTGTTTTACAATCTGCACGGCCTGGTTCTCTTACTATACGCATGCACTGTGGCTCCATGGACCATACATGATTAATAAGATTCTTTAGTGCCTGGGCCCTTGTAAATCCTTCTTGTGTAAGAGCCCAACGACTTGGACATTTAACAGAACAGGACCAAAGCTCATTCGAACACGACAATTTACCTTCATTGAAACCTCGTTCAAATTCAGATAAATTGGCAAAAGCAGAGATTGAGCTGATCATTAATAATATAACCAATAATTTTTTCATTTTACAGACTCCTTCTTTTTCAATATGGGCATCCTATCAAATTCTGTGTAATAACCAATGGGAAATGACGCATATGTGAAAAACGTGTAAATTTTATCAAGTTTTGGAGTAATTGTTACGTATTGCCTTCAATGGTGTAGCAAGGTGCTTACGAGAATTATCCAGAAAGAATGAATAATTATAAAACTGAGGAGTTGATTATGAAAAAGATGTTGATTTTATTGCTTTTGGGAACTGTTTCGGCAGTAATGGCAGTTGAGGACTATAGAAATTTTTTTCCTGAGTTTGAAGCTGAAAATTCATGGGATCAGGGAGTTGAGTTAAGAAATGATTCCGGTTGTCTGGCCATAATAAAGTGTCACTCGACAAATAGTTGTTATTTTCAAATAAAGAACAATGGCGAAGAAATAGGTCTTGGAGCTGATGTGACAGAAGGTATCAGTGAGTCCACGTTGCCTATTTACGAATCCAAGGAAACCAACCATGGTTCTCTTGGTGCCACGTACCAAAAAGTAATGGAATCCGGTCTTTTGACTGTTGAATCAAGCGAAGATGGAACCAGGATTTACAGTCTTGAAACTGAGAAAAAGATCAAGGAAAAGAAGACAAATCTTTTGGGTTTTGGTTTCTGGAAAACCATAATGGACAAAAGAATGAGCTGTAGTGGCCTGCAAATTGTAGACTAAGGCCCCATTAGAATCGGTATGATGTGTTCGTGACAAGGCCTTGAGGTGTTTGATTTGTTTTTTACTGTCTCGAGGTACTGGTAAAAATCAATGGTCCATGCATGTGACCATTGTTTTGAGGATTTTGAATTAATAATTTTCTTGCGAACGTTGTCATATTCGCTGAATAAATATCTGTATTCTCTTCCGCTGATGCCGAATTTGGAGGCCCAGCGGGGGAAAAACAGTTCTCTCCAAAGATAATCCATAACCTCTATGTCAAATATTGTTGACGGAATTTCCCGCATGAGATCTTGAATTTTAGAAATAGAGTCTGCGTTCATCATGTGAATACACCAGTTTTTGTATTCAGCCGAACCTGTCAGCTTTGGAATTTTTATGAAGCTGGTTGGAAACTTTTTTTGAAGTTTTTCCATGATGGATGCATCCTCTTCCAATAGATGAAGAAGGAGCATGCTGGTTTTGTGTTTAAGGTCGATTTTTTTCTTTTTAGTCAATATCCAGGAGTAGGCTTGGCCGGAGTTAATCTCTCCACAGAAATTAACCAGCGAATTGAAGTCTAAAATGGATTGTTGTCCTCTCAGTTTATTAACGATGCGGCCGAAAAATTTCTGATTTTTTATAACTGCAACATATGAGGAATTTCTGTCTGAACCAAACTTGAATAGGCTCCGATTGCCGTACCAGAAATTGGTGTTGAGCCTTTTTTCAACATCATTGTTAAATTTTAAAAATTTGTCATAGACATTCTTGTTGGGGAAAAGGTGTCCGAGATGTTTGTATTTTACATATTTTTTAATGTAGCTTTCCCACGCGGCAACGAAAATTATAGCGTATGGAGTGGTCAGCGATGGTGCAATGAATTGTGTCAGTCCGACTTGTACGAGAATAAAAACCATTGCAGGTTCCATAATTTTGCCGATGACAAAAAGAAGAGCAGACATGGCACCGTGATAGCGTGAGTAGGCCCTTATCAACCTCATCATATCGGCGAGTACTATTGTGATGTCGCTCCAGTTGATTTTTTTAAAGAGCAGTTTTTTTAATCCTTCAGGCCAGTCAGCATGCTTCTCATGGATGTCCAGTATCTGGTTACCATAATGTTTTACCACCTTTTCCAATTCCACTTCCGAGATGTTTACCAGACTTTCTATTTTTTCAGCGTGACCTTTTTGTGCGGCAGCTTTTAACATTAATTCCTGAAATTCAAATTCAAACTCCAAACGGTTGTTTATTTTGTTGATTACATCATTTGTGGTGGCCTGAATGCCTTGTCCGGTAAACAGAATGACTACAAAAAAGATTGTTTGGATTGTCTTTACCACTTTCAATACTCCTCACGTACTTATCGACAAAAATGCAAGCTTGATTAATACAAATTAACTTCGCATATTCCCTGGTGAATTGATTACACTGTTGTGAAGTCACGATTTTTCGTTAGAATTAAAGTAAAGTATTTTATTGGGGTACCTCATGAAAATTTTAGCGGTTTTTGTTGTAACTTTTATGTCATTTCAAGTGTTTTCCACGATACCGAAATTTGCCTGCACTACAAAATTTATGAATTACGTACGTGACGGCAAAGGAGAGAAGCACGAGATAGTGATGACACTTAAAAAGTATACCCCTGTTGAGGTTATCAAACGTGATGAAAAGTGGGTTCATGTCAAAACATATCAGGGAAGTGGTTGGATTCATTCCTCATTAATTTCCGAGGAAATCAGGTGTATGCAGATACTTGAGCCTGCAGATGCTCCATGTTCGGCCCGCAGGGAAAAAAGAAATGCTCCATTCTACTATCTTGAACCGTTCAAGGTTCTTGAAGTGGATATTGGCTGCAACAAGGTTAGCGATCAGTGGGGCAACGAGATATGGGTTAGTAATCAAAAAGTCTGGCCTGAAGAGGGCCTGTCCGTAGGTATCAAGATTTAAAACTAAGATTAATGCATTGAGTTAGGATAAAATTCCACATAGTCAGGATGGTTGATTTCAGATTATAATTTTATGGAAGATTTTGGCCTTCCCTTCTTAATTTGGAGAGATTTATGAAAACCATTATTATCATTTTAACTTTTTGCTCACTCTTATTTTCCGTTTCGTGTACGAAAAAGGATGCTGGTAAAACGGCTGCTCATTATAAGGATAAATCCTACAGGGGGGTTGCTGCTGAAGATGTATTGCGGGATATAAACGATGTAATCTTCAAGGTTAAAGATCCAAAGGAAGTGGAGGGTGCCATTGATACGGTTACAAGGATTGCACAGACTTCCGGAAGTGTTCCTGCACGAATCTATGCCATGATTTTAAAACCTGTTAGAAAAATGAGATCAGTAGCATGGAGAATCACTCCTTGGCTCGGACGAAATGATGGAGCAAACTTCAAATTGAGAACATATATTCATACGGCTAAATACTCCTCTTTTCTCGTTGGAACTCATCCACGGGCATTCGTTGATTACCTGATCATGCCGGATAAAAAACTTGGAAGGCTGGAAACATCAAAGCAGGTTCAGGCGTTTCTTCAAAATGAAATTAAGCCTGCATTAATGGAATTTATCAGTGAGGCTAATCAACTTCTGGATGATGAGGGGGTTTCAGATCGGGATTTTGAATTCATGGTGGATCAGAGAATTGCCACAGGTGATGGCCCGTTTTTTTCCAAGGAGGATTTGAAAGCTCAATCGGTTAAGGGTTATATTCACTATCTGGTTGCCTATGCCAGTTACGCCGTAGGCTCTATTGATATGATATGCGCTTATAATCTCGATGATGTTTGGGATTTTGCAAATGTATTGGCGCTCAAATCAGCAATACATGCAAACGCTTATGTTCAGAAAGTGGGATTAAAGATAAAAAAGGATTTACAAAAGTTAAAAATTTTTTCGGATAAAATGTTAACTAGTGTGCAGGATAAATTTCTTGAAACATTTCCAGGTGTTAAAACCACGTCACCACTTCTTGTGTATGGTGTTCTAAACGATAATAAATTTGAAAAACTTCTTACTTTTATCAGTGGTTCGGAGGGATTGTTAAAAGAAGCCGAGCTTAATTTTAAAAATGGTATTGCACACGAGGAAAAGGGATTTTTAAATCTTTACGATTATGAAAAGAAATCCAGTATGGATGCAAAGAAGAAATTTTTGGTGCCACTTTTTTACGCGATTTCTGAAAATCCAAAAAAGAGGCTGAGGGCAATTCGTGAAACGAAAGCTCTTTTTGGCGATCAAAAACATGTGATTGTTTTTTCAGAGGTGACAGGAAGCAATGTACAGGTCGATATCAAGGCACTGTTCAAGCCGCATAAGGATCTTAAGCACTTTTACCCTGTGGACTTCGTTGTGGATAAAAAATCCTGGGATCATGGGAAGCCTGTTAAATGGAATGATTACACTCTAGGAGGACTGATTCCTGGTACAACAAAAGGTAATTTTCACGAAAGGTTGAGGGACCTGTGGTTGACGCCGTCTACAAACAGAATCTTTAATATGATAATCAAGGCGGTTGCGCTGTAATTTGTAGTGAAAATTTTTATTCCGCTAATAAGTATTTTAACGATTGTTGTGGCCGCCTATTTAGCGGCCACAACTCCATATG
>JAGLPP010000006.1 GCA_023137315.1 Bacteriovoracaceae bacterium
TTTAGAATATTATGCGCAATTTCAAGAAAGGGTTCTTGAAAAAGTCTTTTTTTATGGTGGCGTGTCTTTGGCCATGGATCAGGAAAGAAAAAGAAAATTGAATCAATTTCATTTTTATCAAAGAGAAAACCAATCCTTTCCCCTTTTGCGCGCAAATACCGAAAATTTTTTGTAGTATGATTTTTTAGTTTTTTTGCCAGATTAAAAGTTCTTTTAAATTGATGGTCCATTCCGATATAGTTGATCTCCGGATGTTTCTCACAAAACTCCATCATGAAGTGTCCGTATCCACTTCCAATTTCGACAATAATCGGGGCCTCTCTTTTAAATATGGATTTATTCCACTTGTTCTGGAAATTTTCAGCTTCATTATCCCTGTAAACAAACTCCGAAAAGTCGAGAAGACGTTCGTTGTAGGGATTTTTATTTTGATACTTAAAATCTTTAAGAAAGCTGTATTCAATCATATTTATTTAAAAGTCCTTGCTGCATTCGAGGAGTACGTATCAAAAAAAATTCAATAGCTCAATGATGCCACGTGACATCGTCGAAGGTTTTTTTGAATTCAGGATAAATCCTGATTAACGATTTGCCAGAAATTCCTTGATTGCCTGTGCCACGGTGTTGACATCTTCTTCATTCAAGAATGGATTCATTGGCAGGCATAGAGTGTTGGCAGCAAAGGTCTTGGCGTTTTTTGTTTCACCTTCAATGTCCAGCAGTGGTTTTTCCTCAGGAAGGGATCTTTCATAGAAGAGACTGCTTGGGATATCCTTGGTCTTCAAAAAATATTGAAGGGCATATTTTTGATCGCGATTAAAAAGTCTGACAGGATACAGGTGCCAGGAGGAATATTCGAGATATTTCTGGGGAACAATGCCTATTTCCAGATTTTTAAGCGATTCATGATACCAACCTGCAATCTGCTTTCTTTTTTGATTTAGTTCTTTTAGATTTCTCAATTTGAGATGAAGAACTGCTGCCTGCATATGGTCGCAACGTGAGTTTTTTCCGGAAAGAGCATGACCATTTGGACTTCTTCCGTGATTGCGGATGGATTTTATTTTTTCCGCCATGCCGTTATCATTGGCCAGGATGCATCCGGCATCCCCAAAGGCACTTAGATTTTTAGTGGGATAAAACGAAAATGTTATAAGGTTATTCGTGGAGCCTACCGGCCCTGATTTCAGTATTGTTCCCTGGGCCTGCGCACCGTCTTCAATAATCTTGATGGATGGATTGCAAATTTTTTCCAGTTGTTCGATTGGCGCTGGAAGTCCATAGATATGTACAGGAATAATTGCCTTGAGGTTATGTTGTTCCATGACTCGTTTCAAGGATTCCGGGTCCATAAGTCCTGTTTCCGGATCAATATCGATAAAGATTGGACATGCGCCACGGGTTATTACGGCCTCGGCTGTTGCGAAAAATGAGATGCCGGGAATTCCAACCTTGTCTCCATGGCCTATATCATACGCTTGTAGTGCAATTTCAATAGCGTCTGTACCATTAGCTGTTAAAAGACAATGCTCTGCTTGTTGCATTTGTGCGAATTCTTTTTCAAAAAGATCATTATATTCGCCTTCAATGAATGAGTTGTTATCAATAATATCTGAAATTCTTTGTTTGGCCTCTTGGCGAAATTCTTCAGTGTGCAGTTCTTTGAAGTTATAAAAAGTAATAGTCATTTAAAATTCCTTTTGTGATGCTCAATGCCAATTGAGCCTGATTTGAAGGAATCTTAACAGATCAAAAATGAAAAGTCGTAAAAAAAATATTAGGATGGAATGTGATTATTATTTTTTATTTGTCTTTTTTTTCCTGAAATTTTCCTGTCCATTTTCTTCATGGAGAAACATCTCTATTATGCAGGCAGCCTTCTTTACAAGGGCCGGATCACTTTTTAGCTTTTTTATCAAAAGTTCCCTGTACTGTTCCACTTCAAGTTTTAACTTTTTTTTATCGTCACACTTCCATTTTTCGTGGAAATGTTTAAGCTTTGGGGCGCTCATGATGCATCCTATAGTGATGGTTCAGGAGATCTTCTCTGTTCAAGAGAAATTTTGTTCAGGTGTTCTTCGATGACCTCATATAGCTCCATGTCGGTCTCTCTTGGGTCCATTCCTGCTGGTAGGGCCGAATAGATTATATCGTCATTTACTTCGGTGAATACGTACCAGGCGTTTCCCAGTTTTTGAAATAATACTTGTGATTCTTTATGAGTTCTTTCCATGCGGTTACCCTCCTGGTATGACAAATGACCTCTTCCGGCAGGTCCTTGTTGCTGGTTCAATTAACATATCGACGTGAGCTGTCAAAACTTTAGACATTTTTTTTTTCTAACTGTGTAAAATTACGACAAACAGCAAAAAAAATACTTGATTAAAAAGGTATTAATAGATGCCCATGATGCCAACCTGAAGATTGAATCCAAATTCAATATCTTTTGAGTATGAATCAAAATCACCGTTCCACATATAGTTGTTTGAATGAATTGTCTTGCTTGTCATTGTATGCGGAGTTTTCAGGAAGATGTCTCCACCAAAAACCATGGAAAGATTTTTTACAATTTCTGTTTGATAAAGAGTTCCAACATGAGATGCAAAAGAATATCCCTTGTATTTTGCAGTATCGCTGTTGTTTGAAGTTATTGTGTCGTTTTGAACAATCTTGTTGCTGTGATAGTTGAGGAGGAAATTAAAGTAGACGCTTAGGAAGCGTTTTTTTCCGCGGAAAGTGTCATATGAAATTCTTGGGCCGATGGAGAATGTCTTTTTTGATTCCTTGCTGTTGCGGCCTTGTTCATCAAGTTTGAATTCGCATGAAGAACCTTCAATCCTTGTTTCACCACCAATGAAAATTCTCGAGGAAAGATTTTCGGCGAGGTTTTTCAAATAAAATAATCCAAGTCCCATGCGTGAGCGATATTTTTCTTTCGTGATATTGACGGG
>JAGLPP010000060.1 GCA_023137315.1 Bacteriovoracaceae bacterium
TCCGGGCCTGGTTGGACGTGTCGGGCGAGTCGGCCTTGTTACATTTCCGGGCCTGTCTCTTCTCACAGGCCGCCGATTGTTGGCAAAAACACTAAAAGAGGCAGTAATCAAAACAACTGCCAGTAAAACATTCATTAATCTTTTCATTGAAGTACTCCTTGAGTCATTTTCTCCAGATACACAGTGACATTACGATTTTGGTTTGAATTTGAAATTGACGCAAATCAACGGAGTTATAAAAAATTGGATTTATGGAAAAAATTTATTGTATTGCGAATGGATATTATCATGGATATAAAGTATACCTTAATGTAAAGCATTAAGGTTTTTCAAATGAACATATATCTTCATCAAACCCATCATTTAATAGCTGATTTCAAGGGAATAAGAAATTATCTTGAAGGTTTTTTTTCCAATAATCACGAAAAAAAAGGAATTCACGTTTTTCCGGAACTGTTCCTGACTGGTTATCCTCTTCAGGATCTGTGTTTAAAGAGTTCCTTTATAAATTCATACCTTGATCATTTGGCAGAAATTAATAATTGGTGCCAAAAACTTTCGAAAACCGACGATGTACTCATACTTATTGGGGGCTTAAAATACAAGCTGACACCAAGTGGCCTTCCTGAAAAATTGGAAAATGTAATTTTCAAACTGGTGCCGGGAAGGCCAATAGAAAATATCGCAACTAAAATCCTTCTTCCTGATTATGATATTTTCGATGAAAAAAAATATTTCACTCCAGGAAAAACTCCAACGATTTTTTCGTGGAACAAACTGCAAATAGGTCTTCTTGTGTGTGAAGACATGTGGCCCAACTCATCCTATGATATTGATCCAGTGTTGGAAATTGATTCCATGAATAATAAGCTTGATGTCATCATAAATTTGAGCGCAAGTCCGTATAATCTTCACAAACACAATAAAAGAATAAAGCGGGCATGTGAAATATCCAATATTTTGAAAGCTCCATTCGTGTATACCAACAGGGTTGGTTCGGAGGATGGGATCATTTTTGATGGTGCAAGTTTTGCCGTGAATGGTAATAATCTTGTTCTTAATGGAAAGTCATTTGAAAAGGATATTTTGTCTTTCAAGCTTCCAGAATATAACTGTCAGGATGAACAACAATGCAATAGTGGTATGGGAACAACGTGGGAGGGTTTATTTTCCCCTGAACTTGTAAAAGGACATGGGGCCACTCCAATTGTCCGTTCTCTCGATGAAGAAGATTGTGATGAAATTATACAAGCTCTGGGTTTTGGAGTTCAGGAATACGCGGAAAAATGCGGTATTAAAAACTTTCTTGTGGCACTTTCAGGAGGGATGGATTCATCCCTGGTGCTTGCCATTTTGAAACTTTCATTAAAGAAAAGACAAACACTTGAGGCCATATATATGCCAAGTGAATTTTCAACTGACCTGAGTTTTGATCTCTCCAAAAAACTCTGTAAAAACCTCGATATCCCACTGAAAATTTTTCCAATAAGTGAGCTTCATAATGATTGTCGCGATCTTTTTTCAAAAAATATCGAGGCTCCGTTGGTGGATCTGGCAGATGAAAATATACAAAGCAGGCTCAGAAGTACCATTCTGATGGCCCGTGCAAATCAGTTAAATGCTATTGCCATCAATACATCAAATAAATCCGAATTGGCAGTAGGATACTCAACTATTTATGGAGACAGTGTGGGAGGCATTAGTATGTTGGGTGATATTTATAAAAGCGAAGTCTATATGCTTGGAAAATATCTTAATAAAAAACATGCCCAAATTATTCCAGAAGAAATCATAACAAGACCACCATCTGCAGAATTGAGAGAAAATCAAAAAGACATCGACAGCCTGCCTCCATATGAAAGATTGGATGCAATTTTGGAAGGGATACTCAGCTACAGGCTTTCGCTGAAGGATCTTGTTCATATGGGGTTTGATTCGGAGGAAGTCTGCAGGGTCTTTCAGCTTTATAAAAACTCTGAATATAAGAGAATCCAGTTTTGTCCCATTGTAAAAATCAAGGCAAAAAGTTTTGGTTTTGGTTATCGGATTCCTATCTGTAAAGATAGCGCATTTTACTTTAATGAGAGGTTATAATGACTGATTTCAAGGTTCCACTTCTGCTTTGCTTGATTCCATTACTGTTTGTTTTTCAGTTAAATGCCAAAGGCATGGAACTTCACTTCATGGGCGATGTTAATTTCACGTCGGTAATCAAGTTCATGGATACGGAATTGGGTGGATTATCTGGTGTATTTTACAATCAGGACACCAAACGGCTTCTTGTTATCAGCGATGACAGATCAAAATTATCCCCTGCAAGGTTTTATGAATTTTCCCTGGATCTTCGCAGAAATCATTTCAGTGTCACACCTGAAAACACCATTTTTCTAAAAAGGAAAAAAGGAAAAAAATTCAAAAAAAATACCATTGATGCTGAAGATATAATCATACTGCCAGGAGGAAATCTTCTAATCTCATCGGAAGGTAATTCTAAAAAGAAAAAGTTCAGGCCATATTTGTATGAATTCACTCAGGGGGGAGAACTTCTTGGTCAATGGGATGTTCCTGAAAGATTCAAACATTTAAAAAAATCAGGTATCCGGGAAAACAATGGATTTGAAGCACTTACCATTACCGGGGATGGTAAATATGTCTTTGTTGGAAACGAAGAGAGTCTTATTCAGGATGGCCCTGTTGCCTCGTTTGAAAAAGGTTCGTTGACGCGAATTCTTCTTTTTGAGAAAAAAAGTAAAATGTACAAGCAAACCTCAGAATTTGCTTATCCGTTGGATGTTATCTTTAACCCGACAAGTCTTAAAAAATCCAAATTTGCAACAAGTGGACTTGTTGCCATGATTGCGTTGGATGATAAAACTCTTATTACCATGGAAAGAAGTTTTGTACGTGAAACAAGAAAAAATGAGATAAAGTTGTTTCTGACAAAAATTGACACGAATTCCACCAATCTTATTGATTCCAATTCAATTGATTTGGAAACAATCATTCCACTCGAAAAGAAACTTCTTTTGAATTTGGATGATGTTTTGCCAGAGATGAATCCAAACTACCGACTTCTTGACAACATTGAAGGCCTTTGTTTTGGACCTGTACTTTCGAATGGAAATTCCAGTCTGATTTTGGTCAGTGATAATAATTTTAACACGTTTCAGAGAACACTCTTTATGGCGTTTGAATTTAAAAAATAGTTGTATCATGGCATTTTCTTAAGATGATTTTTTGTTGATAAGAAAATCAAATGTGCCAATATTGGATGATATGGGGATATTAATTCCGGCATTGTTGCCAGAAAACTCTTTAAGGATATTTGCATTTCCGTAGATTACTTTTGGTACGATACTATTCAAGCCCACTTCACCGTTTTCCCCGTTGGCCAGCTTTTGCATGGCCTTGTCTGAAATATCGGCAAGCATTAAATCCGTAAACCTGACAACTTCCTGTGTCGTCTTTACCTGACTTTTTCTTGACATGTGCTCAAATAAAGCATCAGATACCGGCCTTGAAAAAACCTGGGACAATGTTCCCGCAAATAATGGGCCATCAATTTCAATAATAGCTGCAAACTCGATATCTTTTCCCTGAAATTCTTCCACTTTTGTCGGTTTTTCAGGCCTGATATTCAAACCAACCATTTCACCGTATGTACTGACTATGGCAGAGATAAAGGATTTTATTGCTGCAACGTCAATCTGGACGCCATTTTCAGAAGTATTTTTTTTTCTATTTGGAAGTTTGATTTTATATTTTTTTAAAACTCCATCAATCGTACCATTTATATCGAAAATAGAATTCAGTCCCATGGTGGTAATTTTCTTTTTAAGCTTTGTTCCGAACCCAACAGAATTAACCTGACCGAAATCTTTTTTGAGTAATGACAACGTTCCAGAAATACTTCTCAAATGACTGTCATTAATATCCTGAACATTTTTAAAATTAAATATCATAATTCCCGGATATTTTTTTTCCACTTCTTTTGCAATAAGCTCAATTTCCTTGATGACAATATCATCTATCCTACCAGGCATCATGTATAAACAGAATTTTCCTCCGTGATTCCTTTTAATTGAAGGCAGACCATCCTCTCCAAATGCCTCTGTAAATATCTTTTGAAGATCCTTCCAAAAAATATCTTCAATAAGAGGTTTTTTGATAATCATGGACAGGGGGTCCTCCGCCCAGTCCTCGATAGTGGAGGTATTAAGCTCAAATGCATCAGGTGTTTCATCCACTTCTTTTTCAAGTAGGATGAATGGTGTATTGGCCAGTTCATCGTGTGTACGAACATAGCGGTATAATTGTCTGAGCTGATTATCGTTAATTTCATCCACATCAACCAAAATAAAATGGAATAAAAGTCCGTTTTGTGCATGTTTTTCAAGTATTTCTTTTGCGGCCTTATCCGAGGTTGCATTACTCAGACCGATTATTCCCTTTTTTGAAAAACTTTTTTCAAAAAATGTGGTGCTATCCTTTGATTTTCCAACATGAAGATATCTCGCACTTTTTAAGTGTGGATTCATAAACAACTCCGAATCAATAGTAATAAATGAAGTTCAGACAATGCTATATGGATATTATAATATACGTATATTTGGGATTAAATGGGAAATTATTTCAAAGAGAGACTATTTTAGTTTGTTTAAGAGGTTTTCATACTTCTTTTTTAATTTATCGTATTTTGGCGAAATCTTTTCCAATTCCAGAAAGGCTTTTTCAATTTTCTTGTTTATGATTCCAACTTCCATCGACATCTTGTTTATTTCTTCACCATCGGAATTATTTGATGCTTTTATCATTTTTGTACTAAATTCTTTTTCTCGTTTTTCCCAATTGCAAATTTTATTTTCAAGTTCGTTGATACATTTTTCCATGGGGCCAAGAATTTTTGATCTTTCTTTTATTATTTCCGAGCGTTGTCTTTTAATATCTTTGCGCGGCGTTTTTTTATTTCCAGAACCGGACTTATCTTCTCCGCTCCATCCTATTTTTTCCAAAAAATAATCATAATTCCCTTCAAAAAAGTCTGTCTTTTCATGATGAAAAACCACAAGTTTTTGTGCAAAAAGTCGCAATATACTTTCGTTGTGGGTTACAATTATAATTGTTCCTGGATATTTCTCCAACTGGTGCATTAGAACTTCAACGGATTCCACGTCCAAATGATTTGTGGGTTCATCCAAAAGAAGAAGGTTGGTCGGACTTACAAGAAGTTTTCCCAATAAAACCCTGCTTTTCTCGCCTCCAGACAAAACTTTTATTTTCTTTTCTGCAAATTCCCTTTCAAAAAGTACTGCTCCGCATATACCCCTGATTTCCTTCATGGGTAGTTTTGGATTTGCTGATTGTATTTCTTCAATAACATTTTTATTCTGATCCAATTGATCAACATTTGTTTGTCCAAAATGTCCAAATCTTAGCCCATGGTGCATTTTAATTTCACCATCAATTGGCTTGAGCTTTGATGCCAGTAAATTTAAGAAAGTTGATTTACCTTTTCCGTTTTTTCCTATAACCGCAATTCGGTCCCCTCTTCCGGCGAACATATCAAGGCCATTAATGATTTTTTCACCTCCAGGATAGGCAAAACAAAGATTCTTCACATTAAGAAAATCCTTTCCATGGCATGGGAAATAATTGAACTTAAATGACATGGCCCTTTCTTCTATTAGTTTATCAAGACTTGGAAGGCGTTTTAGTTGTTTCATTTTCGATTTTGCCTGGGAGGCCTTTGAAGCCTTGGCCTTGAATCGACCGACAAACTGTTCCAGATTTTTCCTTTGTGTATCCAGATTTTTCATTGTTCGTCTGTATATTTCCTCCTCCAGTGCCAACTGATCAAAATATTTTTCAGTTCCGCCACTTACTTTTTTCAAACTCATTCGGGATATTCCCATGGTATGCGTCGTTACGCTGTCCATAAAATCCCGGTCATGTGTAATAAGGATGAATTCACCTGGAAATGTTCTTAAAAATTCCTTCAACCATCGTAAACTGACAATATCAAGATAGTTGCTTGGTTCATCCAAAAGAAGCATGTCTGTCTCACGGACAAGTACTTTGGCAAGATTAATGCGAAGCTGATAGCCTCCTGAGAATTGTTCGGGATTTTTACCAAGATCGTCGGTACTGAATCCCAGGCCAAAAAGCACTTTTTCAGCTTTATAGGAATCGTACTCATCAGACGTTTCCAAGGCACTGACACATTCCTCAAGAAGTGTTGGATGTGAAAAATTAATATATTGGGAAAGTGTCCCTATTCGATATGTTTTCGGAATGCTGATTTCGCCTGAGTCAGTTGGAAGTTCACAAGTGATAAGATTAAACAATGTTGACTTGCCTGAGCCGTTTCTTCCTATAAATCCAAGCTTTTCACCCTTTCCCATGGAAAAGGAAACGTCCTTAAAAATAAGCTGGCCACCAAATGATTTTGATAGATTTTTTATCTGTATCATCAGTCGAATTCGTCGTATTTTTTAGCATTACCCCTGGCCTTGTGAACAGGGTATTTGTGGGAATTTTTTTTAATCTTGCTTTCAATGGCACTCGAAAGATCAATATTCATTATATCTGCCATGCGTACGGCATAGACCATAATGTCGGCAAGTTCATCAGCAACTCTTTCCTTTTTTTTGTTACTCATTACAAGATCAAAAGATTCTTTTTCTGTAAGCCATTGAAATATTTCAACAAGTTCCGATGCCTCAACAGACAATGCCATTGATAGATTTTTGGGTGTATGATAAACCTCCCAGTCCCTGTTTTTGGCAAAATCCTGGATTTTCTCCTGCAATTTGGTGATATTTATTATCTGCATGACCATATACCTTGAAAATCATTTACAATAATTGATTTGGAAGTTAACAAATAAACCACAATCATTGTAGTTTTTTTTGGAACTTATGGAATCACG
>JAGLPP010000061.1 GCA_023137315.1 Bacteriovoracaceae bacterium
TTGTCGGACTTATTGTTGGTGTGTATGCAACCTTTCAATTTTTTGGTATGGATTTTTTCAAATGGGTGAAA
This sequence comes from Bacteriovoracaceae bacterium, assembly GCA_023137315.1. GTDB lineage: Bacteria > Bdellovibrionota > Bacteriovoracia > Bacteriovoracales > Bacteriovoracaceae > JAGLPP01. The sequence continues at coordinate 72 of JAGLPP010000061.1, forward strand.
AGACCTTATGACAAGGTTCCATCAATGGCCGGTAACGCCAATCTTTGTGGAAACATTCTTGCTCTTCTTTTTCCAATAGGTCTTTATTTTATATTCAAGGCGAAAAACAGGGCATTGAAAATCCTGTCCATATTATCAACTGTATTTATTCTACTTGGTGTTCTTTTTTCACAGTCACGTGCTATCTGGCTGACCGTTCTTGTGACAGTTGTTTTTATCATATTTGTCACTTTGATTATTCACAGAGAGATAATCGCAAGGCATAAGAAGCTTTATATTATTTCCATAGCATGCGTTCTATCTATTACTCATTTTCTGGTGAATTCCTTCATCATTATGAGATACAGTAACACACTATTTTTGATTATTTCCCTGATGGGGCACGCTCTGATATTTTCCATATGGAATATGCAGGAACGCTGGACGAAAATTAAAATAAAATTTTCTTCGATAATTTATCTGATAATTTTGTTATGCACATTTGCGTTGTCATTGACTATAAAAATTCAATACTCTGCACCTGAAACATTTGGTCATAAATATTTCTCAACATTCCATTTTGAAAAAATTCCAAGATATTTTTTGTTCAGAGACTCTACATACGTTATTAAAGATCATTTTTTCTTTGGAACCGGAGAGGGGACATACAGAATCGCCTATATGCCGTATAAGTCAATTGAAAATGAAATTGCCGAACCAAAAGCAAATTATGATAGCCCACACAATAACTACCTTACCGTCTGGGCCACACAGGGGGTGTTTGCCTTTATTGCGTACATGTCCATCATTTTTATCTTTTTTAGAGGTGCCTTTAAAACGATATCCTCAACAACAGTCAACCGTGACGACAAGCTCCTTATGGGAACCTTGCTGGCGAGTTTTTTCGCATACCTTTTGTGGTCACTTACAAGTTTTGACAGTAATGTCACAAATCCAATAATGATTGGTTTATTCGCCAGTTTTAGTGTTCTTCTCTACCTGATACGCAGGGATGAAATAACTGTGGAATCAAAATATGCATCAAAAATAATCATGGTCTGCAAGGGGTTTATGATTCTTCTGATTCCGCTCGCCATATTGAGTATTATAACTGTTCAAAAATTATATAACGCCGATCAACATTATGCCAAAACAGTAAGATTTAAAAATACCGCAATAAAATATCTTAACAAGAAGGAAAAAGAAAAAGCTGTCAAGATCATGAGTATGGCACGCAGGGAGGCAAACAAGGCAATTTCCATGAATCCACGGGAAAGTTTTTATCATGTTGAAATGGCAGATATTCATTTCAATCTTTTTAAATTAACAGGCGCAAAACATCATATCCAGGAAACATACAAATTTCTAAAAAACAGCAGGGAACATGACTGGGATCCTGGTAAATACTATCTTGTCAAAATGAAACTGGAACTTTCACAGGGAAACAAGAATGAGGCCATCAGATATGCAGAAAGTGTTTTAAAGGATCTTCCATATAATTTTATCGTGCGAAGCCAGTTGGGTTATCTTCTTTTCCAGAGAAGAACGGCCAAGGCATTTAAAAAGGCCCTTGAACATTTTCGTATTACACTCAGAATCAAGCCAAATAACCTTGTGTCGCTGGTATATACGAGTGAAATCTATCTGCGCTTCGGCAAATTCAATCTTGCACGACAATTCGCCAACAAGGCCATGGTTGCCCATCCATCAAGAAAAAAACAGCTAATTGGACTTCTTCAAAAGATCAATAAATCCGAAGAACAATTAAAAAAATCTGCGAAAAACAAGTCCTGATCATTCAAGCTCTTTTTTGATTTCAGCAATAATGATTTCGGTTGGTTTTTTCTCCGTGGAATTTAATTTATTGATTTTTGTTTTAGAAGAGAGTTCTTGAAGAACTTTCATCAAATTCACATTTTTTAGATTATCGTCCTCTATTATAATGGAATCAAGCATTTTTTTTGCCTCAGTTGCGTTATGAAACTGTTCATTTTTTTGTGCAATTTTAAGTGGGACCAGTATACTTTTTTTCCCAAGGGCAATCAGTTCACAAACAGTTCCTGCACCGGCACGGGAAATTATAACTTCGGACAGCTTGTAGACATCAATAATGCTTTTTACAAAATCAATTGGCAGATAATTTTTTATCTTGTAACCTGCATATTCATCAATAAAATTTTTACCTACCTGGTGAATAACAAAATATTTTTCTGAAAGTTCGTTCAAGTGTTTTTTAACAAGTTGATTCAATGGGAGGGACCCATTTCCACCTCCGGTGATAAAGACAATTGGACGCTTGATATCGTTAATTTTAATTCCGGCAAGTTCAATAATGGATATTGCCTCGTTATAACAGTCATTACGAAGGGGACAACCGGAAAAAACAGTTTTTTCTGAAGGTAAAAATTTTCGTGTTCCTTCAAAACTTATAAAAATCTTTTTTGCAAAACGTGAACAAATCCTGTTTGCAAGGCCAAGACGGCTTGTTTGTTCATGAATAAATATTGGAATACGTAGTATCCATGCTGCGACAACAACTGGAACCGATACAAAACCGCCTGTGGAGAAAACAATTGCCCCAGTTCTGCCAAGCAAAAGCAGTATGAAGATTGATTGTAAGATGGCAATTTCGACCTTGAATATGTCCACAATATTTTGCAGAGAGAAATACCTTCTTAATTTTCCAGTGAGTATTGAGTAATATTGAATGCCGTTCTCTTGTGCGAGTTTGCTTTCAATTCCATGTTTGCTTCCAATATAAAAAATATCGCATTGATTATCTTTTAAAAGATGTTCAATTAAAACCATTGCAGGAACAGCGTGTCCGCCACTTCCTCCTCCTGTAAAAATAATCTTCTTTTTTGACATATTTCCTTTTTTTTTATTACCCTGAAAATATTATTCAACTACATTCAACCGGTTTTAGAAAGTGAAAAGAGGCTATATTGCAATAATAAATAACGCATGAAGTATGGTTGTTGCCTTCATGTTTTTTGCAAGATATGTTGTTGGTTTGAAAATCACTAATCATGGAGAAAAACATGGGAAAAAGTATTTATCTTTTAATATCGCTCTATCTGATGGCAACAATCCCGGTTTTTGCGTCTGGAAATTATGAAAGTCGTCTCGCAGAACTTAGAGAAATAGTGGATACAGAATTTGCTTTAAATCTACCGTTTATAAAAAAAGCACAGGGTGTCAGAAATCTTAAAAACTTTTTGCAAAGTGGAGAGTATCAGGAATATTTTGGAGATGATGCTGTAATAAAATCGGTGATTATCAACGATTATCCGTATAGTGACCAACCCTATACAGCGCTTCATGAGCATACACTTTATTACAGGTTCGACGGTGGCATGGATGGTAAACTGTCACGGACTCTGCCAAAGTTTGAGATTATCTTGAATGGCATAAACGAATTGGAGGAACATCTTAAAATACTTTTTAATGATAAGATTGAATTTTCAAGAAAAGAAAATACGTTCGAGAGAAAAACAAGTCCTAATTTCAAGTACAGGCATCATCTTTCAAATTTTTACCAAATACTTCAATCCAATCCGGAAATTAAAGCAAAACTGCTCACTATGGATAAGATCGTAATTATTGATTCGGAGGATATATTAACACCGACTTCAGCACAATTTTTGAAGTATCAAGACTTTTTTAATCAAGGGCAGGTGTCCGATGTCTTTATTCTAAAATTTAAAACAAGTCTTACTTTTGAAGGCTATGTAAGTCTTGAAAGCATGGAATTTATCGAGTCATTAATTGATATAACGTTAATGCATGAATTTTCTTCAATTTTCTACTTTAATAATAATGACAAAATTGAAGCAGGAGTAAATAACCTGGCCAGAATTCTGACGCCGGATAATGTCGCCATTTTAAAAGAAGGTGGCGTTAAAAGTTTCAACTTTTCTGCCAGATGGGAAGAGGAAGTGAATTGGCTGGAAGAGGATGGAACCTTGACGATTGGTTTTGATGAGCATGAAATATTGACAGTGATTGATCTTCTTTTTAGATAAATTTATTCGAATAATGCTTTATTTTGCTAATTCTTATTCCAGGGAAATAAATCAAAATTTAATTGAAACACATCTTCGGAGGGGGCGTCCTTTACGAGGGACTCCGTTGAAAATAAAATTAGTCGGGAAACTTTTTTTATTGGCCTTAGGTGTAAGAGAGTTGTTTATTAAGAGGGCTGAAATAAGCATAAAATGGTTTTTAGTTAGTAAAAACAAGCAATTACGCCATGGTGAATAAATTACATGCTGCGTCAGTATGTGATGGTTTTGTTATATAACAGAACCAAAAGGAGTTGAATACATGAGAGCATTAAATTTTGCTTTAATTTTAAATATTTTTATTTGTTTTCCGATTCTTGCTGGTGATTGGAGTAGCAGTGGTGGAGATGAAATAAGTACGGAATTTACAAGACGTGCTTATCGAATAATAAAATATATTGAAACGCAAGATCAAAATTTTATTGATGTTGAAGTTCTTAAGGAAGCAATGGCCTCTACTGAAATCATGGCCGTGAAAGACTTTTTTGATCCTGAAACTGGAAATAAATTACCTGATACCTTTCAAACGCTTAAAGCATGGACTCGACCGGGCCTGATACAGCTAAAAGAGAGCTTTTGGAATCGACAAGTTTATTTTCACTTTCTTCATAATGATCTCATCGGGCATGAAATATTTCGTGCAGTTTCACAATATTATAATGATTCTGGTTTTAATCTCTCTATAAACAAATTGAAATTGGATGAATGGAATGGAAATTTCCAAAATGACAAGCCACGGATACTTCCAGATTTGATAGATGAGTGCTCCGTAAAATTATGGGGTACAGCTATGAAAACTCACTTAAGAGATAAGAGTGTAAAGAAAAAATCTTTACGAAAAGCATCAATTATGCCTAATGAGTATATAAAGAATGCCTATGATGTTTGGATTATCAAGGAAAAAACTTTTCTTTCAGGAAAAAAGTTTATTAAGTATGTTATTGAAGCAAATAAAAACTGTGAAAATTTGCAGGTTTTATTTGGTTGGGTTCATGTCAAGTAAGGCTTCTCATTTTTTGTAATCAACTGGTGGCATTGCCATTAATGCAAATTCGCTGTATGTTCGGCCATAATTGAAAAAGGGAATAATCATGAGATATCTTTTAGCTGTTTTACTTTTGAGCTTAAGCCTGACGTCTATGGCTTACAAAGAGTATCCAATTTCTTTGGATTTATGGGAACCTACCGATGAAGATTGGAATATTGTTCCAATCGTTGAACGGATACACTCCAATTTGAGTTCAGTGATTCGTGGACGCTTGGATTATGCCAGACGCAACAAGCTGTTGAAAGGGATATCCTATACCTATGAACAGGAAGTTTTGGAGAAATATGAAAATGGTCAAGCAGTTGTAAAACCAATGTCGGTTGAAATCTCACGGATGCTGATAGAGGTTCCATTTGAGAAGTTTGTTGAGAATTTCAAGACCGCTGATTGGGGAATCAATCTGTCGCAAATTTTGGGAGGGGAAGTTTTGGTTTATGAGCGTGAAAGCAATGAATTAAAACGTCCTGTTCGACAATTGGAAAGAATGGTTCTCACTCCCTTTTCCTGTATTGATGGAGATACAGCTTTCAATATGGATATGACCAAGGTTGAAGTAATTAAATATGAAAAGTTACGTCACACTGTTTATTGGAGAGTCATGTTCTCGGATAACAAGTCCACAGAGTCTGACGTTGGTAGTGTGGAGTTTCGTTCTTATGAGTCTGGTAAAAGTATTTTGGTGACTTTTCATTCAGCTCATCGATTAAACTTACCAGGCGAAATACCAATGCCTCATTTTTTAGTTAGAAGCTATTTAAAGTTTTTCTTTCTAAAACACATTGAAAACTACAAGAAAATGATGTGAATTCGTTGATGTATGTGAAAAATTTTTCAAAAAAAATATCTATAATTGCTTTTCTGATAACGGTGGCAACATTATTGGCATTTTATTTTCGTTATTTTCCAGAAACAGAAACGATATATGGCCATTTTTCATATATTCCAATAGTTCTTGGTTCAATATGGTGGGGAAGAAAAGGAATAATAGTTGCAGCCATACTGTCAATTTTATTAATAGTTTTTCATGGTATGTTTGCAGTTTCATTATCATACACAATTAATACTGTTCGGATTACTTCATTTTTTCTCGTTTCCTATATAATTGCAATTTTAAGTAACTATCCATATAAAGAGGAAATTCAAAAACAGATATTTAAAACATCGAAACTTGCTTCTATTGGAGAGCTTGCTGCAGGCATAGGGCATGAAATCAATAATCCTCTTGCCATTATTCTTTGTTATCTGCAGGTACTTAAAAAGAGATTGAAGAAGGAGGATGTTTTTGATGATAGCATTGAAAATATATTTAATATCCAAGAGGAATCAGTACAAAGGATTGAGCGTATTGTTGGCGGACTTGTATCATATGTCAGACCGGATAGCGATGTGATTGAATTGATAAAAATCAATGAGACCATAAATGAAACGCTGTCATTCATGGAAGTTATTTATAAAAAAGCAGGTGTCAATATTATAAAGAAACTGACGCAAGAAAAATTGGTCGTGAAAGGGAACAAGGGGAAATTTCAACAAGTGCTCGTAAGTCTTCTGTCAAATTTCAAGGATGCAACAGATGGTGTAAAAGATCAAAGAGTTACCATTGAAACGAAAAGGGAGAAAAATGATCTGGTGCTAAGATTTATCGACAATGGTCATGGAATAAGTGAAGATAAATTATCAAAAATATTTAATAGCTTTTTTACCACTAAAAAAGCTGGAAGTGGAACCGGGCTTGGATTAAGTATAATTAAAAATATTATCGAGAGCTCCAATGGCTCGATAGGTGTTCGCAGTAAAATTGGCGAGGGGACGACTTTTACCATTAAATTACCCCTGCATGAGGATACTTTTTAAGGTGCGTTCGAGTTTTCACTTACGCAAGATCTCAAACATCATGGACATAAATAATCATATAAAGTTGGTCAACAATTTCGTAAATACTTATGGATATTCGTTTGTGTCAGTAGGAAAAAAAATCATGGCCGAAAAATGACCATGAATATACCTTGATAATATTTTGAATTATACGAATATTAAAAATATGGGTGTGGTTCCATGTTTTTGCCTTTTGTGCAGAAAGTATGTCCAGGAATTAAATGAAAAATGTGGCTAAAAATTTGAAAAATATTTCATCTGAAACAGATTCAGACAATCAAGGTGAGCCTGGTGATCTCAATAATGAGAATGAAACAAATTCTGCTATAAAAGGATTGGTGCTTTCAGACCAGGAGATCTTTGCCGATTTCATTTCCTCACAGGAGGATAATCTTTTAAGATTACAGGAAAATATCCTGGCGTTGGAAAAATCTCCTGAAAATGGAATTGTATCTGAAATAAAAAGACAGTTTCATACCATGAAAGGGGACGCAGGTTTACTGGGGCTTTATGATGTTGAATCAATGTGCCATTTTGCAGAAGATATCCTGGATGTTGGATCATCTAATGAAATGGTTAATGTTCTTCTTGAAATCAAGGATTGGCTTAATCGTAATTTTTCGATTTGTTCAGGAGTAGAGGATGGCGATTTGATATCCTCGGAAAAATTTATAAGCGAAAAAAAGGTGCTGATAAACAAGAGTGAAGATGTAGAAATTATAAAAAGTGATGAAAAAGAGGACGAGAATAAAATAGAAGAAGAGGTCGATCTTAAAGAGATTGATATTGATCCGGAAATAATTGGTGAGTTTGTCACTGAATCCCTGGAACATCTTGAGCAAGCAAGTATCCAGCTTTTGAATCTGGAAACTGACTCTCAAAACAAAGAGGCCCTGGATGCCATTTTTAGGGCATTTCATACCATCAAGGGAGGTGCCGGCTTTTTAGGGTTTGATAGTGTGAAAAGAATTGCCCACGAGGCAGAGGCTCTTTTGGAGCAGGCACGGAAAGGGGAATTCACCCTTTCAGGAAAATCAGTGGATGTTATTTTTGATTCAATAGATGCCTTGAAATTCCTGGTGGAGGAATCTGCTACATCAGATAAAAAAACAGAGACAGATGTTTCGGATGTGATAGAGCATATTAAAGGTATAATGAACGATGTCAAAAAAGAGGAAAACCGTGGCGCCCAGTCGATTTCATCACAAAATACGTCTAGTGAAAATGTAGGTGAAATTCTGATTAAACTGGGAAAGGCAACAATTGAAGATGTAAAATGGGCCGCGGAGAAACAAAAAGAATATCATGGAAAACCGAAGATTGGTGAGATTTTAATAAAAGATCATAAAGTACTTCCTATTGATGTTGCCCATGCATTACGTAGTCAGAAAGATCAAAGCGAAAAAATACAATCTCCGAAACAAGTAATAAAAGAAACAATCAAAATGGATTCAGGCAGACTTGGTAATTTACTGGATACAATTGGAGAGCTGGTGATAGTGGAATCCATGGTACAGCGATCAATAGTCTCCATTATGAAGGAAAATTCAATTCGTTCAGCCGAGTTGGAGCGTCAGGTGGGACATCTTGAGAAGATTACCAGAAAATTGCAGGAGAGTGCTACATCCATGAGGATGGTGCCATTGCGCTCTGTTTTTCAGAAGATGGCACGTCTGGTTCGTGATTTATCCAGAAAATCAGGAAAAAAAACATCATTCAAGATGAAAGGGGAGGACACCGAACTTGATAAATCAGTGGTGGATGTAATAGGTGATCCATTGATTCATATGATAAGAAATTCCGTTGATCATGGCATCGAATATCCACAGGATCGTAAAAAATTGGGAAAGTCTGAAGAGGGGAACATAGAATTAAGGGCATTTCATCAAGGCGGAAATATATATATTGAGATTGAAGATGATGGCAGAGGGCTTGATCCACAAAAGATTCTTGAAAAGGGGAAGAAGTCAGGAATCGTGGGAGAAAATGATAATTTGTCAGAGGATGAGATTTATAATTTAATTTTTGCTCCTGGTTTTTCCACTGCTGAACAAGTGACTGATATTTCCGGTCGTGGAGTTGGAATGGATGTTGTAAATAGAACGGTGGAATCTCTGCGTGGACAGATTAATATTAAATCACAAAAGGGAAAGGGAATCACATTCAGTTTTAGATTACCTCTGACATTGGCCATTATTGATGGCATGATTATAGGATTGGAAAAAGAAAGATTTATTATTCCATCTCTTTTGGTTGAAAAAACATTGAAAATGACTGTAGACAAAAAAACAAGGCTTGCCAACGGAATGGAGTTGTATTCTCTGGATGATTGTATGATACCGCTGATAAAACTTTCAGAGGTTTTTGGTCTTAATATTGATAGCAGTAATGAAACGAGCGAGTTGCTGGTTGTCGTGGTTAAGGCAGCTGGCACGAAAGCAGGAATTATTATTAATGAAGTTATTGACAAGCAGCAGGTTGTAATAAAGGGGCTTGGCGAAGCCTTTAAAGATTCTGAAGGTATCTCAGGTGGAGCAATTATGTCAGATGGAAATGTCGGATTAATTCTTGATGTAGACGGAATAGTGAAGGTTGCAAGTGAATTTTATGGCAGTAAGTACAATCAATAGTGTTCTGGAACGGGTTTTGCGCTCGTCGTCATCCCTCTGATAATGTCTGTTGGTTATTTTTAGATGTAAGTTTATTTCTTTTACAATATAGCATATAATTCTGGATTCTATGGAGAAGATATTTAAAGAAAGTTCAATACTTATCGTTGATGACGAAAAATGTACGATAGGATTGATGCAAAATGCAGTAGGTAAACATTTTGGATGTGTATATACGGCGGGAAACGGTCGAGAGGCATTGGATGTTTTGAGCAGGGTTCACATTGACCTGGCATTGATTGATATAAAAATGCCGGTTATGGATGGATTTGAGCTGATTGGGTTAATTAATAAAAATTATCCTGAAATAATAAAGATAGTCTTAACTGCCAATGGTGATATTGATAATTTAAAACTTGCAATAAAATTAAATATTTTCAATTTTATTGAAAAGCCTTCTCGTATCTCGACGATCATAGAACAGGTAAAGTCCGGTCTTAAGAAAAGACATAGATCAAAAATCAAACATAAGTTTCAGTATAATCAATTACTTAATAAAATAGGATATCCGTTGTGTGTTATTGATGAGGAATTAAATATTGTCAATGCCAATCAAGATTTTTGTAATGCTTTTAGATCAAAGGAGAGGGGATTTGGAAATGTAAAATGCTATAATGTTCTTGGATGTTCAATAAACACAAAAGAGAATAGCCAAGTATGTCCATTGTTGAACGGGAAGGCAAACGCAAGTGTGGAGCGTAAAATAAAAAACCACAATGGAATTAAAGTTCCATATTATATAAAACTGTATAAGCATATGGATGCTTTGGATAATCATATTGGAATTATTGGAAGTTTTGAAAACAGGGAATATTTAAGAGACATGGAAAATGACAAGGAGAAACTGAATTTATCTCTTGAGGAAAAGCATATTACCATCCGTAATATTCTGGAAGAAAAAAATGTCAGCAATGATAATGTAAAACAATTTGTAATGGGACAAGTGAGTAACAATATTATTCCACTTGTTGATAATTTGAAAAGTACATTGAATATGACGGCAAATGAGTATAGTAAGATACAATTGATTGAAAAATATTTGAAAAATATTTGTGGTGATTTCTCTAATAAAATGGATGAGTTGGTTTTTAAGCTAACCAAAACTGAACAAAAAATTTGCCAACTTATAAAATCAGGGTATACAAGAGTGGAAATTGCCGGGACACTTCATATTTCGGAAGGTACTGTAAGAAATCACTCAACCAATATTAGAAAAAAACTTGGTCTTAATAAAAAAAAGATGCATCTGAAGCAATACCTGGGTGTTAAGAGGTGAGGCACCGGTAATACATCTGCCTTTTGATTCTTTCGAAGTGGTTTTATCCATGGAAAACTTTATAAAACTTTAAAGAACAGTAAAATAAAATAAATTAAATTAAATTAATAAGAGAACAGGATACACCAAGACTGATATTACAATAAGTTGCAATTAAAGGTCATATGTAAACCATGACTTTTCTGTGACGGTGCTGTGACTTATCTGCACACGGTATTCTTCTTATAATTCTTTTAGTGTAATTTCAGAATCAAAGGAGTTGATTTATGGACGCAATGGAAAAGGAGAGGATGGAAAACAAGAGGATGTCTGTGGATGTAATGTTTGAAGCAATATCCATTACACCATTTAGCGATATTATGCTTGTTGGTAGCGAGTGCTCGCGAGGAGTGGAGGGAATCGCAAGATGTTTTGATATGCTGAATCCCGGCGATTTTGAATTTGTTGATTTAAGAGAAAAAAATATGGCGATAGAGGGAATGATTATTAATAAAAAAATTTATAAAAAAATTTCAAAGCAGAAGGTGCAGGAAATAATTAAGGACAAGGTTCTTCCCTATGTATCACCAAGAGAATATGTGAAAGTGGATATCAAGGCGCAGATGATGTTTAATCTGGTTGAGGTGGATGAAGTATGAATATAGGGAAGATTGTAGACAGGGAATTCCATAAGGTGAATCTTTATGATTCAGTTAGGAGTGTAATCGCTTTGTTGCATGTCAAGGGAGTCGTTGCTGTTTTTAATGATGATAAATATGAAGGGATTGTTACGATTAAAGATGTTTTACGAAAACCAAAAGGTTTAATGTGTGATTGCATTAAATTTGTAAAACCGATCTATGAAGCTGAATCAGAGGAGCATGTTTGGGAGGTAATGAAAGGATCTGATTCAGATGTTTTTCCAGTGGAAAATTCAATAAAAGATTTTGTGGGAACTTTGAAAAAAACAAGCATGCATAGTGTGATAAATGATAAAGAGTCCAGGATTAATGATTTGCTATGTCGCCTGACAATTCAAGAGAAGAAGGTGGCAAAATATATTGTAAAAGGAAATCATACCAAGGATATCGCAAGATTGCTGAACTTGTCAGGCAATACAATTTCCAATCACTGCAAGAGTATAAGAAGTAAAATTGGTGTTAAGAACAGCGGTATTACTTTAAAAACCTATTTCAATTCACTTTAATTGGTGGCAAGCACCGATTACATATCAAAATAAAATATTTACGGCCTAAAAAATGACCAATAATAGAGCTTGAGAATATTCCTGATAGTACGAAAATGATGGAAGTGGACGTGGGTGAATATCCATCAGGTTTGAATCGGGAATAAGAGATAAAATCAGACAGGTTATTAAAATAGTTGGAGATATTAAATTAATTTAATCCAAATATCAGGAGGTTTATTAATATGGAAGCCACTAAAAAAAACAGTGAAGGACCACGTAACAATGTCTTGTTCGAAAGGGCTGGAAAGTTTTTAACTTTTGTCTTGGACAACGAAGAATACGGCCTTGAAATTTTAAAGGTGCGTGAAATCATAGGTGTGATGGATATCACCACGGTTCCTCGCATGCCTGATTACATTAAAGGTGTGATTAATCTCAGGGGGAAGGTGATTACCGTGAATGATCTCAGAATAAAGTTTGAAATGAAAACGGTTGAAGACACTGAAGAGACATGCATTATCGTTGTGGATATGGGGGATGCGGAAGTCGGTATTATGGTAGACAAGGTTTCAGAGGTTGTCGACATTACTACTGAACAGCTTGAAGAAACTCCTTCATTTGGAACTAATGTGGAAACAGAGTTTATTTTGGGAATGGGTAAAATGCAGAATAAGGTTGTGATTCTTCTGGATATAGACAAGGTGCTAACCAAGGCAAGTGACCTGCGAGCAGTTAAAGATATTTCTGAAGAAGTTGAACCACGAAAAGAAGTAGAGGTTGTGGATGCTGGTGCCGAGGATGTTGGTGCCGAGGATGCTTTAAAGGAAGTTGTGTAGCATTTTTTTAAAAGGGGAATTTTAATGGCCTTTACTTTTTTTTTCAGGGATCCGCGTGCACTTGGACTGATTTCAAAACATGTTGTTCCGAAACTGGCAGGAAAGAAAGATATAAAAATTTGGGATGCAGGTTGTGCCCACGGACCGGAACCATACTCTCTTGCCATAACATTAAGAGAAGAGATGAGTCACTTTATGTTTCGCAATGTTAAGATTTATGCCACAGATATTGATGGTTCAAATCTTTTTGAAAACAGAATAAGGGAAGGTGTTTATTCACGGATAGAGATCGGTAGAATCCCAGACAGCATAAAAAAGAGATATTTTTCACAAATAGGCGAGACAGAGCATTTTAAAATTAAAGATGAACTTAGATCAAGAGTGAACTTTTTAAAACATGATCTTTTATCATTAAAACCAGCCGGTGGTGATTTTAATCTTATCGTATGTAAAAACGTTTTGTTGCACTTTACGCCGTCACAAAGACTTGAAGTTCTTAAAATGTTTTATAATTCCCTCGCCTCGGATGGTTTTTTGGTTTTAGAACGTACCCAGGAAATACCAGAGTTGTTCGACAACATGTTTGAAAAAGTTTCTTCGGGGGGACAGTTGTTTAGAAAATTAAAAGACACCATTAAAAACAATATATCGTTTAGAAATGAGATATCAATTAATTAATCTTTATAAAAGGAGAATTAGATGACGGAGTTGAATAAAAAAAACAATGAAGAAACCAGTTCAAGATCATCAGACTTGGAACAAGTGGCAGAACTTGTTGAAGCAATAAAAAGTGGTCATCTTGACAAGCGTGTTGAACCTGGCAAGGCAAGTGAAGATTCGAAGGAACTTTTTAATGGAATCAATGAGATGCTGGATGCGGTGATGGGGCCTTTAAATGTGGCAGCGGAATATGTTGACCGTATCTCAAAGGGTGATATTCCCGAGGAAATTACTGACAGCTATAATGGAGATTTTAACGAGATCAAAAACAATCTTAACGCATGTATCAAGGCGATAAACGGTCTTGTTGCAGATGCCGGTTTATTGTCCCAGGCCGCGACGGAAGGAAAACTGGATACAAGAGCTGATGATACAAAACATAATGGCGAGTATAAAAATATCGTCAAGGGTGTAAATGACACTCTGGATGCAGTGATAGGGCCTTTAAATGTAGCAGCGGAATATGTTGACCGTATCTCCAAGGGTGATATCCCCGAGGAGATTACAGATAATTATAACGGAGATTTTAACGAGATAAAAAACAATCTCAATGTCTGTATCAAGGCAATAAGTACTCTTGTTTCTGATGCCGGTCTGTTGTCCCAGGCCGCAA
>JAGLPP010000062.1 GCA_023137315.1 Bacteriovoracaceae bacterium
GGAATCTTTTAAGACCACAGAAAAATCAATGATTTTTGATCTGAATTTAATTGGAACAAACAATTCAGTAACAGCTCCATTTTTAGGCATTTCAACTTCAAATGCTGTGATCTTGATTTTTTTAATACGATTGTTTTTAAAAAAAGTACTATTTGATTTTGCATATCCATTCACAATTTGAATTTTTTTGAGTTTTTTTTGAATAATAAACTTTATCGATTCATTAATTCCATTACCATTTACCCCTTCGGCCCAAGCAGTTTTGACATTATCATCGAAAAGATTATGGGCTCCATATTTACCAAAACCTTGAACGGGTGGATTAAGTTCGGAACTACTTTTATAAACATGTCCATGTGTATCAATCATTCGAACAGGACTATCATGTAACGATCCGTTGGAATTAGCCGACAATGAGTGTAGTAATAAAAGTAAGACAAGGAATTTTTTTAACATATCATCACATTTCTCACAAAATAACACTGGATAACCTTATATCATTTGTTATACTCATTCTAAAGAATATTCATCATAAGTGGGAGTTTTTATGAAAAGTCTGACAGTTTTAATTATCTTAATGGTTATGGTGGCCTGTGATTCATCCAATTCTCCAAAAAATCGGACATCTAAACCCAAAATAAAAAAAGTTGAGAAAACATTCTTGCCACCATCGCCGAAACAGGTTGCTCTGGATTTTTTAAACGCTTATAAAAACAAGGATCTTTTAAAAATCAAGTCACTTTCCATGCCTGTATTAGCAATGAATTTTTCCGAAAAAAATTTTAAAGAAGATGTTCTAAAAACACTTTCAACCTGGGATGGCTCAATAAGGGATATTCGCTACACGTACTGGATGGGAGAAATGCTAATGGCCGTTATTCAGTACACAAATAAGGATTCAGACACCATGCAGGTACTTTCTCTTACATATCTAGGCAAAAAATGGGTTTTTGGAATGGAGGGTCTGAAAAAAATCAAGAGTGAAGCATATAACATATTATTTAAAAAATTCCATAGTGAAAGTGAAATAAAACATGCAATTGTTGGTAACTGGAAATGCATTCGTTACTCTATGATGGAAAAAGAAGAAAATTCAAATTTTTTAGCACAAACAGAAATGACCTTTAATGATGATGAAACAGTAACGCAAAAGAATAATGGAATAATCAGCAAAGGCAAATACAGTATCGATAAAAATATTATTAAACTTACAAATTTAAAACGTGAAGATGGCAAAAGAAGTTTTGGTAAGCGTACTCTGGTATTTAATGATAAGACAACAATTGTAATATCAAATACAGCAGTCAAGGCCGTTTTTAAAAAACAAGTATTATCGCAATAATACTCTCTTGGCTCTTAGTCAGATGAGCAATTTAAAAGCAGGTTCTTTTCTTTTTTGATTATTATCATGTAGCATTTTTATTATATTCAAAAGTTTTTGATCTTGAATACTGCGAGCATTGTTATGACATGTTTTAACACACGCCATGCATGTGATACAGGTTTCTTGCTTGGTTGTAATTTTACCCAAAGAGTTTATGATTGATCCTGTAGGACAACTCATTTTGCACCTACCACAATTATCACAAAGATTTATATCCACGATAGGTGATACTCGAAGAGGCTCTTTCTTTTTTATGTCGATATAATCTTGTTTGGATAGTTCGGGTGTTGTCCAGTCCTGAGAATTGATCTTCTTTGATATCATCTGCCCAAAAGTTAATGCACTTTCCAAATCCTTTTTATCAGGACGATTTGCAGCTATTGGATATTCCCGGGAAGAGAAAGAGTGTTCTCCAATAAACGCACCTTCGGCAATGGGAACAAATCCCTGCCTGGAAATAATTTGTTTTAGTTCAATCAGGGCGTTGTCATAATCCCTGTTGCCATATATTACGTTAATAATTGCAGGTGTTTTTTTGCCACTGATTTGGTTTAATCTTTTGACTGCTTCAAAAGGTAATCCCCCTCGATATACAGGTATGCCAATTATTGCAATGCTTGTGGATGGAATGTTTATTATATTTAAATCGCTATATTCATTGGTTAAATTTATTTCGTTGTTATTTTTAATATTTAAAGAAGTTGAAATTGCGGTAACAATTTTTTTTGTTGTACCAGTTGGGGAGAAAAAAATATTAATTGCCTGTTCAATCTTCATTTTATTTGCTCCTTTCTTTCTAAAATATTCTTAAAAGCGAACATCATTTCATCTCGGTTGATCCTTGATGCATTTGAGTTGATGGTCAATGTGCCATT
Organism: Bacteriovoracaceae bacterium; assembly: GCA_023137315.1. Lineage (GTDB taxonomy): Bacteria > Bdellovibrionota > Bacteriovoracia > Bacteriovoracales > Bacteriovoracaceae > JAGLPP01. The sequence continues at coordinate 2,260 of JAGLPP010000062.1, forward strand.
GTCGCAATTATTAGCAGTTGACGGATCTAGAGAGATTTTTCCCAAGAAGGGAATCTTTTCTTCTTCTGCCAACTCTTTTCCACCATTGCTTTTAAAGACATTAATTCTTTCATTGCATTTAGGACAAATAAGTCCACTCATGTTTTCAATGATCCCAATAATAGGGAGATTTAATTGTCTGCAAAAGTTGATTGATTTTTTTACATCAATTAGTGATATATCTTGTGGGGTGGTGACAATGACTGCTCCATTTAAATCACCTGTAGTTTGAATAATGCTTAGTTGTTCGTCGCCAGTACCTGGAGGGCTGTCAATAATTAGATAGTCAAGATTACCCCAATGAACATCTTTTAAAAACTGACGAATCATTGAATTCTTTTTTGGTCCACGCCAAATAATACTTTCATCTTCTGATTTAAGCATAAATCCAATGGAAACAGTCTTCAGGGTGGAGCTGTATTCAATTGGAGAAAGTTTATCTCCGATTATTTCTAAACTTTTTCCTGATAGTCCTAGAAGTTTGGGAATGCTCGGGCCGTGGAGGTCGATATCCAGAAGTCCTGTTTGAAAACCTTCTAAAGACAAAAAACCTGCAAGATTTGAAGATATTGTTGATTTGCCAACCCCACCCTTGCCTGACATAACAATAATTTTGTTTCTAATGTTGGAGATATTTTCTCTGATGGCATTAGTTTCGTCGATATACTCTTTGTTGAAGCTCATTTGGCCCTCCTTCGTGATAGAGTGTTGCTGTGTGAGTATATACCCAAAATTTCCCAAAATTCCAAGTAGGTTTCAGACTAATTCTTGAGCTATGTGTCTGAGTTGCCATGAAATATTGCATTATCGCTTTTGTATTGGTATTTTTTTACAATGCGTTTCAAAATTAAATTATCATTGTTTGTTTCATTAATATTAATTGCTTCATCTCTTTCTGCCAGCACCATCGACGGGGAGTTGGTTGATCGTACTTTGGTTTCCTTGGATAAAAATACTATTGATGAAATAAAAAAGATTGAACCACAGATCGAGAGCATTATAACCAAGGTGGATACATTCCAAATTACTTATAGAAGTGATGGATTAAAAATTAAAGGATATGTTGCAATTCCCAAAAAGGATGGCACCTATCCATGTGTTATTTTTAATCGGGATGGCGAGATGGAGAATGGTGTTCTAAACGATGCAGGGGCAGTCTTTCACATGGCAACAGTTGCAAGCCGGGGATATGTTGTAATTGCCAGTCAGTATCGAGGTAACGCCGGAGGAGAAGGAATAGAGGAGTTCGGGGGGAGCGATTTAAATGATGTACTGAATTTAATACCAACCCTTGACAATTTTTCCAAAGCTGACAATTCCAGGCTTGGTATGTATGGAATAGGCAGGGGTGGGATGATGACCTATCTTGCTCTTAAGAATACAGATAAAATTTCTGCTGCAGTTGTTGTCGGTGGTGTTTCCGATCTTTTTAGCACACTTGTAGAGCAACCGGAATCCGATGGTCTGTTTCGGGATATTATTCCAAATTATGATACGGAAAAAGAGGAACAGCTAAGTAGAAGATCGGCAATAAAGTGGGTGGACCAACTGGATAGGGGGGCACAGATATTAATATTACATGGTGCTGATGATAATCAGGTTTCAGCAAACCAGGCATTGAGAATGTCATCAGTTTTATTTAAAAATAATTATAGTTCAATGTTTGTTTTATTTAGAAATGGTAATCATTGGCTGTCTGGTCACTATGCTGAAAAGATGAAGCTTATTCGAGAATGGTTTGACAGCTTTTTGTTAAACTGATTTTCCGCTTAGGTATGCTAAAAACGAAAACAAATAAAATGCAGATCACTAATCCATTTAAAATTGAAAGCGAAGCGGTCAGATATCAAAAATATCGACCTCAATATCATCACATTCCATTTAATATTATTCGTAATTATGTTGGGAAAGATTTCGAATCATCTTTGGATGTGGCGTGTGGAACTGGTCATTCCACTTTTGCACTGGCCGGACTATCCCAAAAGACAGTTGGATGCGATTTGTCTGAGGCCATGCTTAATGAGGCCCGAAAAAATTTCGAAATTGAGTTTTTGCAGGCAGGAGCAGAAGATTTGCCGTTTGAAAATTCCAATTTTGATCTCTTAAACATTTCAATGGGGTTTCACTGGGTTGAACAGGGAAAATTTTTAAAAGAAGCAAAAAGAGTACTTAAAAAAAATGGATATCTTTCCATAGATAATTACGGCTTTTTAGGACAAATATCTCAAGACGCTGCCAGGCAAAAAAGGCATTATGATTTTTTTGAAGAATATCTGACTTCAGCAAGCAAGCGTTCCGGTTATCCAACACAGGAACTTATTCAATCTGTAGGATTTGAATTGGTAAAAGAAATAAAATACGATCATCAAATCAGTTTGAGCTCTCATGAATTTGTTAATTTAATAATGACATGGAGTAATTTTCAGATTTTGGAGGGGAGACAAAGATCCTTAACGGCAAGAAAAATGAAAGAAGTCTATGATGAGATTTTTAATGACAAAAAACTGGAATTGGAATTCGGTGGTAAAACACTGTTGTATAAATCAACAATATAATTAATTATTATAGCTCCATCCCAGACCACTATATGGACACTCAATTCGCTCTCCATCGTTATCATCATTCTTATCAACAAGACGTTCTCCAAGAACTTCATCATGCTCACTAAGAATTACCAAAACATCACATTGTGACGAACACGCAGATACATTGAAGTGACTATCATTTCCGTTAAAACCTAAATGCTTTTTGCAAAACGTCTTAGTCAACGGAGGATTTTTAACCAGGACACAATGCTCATGCCAGCCATCATAACATTTTAGTGAAGCATAGGAGGACAGTGAGATTAAAGATAATGTTAAAATTATTAATATACTTTTCACTTTGTACTCCCCCAGCTTTTGCCAATGAAACTTTTATCTTTCATATCACATTTCATGATTGATCTTTAAAAAATAATACTATTTTGTAAATACTACCTGAATAGGGG
>JAGLPP010000063.1 GCA_023137315.1 Bacteriovoracaceae bacterium
GGGCTTGAGTGTTACAAGGTTCTCACCAAGCGGAAACCGACACTGTTGCTGCTGAACGACGGATTGCCGTGGCTACGATTAGCAGAACGCAAGTATTGTAGCAGGCTGCTCCAACTACCGCCACGAAGAACACGGGCAAATCCGGAGGCTGGACCTGTTGGATCATTTCCACCGAGAGGAGATGTTGTATACGTGTCTTCCACCCATTCCCATACGTTTCCATGTACATCATAGAGTCCGTATGGATTGGATTTTTTTAATCCTACTGGATGAGTTTCAGTATTAGAATTATTGCTATACCAACTGTAGTCTTTTGCACGAAACAAGGTATCACCAAAAGAGTAGGCTGAAGTTGTTCCGCCTCTTGCAGCATATTCCCATTCTGCTTCAGTTGGTAAGCGATAAATGCAGGAATGAGCTGTTTGGTTTAATTTATTGATAAATTCTTTAATATCATTCCATGAAACGCTTTCAACTGGATTATTCGGACATAATTCTTGTCCGCTAATACTGATGTGATTATCACAGTCAGATGCTCCTTTGAATTGAGATGGATTGTTTTTCATAACCATAAACCACTGCATTTGAGTGACTTCTGTGCTCATTATCTCATAATTATAAGTAATCGTGACAAAACGTTGTTTTTCATTATCGTTTCTATCAGGTGCATTTTCAGGAGAACCCATCATAAATGAACCACCGTAAATTGGAACAAACTCAATATTTTCCCGTGCCACTCCAGATACGCTTTTGAGTAATAATGTAATGAGTATCGCCATTAATAATGTTTGTTTCATAAATGATTCTCCTTTATCTTTGATTCAGATAACTTTTAATTTTAGATTGAGTTCGTATCAAAGCTAACAAGCTACGTCAAGACATTATAAAAGGTGAAACATTTCATATTTCGCACACTTATGACATGTTTTGTGACAAAAATGGTAATGATTGAGTCTTGAAGTAGGATAATAGTACATGTTTTTATTCCATATCCTGGAACCTTTGTCCGTTGTAAATTTAGTACTTTATTATGGTAGAATTACCCTATGCCACGGAGGGCCATATGAGAGGAATCACCAATTTTTTTATCCTAATACTGTTAATTGTAAATTTTTCATGCTCCAGGCAGGAAAAAGAGGAAAAACGTTCTCCATCAGGAATTGAAAACGATGAAAAACATGTCCATCTTATGCATATTGATGGAGTCAGGCCGGATGTGTTTAAAAGGCTTCTTGAATCCGGACAATTGCCACACTTTTCATTTCTTGCGAGCAGGGGAAAAATATCGTTCAACGCCAGCACGGTTGATAAGTCAGAGACAATGAAGGTTGTTCCATCATATCTGGCATCACGATTGGATACAAAAGTTGTTGGTTGGTGGCAATTTGAAAAAGATAAATTCGCTTTTAGAAATTTCTGGCTTGATCCAATGGAAATTGTAAACTATGCGGTTGGACTCGAGTTTCCTGTTTACCCGACAATTTATGACTTTTTAAAGATGAAAAACAAACGTATTGCCGCAGGATTTACATTACATCGCCGGGGTGTTCCATTCACAGATTACACAAGAGCATACTATGAGGGGATCATGGGGGTCATGAGTCACAAATATTATGACCAGGCACATGCAACCATGACAAATCTTCGTAATCTTTATGTTGAAAGTGCAAAAGATGCCACCAGTGAAATTCCAACATTTTCACATTCATTGCTTGCCGCTGCCGACGAATTTGGACACCTTCTTGGATTGACCGCAAACGGAATTTCTCCGAAAGGTGATGTTGTTGAATATTGCTTCAAAAGAAGGCCAAAGCGTAAACGAAAAAAGGATAATGTTGAAAGGGTGTTTCTGTTAATTGATGAAAACAGTGAAGGTGACAGCAAAAACGTGATTTTTCAAAACATGACATTTGATGACGGTCGAATCATTGAAAAACGAAAGGCCGGTCATTTTACAAGGATAAAATACCACAACCCGTCTAATGATGATGATCCGTGGGGAAAACTGGAGGCCGTAAAATTTTGTATAAATCTTCCTGTTATGGATTTTTATACATCACCTGCCTCAAATGGAAAAAACACCATTGGAAAAAAGACAAGACATGTAGTTAATCAACACTACGTACTTGCGACTATTGTAAAGGATATAGAACTCGGACACCTGTTTAACACATTTAGGAATATCCATTTTGATTGTGAGGCCAATCTTTCACATTGTTACAAACCTGATTACGGAAAAGGTCTCAAGGATTATCTTAAATATGGAGGTGGAGCTTCCAGTCTGTTTGAAAGAACTCTTTTTCTTATAACAAGCGATCACGGTTTTGTTGACTCCAAATGGAAAACAGGCAAGTGCAAGGATAAGAAGGCCTGTCGCAAGGAAGGACGCAAGAAGGGTTCCATTAACATGAGTTTCATTTCAATGTTAAACAAGAAATTTGGTTTAAACACTCCTTCAAAAAAAGTTGAAATTAAAAAGGGAGAATTTATTGGAATTGATGACGGCACACAACCAATGAATCTTGCTTTCCCGCATACGATAAAAGAATGGCAAAACAAGGATGATAATGACGGCATCGATGTAAGATCGTTAACACAAAATGCCATGGTATGGTCAAATAATTTTTTCAATCGCATAAATAAAACAATTAAAACGGCCGTGGGACGAAAATATTGGTGGATGTTTTTTCTAAAAAAAATGATTGTTTTTCCAAAGCTTGATTCAGCACTGGAGGAGTACAAGCCGCTCGCCTTGAATGTGATCTCCAAGCTATATCTGAGAAGTTTTCCGGATTATTTAAAGCAGGAACAAAAATATCTCGAATCAATATACAACAAACATATACGGTTTATTTATGGAGGCGGGGCCAGAAATAATGCGGAATTTTTTATTCCTCACAAAGACAAAAAAACAGGAAATTATGATTGGAGTAAGCGACCGACTCTTGACGAAATACTTTCGTATAAACCAACAATCAACTCGTCAAAAACAGTCGTTGAGACATTAAAGGATATCGATTCTGTTGGTTTGATATTTATTCGTGAAAACAACCCTCTCGTACGTAAAAATCCATATGGAAAAATGACAGTCAGGGTGTTCGACAGATTTGGCAATTATGGAACAATCAGCATACAAAAAGACTCGGAAACCAAGGAACTGATGTATGGTTACAACCCTTCATCAAAAGGTGATCCTCTTGGATATGACGAGCTTGAGAAAAATAAATGGCATTTTGGTACCTACGATGAATGGAATGATCGAAGTATCAAACATTCCCACTATTATAATAATGCCGTAGGGGGAATGGGTTCATATCTTTATTCAAAAAATCCGGCAATAGGGGACATCGTCGTAATGCACTCACAGGGGTGGAACTTTGGAAACAATTCTGCAGGCCATGGTGGTATTCACAGCGGAGAAAAAAAGATTGTCATGATAGTATCCGGACCTGGAGCAGGCGTTGGAAAATTGATGTCGAGGGCCGTTTATAAAGCAAACGGGAAAGGGGTTGAAAAAACAGAATACGAAGTTCATCCTTCAATTCTCGATCTGGCACCCACCATTTTAAACTGGCTTGGATATGGGAAAAATGCCCTTACAAAACTGTCTAGGACTGATGAATTCAGAGAGTATCTTGTTGAATGGAAGAAAAATCAACATTATGACATTATGTCAAACTTCCATCGTATGAAAGATATACAGAGCCTTATCGAGTTTTCCGGACTTGGTGAAATAGATATCAAAAAATTTGGACCGGAATTAAGCCAGCTTTTTAAATTTATACAACTTCAAAATGTCTCATTACCTGATCCGTACATGAGTCACGAAGATGGAAATCAACTTATTCTGCAGTAAACCGTAGTCGAGCGTATTCACGAGTTATTATTTTGTTTGTGCGCTAATATGGGTGATATCGGGGGCGCATAAATGAAAGGTAAGGCAATAAAAGACGGAATATACTGGGTGGGGGCAATTGATTGGAACATTAGAGATTTTCATGGTTATAAAACCGCCAGAGGAACCAGTTATAATGCTTATCTGATAATGGATCAAAAAAAGGTTCTTGTTGATACAGTAAAGACCACTCACACAGAAGAGATGCTGGATAGGATTAAAAGTATAATTGATCCGAAGGAAATTGATATTGTTATCTCAAACCATGTGGAAATGGATCACTCGGGAAGTTTGCCGGATATTATGAAAATTGCTCCTGATGCCACGTTGATCACATCCACCAATGGTGAAAAAGGTCTGGCCGAGCACTATGACACTTCCAAATGGAATATCAAGGCAGTTAAATCAGGAGAATCAATTAATATTGGTAAAAGAAATATCAATTTCGTTCATATTCCAATGCTTCATTGGCCTGACTCAATGGTTTGCTTTATTCCTGAAGAAAAACTACTTCTTCCCAACGATGCTTTTGGCCAGCATCTGGCATCGGAATATCTTTTTAATGATCAAAATCCCAACGATATAGTTATGGAGGAGGCCTCAAAATATTATGCAAATATTGTCTACCCATTTGGAGTGCAGGTAAAAAAGGCCATTGATGCCCTTTCAAATCTTGACATTGATATGATTGCCCCAGGCCATGGAGTTCTCTGGAGGACGAATATATCAAATATTTTAAGGAAATACTCCTATTGGGCAAATCATGATAACTCAAACAAGGCCTTGATTATTTATGATTCAATGTGGGGATCAACTGAAATAATTGCAAATACAATAAAATCCTCTTTCGAGGAAAATGATATCCCTGTAGTGCAAAGAAGCTTAAAGACTTCTCACATCTCTGATATTATGGCAGATATACTGGAATCAAAATATGTGGCCATTGGATCCCCAGTTTTAAATAACCAGGTTTTACCTTCAATCGCATCATTGCTTACCTATATGAAAGGACTAAAGCCAAAAAATAAAATTGGTTTTGCTTTTGGTTCCTATGGCTGGAATCCGGCAGGAATTAAAGAGATTGAGAGCGTAATGAGTGGTTTGAAATGGGATTTGCCGTTATCACAAATAGACACAAAGTATCGACCAGGAAAAGATGATTTGGTTGGGATAAAAGAAAATATAGATACAACAATCAAGAGTGTTGGCATTGATTAATCAAGGTAATCGTCCAGCAACTCTTCCAAATGAAATCCCTTGAATCCACCCTCTTTCTTAAGAATTTGCTCTATTTTTTTTACTTCACGATCGGTGTATTTCTTGTTTTCCGGAAGTTGGCCCTTTTTTAGTCCGTAAAGATGTGCTTTTTCCACAGCGTCTTTTTCTTTTTGGGTGAGACTTCTGTATAGATTTTCTTCTACATCGGTAATTCTATTTTTTACAGAATTTTCCATTGCCACCATTTGGTTTGATTTTGCAGCGGAGTAGGGAACAGGAACTTCTGTTTCGATTCTTCCATCGAATACCTTGATTTTTTTCTTGTTGAAGATTGCCATCAATTTTTTTGATGGAGGTGTTTTGGTGAATGTAAAACTTTCAATGGAATCAAGATCAAGGCCTTTTCCTTCAGAACTTTTATATAGTTGTATTTCAATGTAGTTGAGATCCCTCAACAGATCTTCACTGTCTGCTGGAATTGTTGAATCACTCCAGTGATAATTTGGGTTTGAAATATTTTTTCTTTTCATGAGAGGTTGGCCTCTAAGAGATTGACCATCCCACTGTTCAAGATAATGCTTCATTAAAACATTTTTGTAATCGGAATATGGAAGAAAAAGGGTATGCAGGTCGTCCATTTGATTTTGTACTACATCGTCAGAAACTCTGAAAACATATTCCAATGGGATAGTGTTTGAATCATCAAGAAGATTCTCTATTTCACCTTTGTATGTGAATGAGTCTCCAAGCGTAAAGGTTGCGTTTGGCATAACGTTGTCTTTTTTTAAAGTCCAAATATCTTCACCATAGTCTTTTGGATGTAAAAAGCCTTTTTGTTTGTCGGTAAGACCTTTTTGAAAATGCATATAGGCATAGACTGGAAGTTCGTGCGGGGAAATATCATTATATTCATCAACCGATATACCAAGACGGTAGGTCTCATTAAGCTTTCTTATCCTTCTGTTTATTACTTCTGTATTTGTTGTTTTGGTTTCCCATGTGCTTTTGAATTGAAAACCAGGGCCGTTTGATTTTTCCGCATCCATGACAATTTTTCTCATGGATTCATTCTGTGCTATTGAAACAACCGTGTTTTTTTTTGAAAAAAGTGTTTTGATTTGTTTTACCCTCTCCGGGGCGAACCCCCTCAGGGATGGTGGAGACAGTGTTTTTCTGTCCTTAAGACGTTTTGAAATTTTGGTGTATACCGAGGATGTTGTTTTGGTGTTGAGAAATTCCACGACAAGTTTATCACATGAGACCGTGGTTTTTATTGAGGACGGAATTCTGGTGATTACGGTTGTTTGATTCAATCGCCAAAAGATAATCAAGGCCAAAATGGAGAGAAGGACTAACTTCATATCCTTCTTGTCGGAAAAAGAGATAAAAAAAATTAACATGATGTAACTGGTTGAAATTCCATCGGCTATGCGATTTCTGGTTTTGTACTTTTTGAATGCAAGTTTTACATGACGCATTGTAGACGGTCCTAAAACGTTGTATAAACTCGGCAACTGAAGAAATGATCAAGACTCAGGAGATTTTGATGAAAATAGCACTATATTTTATTTTGTTGCTGGCATCCTTTAAGTTGGTGGCCGGTGAATGTGTGAACTTGAGTGGTGAGTACTATTTTTCCAGTATTGCTGAAAATTGTTCCATGGAAAAGGATAAGCCGGTATGGTTTTGTGATGTTTGTGGTTGTACCAGTTTTGTTCCGGAATCAAAGGTCATCATCAGTCAACATAACTGTGAAGAAATCACTATCAGCTATCGTGATCACTACTTCAATCAAGACAACAATACCGAAAACAGGGAAAAACATTATCGTGTTACTGGGCAGGATAGTCAGACTCATACCAAGGTGAAGTTAAGTGAACAATCTTTTTCCTATCTTCATGGAAAGAGAAAGGGTTTTGCCTTGGGTACTGAAAAGGCCGATGTAGGTTTCAAAATACGTCCGGATAGGGACGGTAATCTGCTAATTGAGTGGAACAATCATTATAAAGGGATTGGCCTTGGTAACCTGATTATTCCTTTAATCTTTAACTCAAAAAATAGCGGAACATGCACACTTGATAAAATTTAATAATTACAATCTTATCCGTGAGTTCGCTTACGAATAATACTTTTATTGGAGGCAAAAATAATGAAAAAGATTCTGTTTATGTTTATTTTACTGTCTTTGGCCGCTCAGGTTATCGGTGCCAACAATAATGGACTTCAGTATTTGCCGGACAATGATCTTCGTTTCCCAGTACAGGGAGATAATAAATCCAGACTAAAATCAAATTCCACCAAACAAGACTATCTCAATATGATGAAGCGCTTTAAGAAGATGTATGATGGTGAGTTTCGCCAGGCAGACAAGAAAGTGAAGTTTGTCGATAAGTGGCGTGATGACAAGGTTAACGCCTATATCGAATTACGTTTCACTCGTACGGTTAAAGTCAGGGTTTTTGGTGGCCTTGCCAGACATCCTTTGCTGACAAGGGACGGCCTGGCCGGTGTTTTTTGTCATGAGATTGGCCATATTATTGGCGGTAAGCCGAGGCATTCCGGGCTTCTGTTGACTTGGGCCAGTGCCGAGGGGCAGTCTGACTATTTTGCCTCTTTGAGATGTATGAGGGAATATTTTCAGCATGATGATAATGAGTCAATTGTACAAAGATTGAATGTTGATCCTGAAGTGGAAAGACAGTGTAAGGATAATGCTCTCTGCAAACGGATTTCGATGGCCTCAAAGAGCATTATCGACATGATTGTGGATGTAGTTGAGGCAGAAGTTGTTCCTGAATTTGATACCCCTGATATGACAGTAGTGGAGGAGACAATTACTGGAGTTTATCCATCACTGCAGTGCCGTCTGGATACTTTTTTAAGCGGTGCCTTGGAAGCATCAAGACCTTCTTGTTGGTTCAAGGATGCTTTTCCAAAAAATAATTTCTGAATATGAAATTTACTTTCAGCATACACCGTCGAAGTTCTCAATCATGGTCTTGAGTTTTTGTTCGACGGTACTGTAGGAAAAGAATTTTTTTGCGATATTGAAATTCTTTTCCGTGGTTTCACTTAACTTATCGGGGTTTCCAAGAAGGTTTTTGACAGATTCAACGACTTCTTCAGTTATGTGGCCATCCATGGCAACGACATCAAAACCCAGAGGTTCAATATCCTTTTTATATACCGAGTAGCGGTTAACAAGGATTGGTTTTTTGAAGTAAATTGCCTCAACAAAGGCGTTTCCAAAGCCTTCATACAGCGACGGGTAGCATACAAAGTCTGCTTTGGGATACAGGTCCCAGAGCGTATAAATCTTTTTACCATCGGCCGTGATTTTTCTGGTTTTACCGACAAGATCGGGCCTTATTACAAGCTCAACCTTCATCAATTTTGCATAATCAATAATCCTGTCGAGATATGACCTGCCTTCATCTTTTGACATGTGGGCAATGACGATCTTTATTTTTGGATTTTTCAGTCGGTGAACAAGTTCGATTGCATGTTCGATACCTTTTCTGGCAACAACTCTTGTGGGTTGTAAGAAGAATATATCGTCTTTTTCAAGTCCAAGGTCGGCCCTCAGATCTTTCGTATAATCATCTTCCAGATCCATTTTATTGTGGAAGTCAAAAACATTTGGAACGATTGTAGCGGAAAGTCCCATACGATAACCCATCTGGTGTCGGGCCTCTGAATTAATTGTGACGTGTTGTATGCTTGGGAGTGACGGTGGAAATGCCATCTCTATATAGTCATTGATACAATTGATCATAAAGCGGTCTCGTTCCCAGGAAAAATCGTGATGGTGTGCTATGGTTGCAACACCAGTTTCGGCGATGAATTCCGTGATGGCGATACCAAGTGGAATGTTCATTGGAATACACGATGCATTTTCTATAATAATCATGTCCAGATCGAATTTTTCATAAAATGTGTAGAGTGAGTTCTTGAGAAGTTTTTGTATCTGATGGATCTTGTCGCCAAGTTCCCTTGGTCTTTTATATGAATTGAATGATAGCTCCTGTATATTCTTGATGTCGGGATGTTCAAAAAATGCCTCTGGTTGAACCATTGTCTTATCCTCGGCCCAATCCGACTGTCCGGCGAAAAAGAAACACGAATATCCCATGCGTTCAAGAACATGCACCCATTTTTCCGTTTCCAGTGAAACCCCGTCGGTGCCTTGAAATCTTGTTGAAATAAAACCTACATTTTTGATCTGCTTTTGATTTGTTTTCATTGTCTGCCTGCTCCAAATTTGAATTTGCCTCTTCCGGCCGTCCGCTTCTTTACTCCATGAAAACTCGATATACAATTGAAGTCAAATATAATTTCAGGGGGAATATAATGAAGCTTGTTGTAATAATTTCTTTTTTGTTGGTATTAATTTCATGTTCATCTCAGACAACTCTGTCCAAGAAGGCAGAGGATGTACAACTTGTTCACGACAAAAGAAAGGTACAAGGATGTAGAGTTGTCGGAAGGGTTACTGGAAATGATGATACGGGAAGTGAAGAGGTGGCAATGATAGATTTGAGAAATAATACGGCAGATTTAAAGGCCGATACTGCACTTGTGAAAGAAACAGTTCAAAATGGTTCCAAGTACAGGATTATCGCCATGGCCTATCGTTGTAATACTGATGATTAAATCTTTTGGTGACAATTTTAAATAAAAAAAAGCCTTCCTGTTTGGGAAGGCTTTTTTTTATTTGTCTATGAAAAAATCTTTCTATTGCATTCGTCTGACTTTAACCAGATCGTTTTCTCCATCCACACCGATATAGTGTCCGTCATTTTTTTCCCATATTTTTACTTCCGGTTGATAACGGTCTGAGTAATGGTATTTGAATTCAGCTTGTTGCCATTTTTGACCATTTGTAAGTTCAAAAACAGTACTTCCATTACATCCTTTAAATCTTCCGTTGATATGTGATTCAATCTTTAATTTCATATTGGCACTCCATTTTTTGTTGTAAGCCCGTTGTATTTGACGAATGTGAATGTAGCAGAAGAAAAGTAAGGAATCCTCTAACTTTTTCTTACATCTTGACGAAATCCTGATAAAACTTTTTCTTGCGAAGAATACTTAATGTGATTTTAAGAGGTTGAGGGGTTTGAGTATTATAGTATGAAAATATCCAACAGACAATGGTTTGCGTTATTGTGAAGATCCTAACACAATGACAATAAGTAAAAGTAAGAAAAGTAAGAAAATAGAAAGTTTTGCTTGTAAGAGCAAGGAAAAGAAAAATTCTTTTTAACCAAGGGCCATGGCAAGAATTTGTACGGGATGAAGGTGTTTTTTTCCAGGAACGCCGTGTCTCATTTGCATGAGGCATGATGAGCAGTCTGAAGCGCCAATGTCGATGTTGTCATCATCCAGGGCACTGAAAAGGGATGAGGCGATTTTCATGCTTGTTTGGTAATTTTTGGTTCTTATTCCATAGGTTCCGGCCATGCCACAGCAGCCACAATCCAGGTTTCTAATTTTAAGTTCAGGTATAAAGGATAATAATTCAACGCTTGAAGGATTTTGTTGCTGAACCTTGTAATGGCATGGGAAATGATATCCCACGGTTATTTTCAGTGGACGTAGATTTGGTTTTTTTTCCCTGATAATCTGCAGAAGAAACTCTGTTGCATTTTGAACTTTTTTCGATATCAGGCGTGAGTTATCCGTGGCAAGTATTGTCGGATACTCCTTGCTTATCATTAATGCGGCAGATGGTTCTGTGCACAGGATTGTTTTTCCATCACGGGCATACTCTAAAAGGGACAGGATATTTTTTGAAGCGATCTTTTTGACTGATTTTGTGTTTCCATAAGTGTATTCCACAATTCCGCAGCTTGATGGTGCGATTATTTCCACAGGAATATTCAAGGTTTTCAGAACCTTGAAAAATGCGTTACTGATTTCCGTATCAATGAAGGCAGCAAATATATCACTAAAGTAAACTATGCCGTCGGGGCCGTTGTGTGATTTTGCCTTCAGACGATGATTTGAAACGGGTGGAAATGTTCGTTTGGATGTGATGCCCGCAAAAAGGTCCATCATTTTTCTTGCTGGCCATAAGGTCGAAATTAAATTGAATATTTTTGGAAAGTGTCCACCCAAAATGATGGCATCTTGAAGTTTCTGGATAATTTGAATCTCAATTGAGGTTCCGGTTTTTTGTGAAAGGAGTGATCGAAGTTCAAAAACAAGTTCGGCCACACTGATGCCGCTTGGGCAATCCTTTTCACAGGTTTTACAGCCCAGGCAAAGGTCTGAGATTTCCTTGATCATCTCCAAGGGGTTTTCACCCAATTCTCCGTTTATCATACTTCTTATAATGTTAATTTTTGCTCTTGGGCTGGCAATCTCTCTTCCAAGCACTTTAAAAAGTGGACACATATCCGAATCTAAAAGTGTTGATCGGCATTCTCCGCAACCATTGCATTTTTCGATGGTTTCCCTCATCGTATCGCTGTTCCAGGCAAGTGATGTGGTGAAATGTTTTGGGCGATAGTTATCACCGTAACGAATATGGTTTTTCCAATCATCAAAATCCTGACATCCGGTTTTCTTGTCGGGATTGAGGATTCCAGCAGGATCAAAGATCCTCTTTACTTCCTTGAAAACATTAAATAGTTTTTCACCATATTGTTTTTTTATAAAAGGCGCTCGCAGGAATCCATCACCGTGTTCACCGCTTATGGTTCCACCTGAATTCAGTGTAAGGTCATATATCTCTTCACAAAGAGATGGTAAAAATTCATAGGTGGCCTTGTTTTTCAGATCCAAAAACGGTCGGAGGTGTACTGTACCGTCGCCGGCGTGTCCGAATGTTAGAAAATTTATTCCACGTGCTGTAAGAATTTTTTCCGCACCTTCAAGATAGTTTTTGAGTTTGTGTGGTTCGACACAGACATCTTCGATCAGTGGTACCGGTTGATACTTGCCTGGAACACGATTTATCATTCCGGCGATGTGACGCCTCATCTGCCAGACAGTTTCACGCTGTGGCCCGTTGTTATAAATGGAAATTCCCATGCCAAGTCCGCTTTTCAGGATGATTTCACTCTTGATTTTCTCGATGTTGTCATGGATGGAATCCATATGATCGGCCTCAAGTTCAACAAGTAGAATGACTTTAATATCCTGTGGAAAGAGCTTCCTGTAAATCTCAACTTCCCTGGCCATATCGAGACAAACGTTATCAATTATTTCAACGGCCGATGGAGAGTAGGCGAGAAGTCTTGACGACGCCTCTGCCGCCTTAAGGCGGTCGGAAAATGTGAGTGCTATCAGCTTTGAACAGATCGGAGTATTGCAGATACCAAGTTCCGCTTCAAGTAAAAGTCCAAGTGTTCCCTCCGATGAAACAAAAAGTTTTGATAGATCAATATTGTCATGATCGAGAACGTCTTTTAGAAGGTAACCATGGCGGTTCCTCGGTGTCTTGGGCCAGTTTTGTTCTATAAGTTTTTGATTTGGAAGAAGAAGTTTATGGATGTCATTGTGAAGCTTGTCGGAAGTGTGCAGTTTCCTTTTTTCAAGTTGAACGATTGAACCATCAGAAAGCATGACCTTAAGACGTCTGATCCATTTTGAGGTCATTCCGTATTTCAGGGAATGGGCACCAGTGGAGTTATTGGCCACCATCCCACCGATTGTGCAGCGGTTGTAAGTGGCCGGATCCGGGCCAAAAATTTTTTTATACGGTGCGAGCTTTGAGTTTAAATATCCAGGTATCACTCCAGGGCCTGCAACGATGTGATTATTGTCTGGATCAATTTTTTTTATGTCGTTCATAAAAACGGAAAAATCGACAACGATGCCTGAAGTCAGTGATTCGCCTGCCAGACCGGTTCCTGCACCCCTGGGGGCCACAGGTAGTCCCCGGTTTTTTGCAAAGTCTAGCAGGTGATAAAGATCATTTTCATTTTTGGGTTCACAAACCAGCGTTGGCATTATTTTGAACATGGAGGCATCAGTGGAATACAAGGTGCGTATGATCGTTGAATCGTGGACGTTTCCGTCGATTTTATTTCGAAGTGTTTTTAGATCGTTTTTAAACATGTACTGATATAGAATCACGTTTGTAAATGTTTGAAAAGAACTTGAAAAAATGTGTCCCTTGAAGGACAATCGAGTTGGAAATTTCTAAGATGTTTTATACGGAGGATTCTATGGCATACAAAATTTCTGATGAGTGTACGATGTGTGGAGCTTGTGTTCCAGAATGTCCGGTTGATTGTATTTCAGAAGGTGATGACAAGTACGTTATTGATGCCGCAAAATGTACGGATTGTGGAGCATGTGCTGAAGTATGTCCCATGGAAGCAATTTCACAGGCGTAGTTTTTTAGAATTTTGAGTAAACCGGTTTTTCATGGTTTCTGAGTCTTAGGGGTCTGCTTGTTGGAGGATCCATATAATACAGTTCATGTATATGATCTCCGTATTCCCTGATGCGTAAAAAATCCTTATGTCTTTGGACGTAGGATCTAAGTGCCAGATATCGGTAACCTCCAAGATTGATGTACGATCGGACTGGGGAGTCGAGATTTTTTCCAAAAAATTCCCCTGCACCGGCGATCATGTGTGGGATAACTGTTCCAAGGTCATTCGAAGTTCCAGAGCTGGTAATTTGGGCCTTCCAGAGGGTGTGATCTTCATGTAGTCCGTCACTTTGGCGATGGCGGATAAGATCTATCGCTTTCACTGTAACAATTCTCTTATAAATGTAAGTTGTATGGGTTGTTGAATGATAGTCGTAAATTTCTCTGAGACGATTTTTGTTGTTAATGATTGGAAGATCATATTTGTTTTTTCTTGTGTCGTAGGATGCGACTCTCTTGCTTTTTCCTGAAATCGGAAGAGTGTGGGTTTTGGTGATTTTTATTGGATAGCTTCCTCCGTAAAAAAGCAATATACCAATTTCGGCCTTTTCCGGGGTTTTGGCGGCCACAAATCCATTGACTTCCAACGCGGCATAGAGATAGTCGGAAAATTTTCTAAAATGTGAATTCATGTGAGAAATGTTCGGGTTGGCCGGGAAGATAAAAAACTTTTTGGATGAGAGGGTGATATCTTTTAAGATCTGTCCCTGGATGTTTAAGTAGAGTTTTCTTTCCGATTCCGTAAATACTGGATGGTTGTCGTAATCGTTGTCGTAGCTTCCGGTTGTACAGGAAACAATTAGTGCGAAAATCACCATGTGAAGAAAACAATTATTCATATGTGTTCTTTTCGAGAGAACACATAAAGTGGTTTAATTAATCGTGATTAAAGGATGGACAGGGAAAAAGGTGCCCTAGTGTGACGCACTAGTAGGAACGAACAAGTCCAACAATGACTCCGACAATTCTGAAATCCCTGTCAGGATCGACGATAATTGGAGACATGGTTTTATTGGCCGGATGAAGTTCGATACAGTCCGACTTTGGATGGAATTTTTTTACCGTTGCCTCTCCGTCGATAACTGCGACAACTGTCTGGCCTCTTGTGGCCTGTTGTTGCCATTTGCAGACAATGATGTCTCCGTCAAGAATATGATCATCTATCATTGAACTGCCTTGGACTGTCAGTGCGTAATATCTGTGAGGGGCCCTTAGCATGTACTCGGGAACATTGATGGTTTCGGTTGGGTTTTCGATTGCCTCGATGGGAATACCGGCAGCGACATCTCCAAAAAGAGGAATTTCTGTCACAGGGTTGTTGTCATCCTTCAGGATTTTAAGCCCTTGGCGTGCGTTCCAGTCGCGGTACAGATAATTCGCATTCACGAGGTATTTGATATAGCGTTGGACCGAGCCGAAGGACTTAAACCCGAAGTGCTCCTTGATTTCTTTTTGGGTTGGAGCGTATCCGTTTGTGTGTGTGTAGGTTTTTATATAATCGAAAACTTCTTTTTGTTTTGTTGTAATTCCCATAAAAACCAGTGTATGCGCAAAATATGCGTAAGTCAAGCGTAATCTTTGCGTAAAAAATGACAGTATTGAAACACACTTACATGTCGTAGCTTACTGTTAAACCTGCGCCGAGTTTGAATCTGGATGTTTCGTACTTTTCCATCGGCGGGAAGCGGTTCTCGATAGTTCTTTTTTCGATGCCGATATAGATCATTTCAGAAATACTTATATTTTTGCCAAATCTCCAAGAGAGATCAAGTCTTCCGTTAAACTCATAACCGTTTTGAATTTCCAAACGTGGTGTTGCCTTGCCGAAATGAAAAAGTCCACCAAGTTCTCCGGTGAGAAACAGCGTGCTTTGATCGAAGAAAATTTTTCCAAATTTTAGTTCAGCGAATTGGGTTGTCTCATTGTAGATATCAATTGAAGATACTGAGGAAGTATTATTTGGCCCATACGTTACATTGATTCTGGCGTAAGGCTGGTCTATTACTCCCGGACCAGCCTTTATGAATATTGTTGGTTTATAAAAATAGAGTGCGTAGGCGAAGAGCATGGTGCTACGGGTGTTTTTCTGATTTGTGCTAATCTCCAGATCCTTGCGAAATTCCCTTTTTCCTGTCTGAAATTCGGCACCAAAACCCCATGTTTTATTTGTTCTTCTGTTTATGTTAACAAGAATGTCGGTAATATCCTTGTTCCGTAATTTTTTTTCCTGGAATTTTCCTGAACAGGTCAATCTCTCTGTTGTTGGCATGATGCCAGCGCTGGCGTGTGTTTCACCGATTCTGTATTTTCCACCTTCAGTTAGTTCCACCTGCTCTTTAATTTCATTGATTGCGGATTCCCTGTCGCCGTTATTTATACCGACGATCGGGGAGATTTTTTTGTTAAGATTATTTTGCATTGATAGCAGATTGTTTTTATCGATTTGTGGGATATCGTCTTTTTTAACTACAAAACCTTTCGTGGCATCAAGTTCAAGTCCCTCCGGGGCCGCATAGTTTCCTGTTGTCGAGGTGATTCCGCCGATATCTTCGGATGGAATATATACTTTGTTGACTTCGTCGAATTTTGCCGTTTTTTCCGGTGGAATGTAAATTCCAGTATTGGAATCAATATATCCGCCAGCACGAGGAGCGAATTTTTCTGTTTTTTCATCGAAGAATCCTTCTGGTGGTGGATCATCTGCAACAACTGCTTCGACAGTTCCATCAACCTTTTTCTCTGGTACGGATTTAGCTGTATCGGCGACGTTGATGATTTCTTCCGTCTTTTTTGCTTCCAATAAATTTTTATTTTTTTTGAGAAGTGAAAATTGTGTGGGATTGATTTTTACGGGGACTGTGGCCCGTTTGAGATTGTTGACTGCACTGGCAAATCGACCTGGTTTTACTTCAACGGCACCTTCTTTTTCCAAAAGTTTGTCAAATTCCGAAAATTCGTCAAATTCATTAGTGGCCGCCTGCTTCAGCGTGATCTGATCGCTGTTCCACGATGCGGACGTGTCAGTTACCATTTTCAGTTTGTGACGAATCCTTCTTTTTTGTGGAATTTTTGCCATTGCCACATTCCCTTGGAAGGTAATTATGGACGTGTTGTTAATGGCAGGATTGTAAATGGTTTGAAAATCAGTTCCACGCACTCCAAGTGCGGCAGATCTTGTTTTTATAAAAAGTTTCTTTTTGTCTTTTTTCAGGGAGGTTCTGATTTTTCCAGTCAACAGTCCGAGAATGCTGCCTTTTTTTGGATCGGATTTTTTAATAATAAGTTTGGAGTTTGGGCCGAGTGTTGTTGTGGAGTTGTCAAAAAACTTTATTTTAAGGACACTTCTATCGTATGTGAGAATCGAACTATCCTCTCGTAAACGGTCACCGCGTTTTATCCTGACGGCATTTCGTTTGTGTGGGGATAGTTGTGTCGCTTTTCCCTTTATAAAGGCAACCCTGGCCACATATGGTTTTGCATCGGTTTGCAGGGAAACGGACACTAAAAAAAATAAAATTATTATTTTGTTCATAAATTAGATATCGCAGTTGATTGTTAAACCGATTCCAAGATTATTTCTTTTTGTTTCGTACTCAGTACGGGTGGCGTATCCTGAATTGTCCGGTCCGGAGTACCATACGCTGGTTGCTTTTCGTTGTTCGTGTGCGATGTGGAGAAGGCCTGATAAACTCCATTTTCGTGAAAATCTCCACAAGGCATTTATATTGGCATTCAATTCAAGCCCGGTGCCGACTTCGAGATGTAGTTGTTTCTTGCCGAAAATAACGGCACTGCCAAGTTCTCCAGTTATATTTAGTGATTGTTTGTCGTAAAAGACGGCACCAAATTTTATCTGGAAAAATGGACTTTCCATATCTTCAAAATAAGCACTGCTTACAAGGAGATCGGTTCCAGTTGCGGTTACCGTGTATTGGTCAATCTTAGCATATGAACGTTTCATCGTTCCCGGTCCGGCTTTCAGGTACAGCGAAGGTGTGTGAAAGTATAGTCCGTAAAGAAAAAATTTCGATCGATCGTTTTCTTGTTGATGTGGGCTATTGTATTCATTGTACTTGTCACGATAATCGTTATATTCAATGCTGCCACCTTGAATTTCGACTCCGGTTCCCCACGTCTTGCTGATTCTCCAGTTGACGTTGATAAGAATATCCGGAGAGGTTTCAGAATCAAATTCAAATTCTTGTGCATTTTGCTTGTTTTTGTAATTTAGTTTCTCAGTCAAGGGTATTAAACCAACGCTGGCATGTACGCTGCCGATCCTGTACCTTTTTCCACGCATTGGGGTCTTGATTTTTGCCACGACTACGTCGACGGTTTCTTTTTTTGTGGTGTCGGTTTCTATTGAAGTTTTAATATGTTTATTGAGATTGGTTTGCATTGCCAGCAGTTCGCTTTTTTCGGTTGTAGGCAGTTTTTTATCCACGATAAAACCGTTTTTTGCATTAAGTTCAAGACCTTCGGGGGCGGCATAGTTTCCTGTCTTGGAAGTGATTCCACCCATTTTTTCAGATGGAATATATACTTTGTTGAGTTTGTCGAATTTTGCTGTTTTCTCCGGCGGAACGTAAATGCCGGTTTCAGGGTCGAGATAGCCACCGGCACGTGGGGCAAATTCCTGGGTTTTTTCGTTGAAGAATCCTTCCGGTGGAGGTTCGTCAGCAAGAACCGTTTCTGGCGGTTCCTCTATAATTTGTTCAGTTTCGATTTTTTCCTTGATGATTTCCTCGGATTTTTTTGACTCCTTTAGATTCTTGTTCTCCTTTAATAGCTTGTACTGTGTAGGACTGATTTTGACAGGAACGGTGGCGCGTTCAAGGCTTGCCACAGTGGTTGAAAAGCGTCCGGGGTTTACCTTTACTGCCTTTTCCTGATCAAGGAGTTTGTCAAACTCGGAAAATTCGTCAAATTCATTGGTTGCGGCCAATTTTATTGTGATCGTGTCAACATTGCTGTTCGGATTCGAGGATGAGATTTTTTTTCGTTGTTGATGTGTTCCTCGTTTTTGACGGATTTTGGCCATGGCCACCTGGCCATTGAAAGTAATAAGTGATGTAGCAAAAATTTTATGGTTGTAGATGGTTTGAAAGTCAGTTCCTCGTACGCCTATGGCAGCTGAACGAGTCTTGATAAAAAGACGTTTTTTCTTGTCGGTTTTCATTGATGATCTGATTTTACCCTTTAAAAGTCCGAGGATGCTGCCTTTATCCGGGTTCGATTTTTTTATGACGAGTTTTGAGCGCGATCCGAGTGTTGTTACTGATTTGTCAAAAAACCTGATTTTTAAAATACTTTTGTCGTATGTTAAAATCGAGTCGTCTTCGACGAATTTGTCACTTGATTTTATTTTTCTGGCCTTTTTTTCTCCGGGAGACAGGCATGTGGATTTACCCCTCAGGTAAATTACTTTTGCTACATATGGTGCGGCAAATGTGTTGAGTGAGAAAAAAAACATAAGGAGAGAGAGCTTTATCATAATACGCATACATATATCTCTGGTTGAAATGTGATCATGAAATAAAATACCACCTGATTTTATTAGGAATTCGTCTATTGTGGCAATTAGAAATGTGAATTTAGGTAGGGGCATTTTTGGTAAGCAACGGTGCGTTAAGAATATAGTATAAATTATGTGATTGATGCTTGACGTTTACCTCGTTGCATCATACGTTACGCGTAACAATGGAGACATAATGAGCAGAAGTATTTCAATAATTCTTTTTACCTTTATTTTTCTAACAGGTAATGTTTTTGCCGCGCAAATGGCATCCATGAAACTTAATTTTACGCAAAGAGATATCAGTGTTGTTGATGATAAAAACGATATTGATGCGCTTTATCATACAATCGGATCGGCAACCATCACTCTTGTAGAAGAGACTGTCGTTGATAGCGACAAGGCTGACTTCTTTTCATCAGTTGGTGATGTAACAATGATGATCAACAAGCTGATAGCTGTAGGAAAAAAGATTTGGGAAATTGTTGATGCAGGCCGTCCTGTTGTGGAGGCAAATCTCAATCCGATTTCCGTTTTGCCGAGAACTGAAAATCCTGATTATGCATTTACAAATATGTACGGCTGGTCCCTTCCAGTTGTCAGGCGTTACAGAGTTAATTATACAAATTTATTGGGAATGAATGTTATTGATTTTGAATTTACAGTGATTTTTCAGTATGACGGAAAATATGAAGGACATGGAAGATACCTCACCGGTGTCAACGTTGTTGCAGACAACATCGCTGTTTCGTGGGGATTTAATTTTAATGTTTCCTCAAAATTAATGGCCATCTCTAATCGTGGTACGATGGAAGAGCCGATAGCGGCAGCAACCATTCAGCTTGATTATATTGGAAAATCCTCCGTTAAAGAGATTCGTTCGAGTATTATCTTTCACATTGATGGTGCAGGAAATATTGTAAAACTTTAGAAAAAAAGCATGTCTCCTAAAATATATTTTCTATTGATAATTCTTGTTGTTTCGTGTGCGACAGGAACAGGAACCCGTAGTCACAAGGCAATTTTACAAGGACATGATGCTCTCGTTCTTAATGGGGACCAGACAGAGATTAAGGCAAAATTGGAAGATGATTCCATGTTACGGCGAGATCTGAAGGGATTTTCCATTGAATTTTCGTTGAACGGAAAAATTATCGGAGTAGTGAAAACCGATGATGACGGGATTGCAAAGCTTCGCTGGATTCCAACTGGTTTGGGTACTTATAAAATTGGATTGAAACTTGTGGCCAATCCCGGTTATAAAGCCTCCGAGCATTATGCGATTGTCAGGGTAATCGGTGAAAAGAAACTTGTCTTTGTTGTTGATATTGATAATACAATCGCAATGTCCGATCCTGTTTCTTTTTTGTTTGGCGATTCCTCGAAAATAAGGCCGCTGCCTGGTGCACAAGAGGCACTGAAGGAACTTGCCTCCAGATGGCAGATTCTTTATTTAACCGCACGTCTTGATAATTTTGTCGGTAAAACAAAACTGTGGCTTGATTATTGGAAGTTTCCAAAAGCACCAGTATATTTTTGGGGATTATTTGGAAATTTGCCATTTGATCGTTCCAAATACAAGGCGCTTATTTTAAATCGTCTAAGGAAGAGGCATCAAAACATTCTTGTTGGTGTTGGAGATAGACCGCATGATATTCGTGCCTACAGACAAAATGGTCTCAGGGCATATTTTTTAAACGACTTTGGAGAAAGGATGCCTTATGATGATGCCGTGAGAGTGCGGAGCTGGCGTGAGATTTTGGAACATTTAAAAAAGAATCCAGTAGGAAGTCTTCGACGTGATCCCGCGATACACTAAACGGCGTTTTTAAAGGGAGTTTTGCAATGACTGAACAAGTTCGTGATGAAAACGTTCTTAGAGCGGAAAAAAGAAGAAAATTACATGAAATGAAGGAATCTGGAATAAACCCTTTCCCTTACAGATATGAAAGGAGTGGGTCCATTGAGGAAATCAGAAGTAAATATGATCAGCTTTCACCAGGAGATAAGGCCGAGAGTGAAAAATACAATCTTGCCGGAAGACTGATGGCCAAAAGGGTTATGGGAAAGGCAACTTTTATTAACATCCAGGATCAATCGGGCATGCTGCAGGGATATATCCAGGCAAACAAGCTGTCACAGAGTGCAAAGGCGGCTTTTGAGCTGATTGATATTGGTGATTTTGTAGGTATTTCCGGTTTTATGTTTAAAACAAAAAAGGGGGAGCTTTCGCTTTTTTGTGAGGATTTTGAAGTTCTTTGCAAGACTCTTGAACCACTGCCGGAAAAATTCCATGGGATTGCAGACCCTGAAATTAAATACCGGTTTCGTTATCTCGATTTGATTATGAATCCGGAATCCAGAAAAGTATTTGAGACCAGGTCGAAAATTATTCGTGAAATCAGGAATTATCTTGATGATGCCGGTTTTATGGAAGTCGAAACTCCGATTTTACAGCCAGTCTATGGTGGAGCGGCGGCACATCCTTTCTCCACCCACCACCGTGCTTTGGATATGAAGCTTTATATGAAGATTTCTCCTGAACTTTATCTCAAGAGATTGATTGTTGGCGGTTTTGACAAGGTTTATGATTTGGGAAAAAACTTTAGAAATGAAGGAGTGGACAGAACCCATAATCCGGAATTTACCATGCTTGAATGGTATGAGGCATGGACAGATTACAACGATCAGATGGAACGTTTTGAGCAGCTTATCTCGCACCTGGCTATTAAAATCACCGGTAGCACAAAGGTTACCTATCAGGGAAAGGAAATCGAGTTCAAGGCACCGTGGAGAAGACTCACCGTTTACGACGGGATAAGGGAATACGCAAATGTTGATCCCGAAAAGATGTCCGATGAGGATATTTTTTTGGAGTTGAAAAAATATGAGGGGGAGCTTGAGAAACATCCAGGAGGCAGGGGTGCAATGCTGATGAGGCTTTTTGAACATACGGTGGAAAAGCATTTATGGCAGCCTACTTTTGTTTTGGATCATCCAAAGGAGATCTCTCCTCTGACAAAGATTCATCGCACGAATCCTGATCTTGTTGAGCGTTTTGAACCTTTTTGCGCTTGTATGGAAATTGGAAATGCTTATAGTGAACTCAATGATCCCGAGGATCAACGCAATCGACTAAAAGAGCAGGAGGCAATGAGGGTGACGGACGAAGAGGCCCATCCAATGGATGAAAATTTTATTCATTCCATTGAGGTAGGAATGCCTCCAACTGGAGGAGTAGGGGTTGGAGTGGAAAGGATAGTTATGCTTCTTACCGACTCGTCAACCATAAGGGATATAATTCTTTTTCCGACGATGAAGCATAAATAGTCTGAAATTGACATACTGTTGGAACAAGTTTAAATTTTATCAAATTACTTCGGGCCCTTAGCTCAGCTGGTTAGAGTACTACCTTGACATGGTAGGGGTCACTGATTCGAATTCAGTAGGGCCCACCATTTTTAAGCTGATACGTTGGTATTATCTCCGTGAAGAAACGTCTGAAGAAAAACATGTTTTACCTCGTATTGGGTCAGCTTAAAGAATTTTGGTATGCGTATATTCTTGCCATTGTTTGTTTGTTTTTCACCCACCTGATTCAAAGTTATATTCCTGAATACGCCAAAGAATTGGCTGAGCTTGTTTCAGGAGACGGTATTAAAATTTCCATTTTTGATTTTTTCCTGATGGCCGTTGGAATTGTTCTGTTCAGGACTTCATCCAGGCTTTTATTTTTCTGGCCTGCGAGGGTTTTGGAAAAGAATTTGCGTGCGGAGATGTTGACCAGATTGGAAAACACTCCTCCTGTGCGTTATATAAGTTTTTCATCAGGACAGCTTTTTCAGATTATTAATAATGATTTTGATCAAATAAGGGCATTGATTGGTTTTGTTTTCCTGCAGCTTGGAAATATTGTTATCGCACTTTCCATTATTATTCCGAAAATTGTTTTATTCGAGGCAAGGCTTTTGTTTGCGCTTTTACCTCTTTTTTTTGGTTTTTTGATTTTTTCGTTTGTTGTTGGTAGGAGAAGAATTTTTTTCAAGCGTGCGCAGGATATGCAGGGGGAGCTTCAAAACTATATTATGGAGTCCTATAACGGAAAAGACACCATAAAAAATTTTAATTCAGAAGAATCATTTATTGATCTTTTCAGTGAATATTCCATGAGGGAGCTTTACAATTTTTACAAGGCCGGAAGGGGGCTTGCATGGGCAAGACCGATTATCCCTTTTGTAGTTGGTCTTTCGCTTCTTTGGGGGGCCTATATTGTTCATGATTTGAATCTTGGGACAGGTTATCTGATTTTGTTTTCAGGTTTTGTTTTTCTTTTATTGGAACCTTTTATATACGTTTCATGGATAGGAGTGATTGGTGTTCGCGCATCCGTCTCGTGGAAGCGTATTGTCTTTTTGTTAAAAACAATTGGAAAGGAATCATTTCTGGAAAAAAGGCTATATTCTCTCAATCATGACGTTCAGAAGTCTGAGAGTGAAAAGATGTTGAAGGTTTTGTTCTGGGACAAGGAACTTCCGATTTCAATGAAAATTTCATGTTGGACTGCTCTTGTTGGAAAAACTGGGTGTGGAAAAACAGAAGTCCTTTATCAACTGGCATCTGTTTTAAAAATGAAAGGCGGGAAAGTTTCATTAGTGTCACAGAATCCGTATCTCTATAACGATACAGTTTATAACAATATATTTCTTGGAAGGGTTGCCACAGAAGAAGAGAAGGAGCTGGCCTGTAAATTTTTGGAACTTGTTGGTCTTGATTATATTGCGCAGGACAGACAGGCACTTTTTGATCTTGAGGTGGGCGAGAATGGTAAGAAACTTTCCGGTGGCCAGGCAAAAAGACTTGCGCTCGTGCGAAGTCTTCTTGAGGACTCGGATTATTTTCTTTGGGATGATCCATTTTCCGCGGTGGATGTTATTTTGGAAAAGGATATTATAGGCAGGGTTATGAATGAATTTGCCATGAAAAATAAAACCTTCATTCTGACGAGTCACAGGGTTTCGACGATAAGATTTTGTGACAGGATTATCTTTCTCGACAAGATGGAAGGTATTACCGAATGTGGTGTGACGAACAAACTTTTAAATTCAAAGACGAGGACTCATGCGTTCTTCAAAAATCAATTGGTCTGAATTTCTTTTCAAGGGAACAGGCGTTTTTGTTGCAGAAATGTTTGTATGTATTCTGGTAACGTCCGTCTCGGGGGGACTCGTTCCACATTTTATTCGTTCTCTTGCAAAAAATTATGACAATGGTGAGCTTTATTATCTGTCGATGCTGCATCTTCTAATCATTTTTACTGTGATATATCTGAACCGTGTTATTTATCAACTTATTGTGAATAAATATGTAAAGCTTGTCATTCAGCATGTTCGAACTTCGAGTTACGCGAGATGGATGAGAAGTTTTGATCTTATTAAGACAAAAGGTGATGTGAGCAACAGGGAGAGATTTCCACAGGGAGAGGTTCTTGCAAGACTAATAAATGATACGGAAGTGCTCAGGGAACTTATTACTTCGGGAAGTTTTGCCATTTTGATTGATATCTTTTTTATCATCTCATGTTTGGTTGGTTTTGTTTTGATTAATACTGTGAGCGGTGTGTCCATTGCATTATTTGTAGTTGTCGTGTCGGTCTTGTTGTTTTGTGGAAGCAGATATATGCGTAAAGTGTTTTTGAGTGTTCGTCACTCAAGAGGGATGCTCGCACGTGCTGTTGCCAATATTGTTGGAGGTCTTCGGGAGATTTATTACACCGATCATGGAGGTTATGCCAGCAAGAGGGGGATGCGTTACTTTGTTGATTTTTTAAAAAAACAGCTAAAAAGCAATTTCCTGGATGCTTTTTACTATTCTTTGGCGGAATCGCTCTATCCAATCTTTTTGATATTGGTTGTTGTCATTTTTCCATACTCCAAAATTGTAGAGGCCGCGGTTATTTTTGCAATCATTGATTTAATCCAACGTTCCATACAACCAATCAAGGATTTTTCCGGAAAAATTGCCAATATTCAAAGGGCCCATGCCGGTCTTGTGAGAATAAGCGATTTTAATAACAGTCTTCGCTGGAGAACATCATCGGTTTTCGTTTCACAAATTACTGAACCGGGGTCTGTGCCAACATTTGAATTTGATACACTCATGGTCAATATTGGTTACTTTGAATATCCGGGAGTTAAAGAAAAAAACGAGGGAGGAAGGGAAGTATTCGCTATTTCCGATATCTCATTTACAGCGTGCAGTGGGGAACTTATCGGGATTGTAGGAGCTTCAGGCCATGGGAAATCAACTGTTTTGAATATCATCGCTGGTAATATTTTTCCAGATGATGCAAATATTGTTGTGACTGGAAAAAAAGGTGAAAGGTTCAGCTTTCCTTCATCTGATCCGGTGGAAATTTCCGCCTACAAGGGACATGTTGGTATTGTTTCACAGGATTCACACATTTTTTCCGAGACATTGGAATTTAATATTACGCTTCAAAGTAAAGTGTCTTCCGATTTTGATTATTTCTGGGAATGGATTAAAGGCCGGATTCCATATCTTCGTTCGTGGGGGATAAAGGCGCATGACAAGCTTGAGCTTGAAAGATTGTCTCTCGGGCAAAAGCAGCTTCTTTCTGCCATACGTTCTTGTTATCTAAAAAAGTCCATTGTTCTTTTCGATGAAATTTCTTCGGGGCTTGATTCCGAATTGGAGTATGCGCTGAGATCGGTTCTTCTTTTGGTTCAAAAAAACTCATTGACCTTTATTGTAGCGCATAGACTAGAGACGGTAAGTCAGTCAGACAGGATTCTGGTGATGGAGAGGGGTCGTTTTGTTGCGTCGGGTAATCATGATGATCTTTTGAAGGATTCACCTGTTTATCAGAACTTTGTCAGGGAAATGTCTTTTCAGGTAGTAAAAAGGTCAGAGGTTAGTTCATAGGTTTATTGCCTCCAAAATTCCCTTTTTCTAGCGTAATTCATCGGGTATGATGTAGACTGATTTTAATTTCAAACCCTCAAAAACAGGAGTCGGATTTCATGCAAAAGAAAAGAATGGTTATTTCCCTGGTTGCTGTCATAGCAGTATTGGGAATTATGATCGCATGTAACAAGGATGCAGTTTCGAAAATCAATTTTATTTTCAAGCCAAATCAGGGAGATGGTGTTGTTGCCGTTGTTGGTGGCGAAAAGATAACTGAGGATGATTTGTTTGCCGGAGTGGAAAAGGCGACTATTTTCCAAAAGCAAATGGAAGTTTATGAAATGAGAATGAACAAACTTCGTTCAGTATTGCTTGAGAAGTTGATGAATGCCGATCCCAGAAAAAAAGGCATGAGCAATGATGAATATATGAAGAAATTTGTTACAGGAAAGTCGGAACCAAAGAAAGCTGATATAGATAAATTTATCAAGGAAAGAAATATTCCAAAAGAAAGAATTAATGAACAAATCAGGGAAAGAATCAAGATGGCGGTTAAAAGGGAAATGGCGATGAAGTCCATTGAGAATTTTATGGCCATAAGAACTAAAAACAAACCAGTAACGGTTTTTCTGGAAAAACCACCTCGTCCGATTGTTAACGTCGCTCTTGGTGAAGGCCCCATATATGGCCCCAAAGATGCTCCAATCACCATTATCGAATATACTGATTTTCAGTGTCCATATTGTGCCAAAGCTCACGATATTGTGAATGAGGTGAAAGACAAGTATAAGGGAAAAATCAAGATGACTCTAAAGCATTATCCGCTTCCGTTTCATAAAGAGGGAAAGGTTGCCGCGAATGCCAGTTTTTGTGCTGACGAACAAGGTAGTAAGTATATCTGGAAACTCAATGATATTATGTTTAAAAATCAAAACAAGTTGAAATCTGATGATTTGGTGGAACTTGCCAAAAAAATCGGACTTGATACGGAAAAATTTTCCTCATGCCTGAAGTCAAACAAGTATATGGCAAAGGTTGAAAAAGACATGGCGGAAGGTCAAAAGTTGAAATTGAATTCCGTACCTGCCATCTTTATTAACGGGAAGTTAATAAATGGTGCCCAACCATTTGATGTTTTTGCTGAAATTATCAATGAGGAATTGAAAAGAAGATAACAGACGATTTTGCTTTGTAGCAAAAAAGGCCTTGGGGTTAAAATTGCCCTTGGGCCTTTTTTTTTGCCTGGCGGTGTATAATGGGAGGGTGAGAATTGTGGCATGATGCCTATAAATACAGGATACGTGTATGGACATTCAAGATTATAGTTCAAAATATGCGAACGACCGTAAAAAACTTCAAAATACGGCTAAGCAGATGAAAGAAAGCTATGACCGATCTCTGGAGGATCTGAAGGGTACACACGAGAGTAAAAGGGCCAAAGAGAGTGAGCATCACAGAAAGACAGTTTCCGGGATGGAAAAGAGTCAGAAGGATAATCTCGAATTCAATGCCAAGAAGACGGATGAAATTCTTCGTAAGATGAAGCAGGAATATCATTCACGTATTAATGATCAGAAGCAGGATTTTGAAACAGAATCAACCAGCACCCGTAACGCATTTAAAAACAGACTTAAAAATGTCAAAGATAATTTTAACCGGAATTTGAATAATATAGAGGAGGCCAGGGAAGCTGCGGTGAATGATCAGAAGACCGGCATAAAATCCAAGATGAAACAGGGCATGGAACGTGCGGCAGAGCATGAAAGGCAGCTTGGGAAAAATTTTCAGAAGAGTTTGAATGAATCGAACAAGCTTCATGGAAACACCAAGCAGAGATTGGTTCGTGATTTTCAAGACAAGATCAACAATGATTTGAAGGCCAGTGTTGATGAAAAAAATGATATAAAGAGACAACATCTGGATAAAATTTCCCAGATGGATAATAGTAACAGAAAGCATGTTGGTCATCTTGAGGAGCACCACGGTAAGAAACTTAAAGATAGAAACGATTTTCATACCAGGAACAAGGAATTGATGACGGACCGTTTTCAGAGGCAGATTGAGGATACCAGGGAATCTTCAACGGACAGCAAAAAGAGGGTTGCACAAAGAAGCAGGGACGTGATTCAGGAAATGAGTCGTGATTTTTCCACTTCCAGAAATATTACTGACAGCAAGATTAAAGAGCTTTCCAGTCAACGGAGTAATCTGGAGGAATCTGTTGGTAAGGCCGTGGAAAAGGAAAATAAAGTTGCTGAAAAAAGAATTAAAAATTTTAAACAGCAGATGGATGAAAATACAAGTGCTTTTTCCAGAAGAATTGATTCTGCAGATGAAAAAACGTCAAACAGGGTGAGTGATTTAAAGAAGGGGTTTATTACTGAACTGACCAGCAAGGAAAACAACGCCAACGCAGAACTCAAACAACAAAAAATCAGCTCTGGAATTGATTTGAAGGAATCGCAAAAAACCTATTACAATCATATTGCAGATGTTGAAGACAAGCATTCTGAAATCGAGGCAAATATCCATATAAAAGGCAAGCGTGCCCTGGATAATCAGAAGTTGGAATTTGGTAATGCTCTCAATAGCTTCCAGGAACATCATGCCAGAACTCTTGCCGGGGTTAAAAAAGATATTGCGCGGGATAAAACCTCCTTTATTGAGAATCGAAAGAAGGAACATCAGAAGATTGAGGAGGGGCAGAGAAAAGTATTCAAGCGTAATATTCAAAAGACAATCCGAATGTTTGAAAATGAACTTAGCGCAGAGAAGAACCGTACGGAAAAGTCAAACGAGCGTTTCCAGAAGAAGGTTTCAAATCTTGAGGAGAAGTTCATGGATGAGCTTATGGTGACACGTCAGCTCTATGCAGATAAAGCGGTCAAAGACCAGAAGGAAACACAGAAGTTTCTTGATTTTAAAGAGCGTCAGTATTTCAACAGGCTTATGGATCTAAAGAATATTTCCCAGAAAAAGATGGCTGATTTGAAGGTTGTCCAGGAGCATGAGATCAACAAGATTGTGGAACGTTATGAGGTTCTTCTAAAGGAAGTTAAACGTGATCAGATTCAGCAGATGAAGCAATACAAGGCAACCACGGAGGCAAAGTACAATGCTCTTTTGGCACGAACTGAAATAAACGAAAAGTCCACCAAATCGCAGTATGAAAACAAGCTGAACAAGATGAGAGTTGCCAATGCTGAAGCGAGAAGGCTAAAAGAGAGCAGGAGTTAATAAAAATACAATCAAAGTTCAAAGTCGAAACCTCAAGCAATTTATTTTAGAACATGAGTGTATTGTCGATTGGGGATATACCGAATTCCTTGAACCCGTATCATTTAATAATTACAAAATGTGGATTGAAAGTGGGATGCACGGGAATATGCAGTATCTTGCCGATGAGAGGATGGATAAAAGGCGTTCTTTAAAAGAAATTTGGAATGAATGTGAGTCTGTAATTGTTTTTCTTTTTTCCTACGCAGGGACAAAAAAATGGCTTTTGGAAAATTATAAAAAGCAAAGGGTCGCAGGGTTCACGCTTGGATTTTCGGGGGTGGATTATCATTATAAAATCAAGGAAATCCTTGTAACAATTTCTGAAAAAATTAAAAAGCAAAAAGAAAATATTGAATATAAAATTTGTGTTGATACATATCCGGTTTTAGAGCGTGATCTTGCGGTGAGGGCCGGTCTTGGATGGGTCGGAAAAAGTTCCATGCTGATTCATCCAACTCATGGAAGCTATACCATCATAGGTTCCATTCTTTTAAACCAAAAATTTGATCTTCCACAAAGAGGGAATGTTGAAGATCAATGTCATGATTGTTCAAAGTGTGTTGAGAGCTGTCCCACACAGGCGATTTGCAACAACAGGACAATTGATGCCGGAAATTGCATCAGCAATTTTACCACCCAGGAGAAACGACAGCTTACTCCACCAAATGGATATGAGGATACTTCCTATATTTTTGGGTGTGATGTCTGTATGGATGTTTGTCCTTACAATGAAAATGTTTTGAAGCGGATTTTGCCAGAGACTACGGAAACGGAACAATTTAACAAGTTGGTTTCCCTTTTTCAGGAAACAGACATGGATGAGCTGATTCAAAAAATCGGGAAAATGAGCGGAAAAGAATATCAAAGATTTATGAAACAAACCTCCTTTGAAAGGGCCGGAAAAAAAGTACTTCTTAAGAATTTAAATCACACCTGATTTTTTCAAAAAGCTGTAGATAAAAGGTGATGCAAGTTCCGGTTGGTGATGGGGAAGGTTTTTACGTTGAAAAAGAGTTACCGTGTTTCCCAATTTCTCCAGAAGTTCTTTCAAAAGTACCGGGCCGTTTTCGCCTGTTACAAGGTCATCCATTCCTGAAATGAGATGGATGATTTGATTTTTTGTATTAATTTTATCGGCCCTGTCATTGAACCACGGAATGATGTTTTCCGGTTTGAGTGTTGGACTTGTAAGCTGTGATCGCATTTTCAGTGTTGTCTCAAAAAATGGATTTTTAATCTGCAATCCAGTTCCTACGGCGATTCCAAAAATATCCAGACCTGCAAATTCAGGAAGCATCATGGCCGTGATGGCCAGAAGGCCTCCCAACGAATGGCCGCCTAAAACGAGTTTGGATGGTCTTTCTATTCCACAAATTTGACAAAGTTTTTTAGTGGATTCATAAAAAAGCTGTGGGGAGTGGTCACGAAATTCTTCAAAAGATTCAACTTCGTTGAAACTTCCCAGGTAATGACCTGGTAAGTCAAATATGGCGCAGTGTAATCCAGATAGTGCCATTCGATGGCCCCAATTTACCAGATCACCCTTGTGGGCCGTATATCCGTGTGTAAAGATGGCAAATTTAAATTGGTGGCCATGATCCACTTTTGGAATGAAGTAGAGTACGTTTGTTTTCCATGTGCGCAGTTCCAATACGCCTTTTTTTACTTGTATGTTCATAATGATTTCATTCTCATTGTTCGTGCGATTTGTAACTACGGCAAGGAATAACATCTGCTAAATAATTTAGCAATTTCCAACTTAAATAGCATGATATCTGGAAAAAACGCCTGTGAAATGGTATCTATAAATTGTTTTAGACAGTAGCGAAATCAAAGGAATGACAATATGTTTGATAATTTAAGTGATAAATTTCATGATGCTTTCAAGGCCATTAGTGGAAAGAACAAGATAACTGAAGATAATATTGAGAAAACACTTGCAGATGTCCGTACGGCCCTTCTGGAGGCAGATGTCAATTTCAAGGTTGTTAAGGGGTTTATCAATGCTGTAAAGGATAAGGCCCTTGGAGAGAAGGTTGTTCGAGGGGTTAATCCCGGTCAGAAGTTCATTAAAATTGTTCACGATGAACTTGCCGGCATGATGGGAGAGGAAAACAAGGAGATCAATTTTGAACGTGATGGTATCGTTCCAATTCTTGTAGTTGGTCTCAATGGCCAGGGAAAAACAACTTTTTCAGGAAAGCTTTCACTGCATCTTCGCAAAAAAAAGAACAAGAAAGTTCTTCTGGTTCCGGCGGATACCTACAGACCTGCCGCCAAAGATCAGCTTATAACTCTTGCCAAACAGATGGATATGGACTGGTTCGATTCCGATCTTTCCATGAGTCCGTGTGAGATTGCCATGAGTGCCATGGCATACGCCAAGGATAACGGAAAAGATGTTGTTATCATTGATACTGCCGGACGTCTGCATGTTGATGAAGAACTTATGAGCGAACTTTCACAGATGAAGGAGGTTATGACTCCTTTTAATCCTGAGGTGCTAATTGTTGCTGATGCCATGACCGGCCAGGAAGCGGTTAATGTGGCCAGGAGTTTTCATGAATCAGTTGGAATTACCGGAGTTGTTCTTTCCAAAATGGATTCCGATGCCAGGGGGGGGGCGGCCCTTTCAATTAGTTATGTAAGTGGTGTTCCGATTCGTTATATATCAACAGGTGAGAGGATGAAGGATTTTGAATTATTTCATCCCGACAGACTTGCAGGAAGAATTCTTGATATGGGTGACATTCTTTCATTGGTTGAAAAAGCTGAAGATGAGATTGACCAGAAAGAAGCTGAACGGATGATGAAACGTTTGGAGAAAAACAAGTTTACCATTGATGATTTTATGAAGCAGATGAATATGATTGGAAAGCTTGGTTCAATGGGCTCCATCATGAAGATGATTCCAGGCATGGGAGGAGCACTTAGAGGTATGGGGGATATTACTCCAGCTGAAAATGAAATGAAAAAAATCAAGGTGATTATTTCTTCAATGACGAAGAATGAAAGGGACGATCATAAAATTTTAAATGATTCCAGAATAAAAAGGATTGCCAAAGGTTCAGGAACAACAGATGGGGCCGTGCAGGATTTTTTGAAAAAATTCAAGCAGATGGAAAAGATGATAGGCCCGATGATGCAAATGTTTAAAGGTGGCGGTATGCCGGCCATTCCAGGGATGGGAGGTATGCCAGGAGCACAGACAAATGGTTTTCGGCAAATGCCGGGGGAGAGTGGAAAAAAACGCAAAAAAGGTGGAAAAAAGGGCCCATGGGGTGGTGGAGGATACTTCTCAAAGTAAAACGATGAACAACGATAACTATTGTGTTCAGAAAAACTTTTAATTACAACAACTTAGAATATTAATTCTTCTTCTTTTTTTGCTTTTTTGTTGACTTGTGGGGAGTGCTGGTTTATTTATTTCGGCTAATAGAATCAGTCTATTGTATTTATAACTAATTCACTGTAGGAGTTGAGTAGATGATAAAGATCAGGTTGGCAAGAAGAGGAAGAGTTCATAAACCTATTTATTCGATTGTTGCAACCGATTCGCGTTCAGCAAGAGATGGACGTTGTTTGGAGCAGCTAGGCCAGTACAATCCGTCTGCAACAGAGGTTTTAATAGATGTAAAGATCGATAAGATCGCGGCATGGGTTGATAAAGGTGCAGTTCTTTCTGATACTATAAAATCACTGTTTAGAAAAAATAATATAAAGATTGAACTCAAAAAATAAAAATTATTTTATCGAATTGGATCACATCTGCGTTGCAGAGTGGGTTTTTTAATAATTTGTTTTTAAAATTGTGGGGTTGTACATGTCAGAACTTAGGGATCTAATTGAGTACATTGGTAAGTCGCTCGTAGATTTGCCTGAAGATGTTAAAGCGAATGAGATTATTGGTGAACAGACAACTGTAATTGAATTGAAGGTCGATAAATCTGATCTTGGAAAAGTCATTGGAAAGCAGGGAAGAACGGCTCGTGCATTACGAACAATTCTAAATGCAGCTTCTACCAAGCTTAAAAAACGTTCTGTTCTTGAGATTATTGAGTAAAAGTGTTAAGGAGGACATCTTCGATTGAGTAATCGAAGACCTGATATGTTCCTTGATAAATGGTAAGTGGATGGCCAGTGAATACCGGGCATCCACTTGATTTTAAAAAAATCCTGCCTGTTGGCGGGATTTTTTATGCGTAAATTCTAGATAGTGTCATGGTGTATTTGCCTGGTTCGTAGGCACTGAGTCTTTCGTCTTTTAATTTTTTAAATTTTGCTTGATTTGTGGAGTGACTAACATATGGATAAATGGCGATACCGCCTCGAGGGGTGAATTCCCCGATGACTTCGATGAAATTCGGTTTAATTAGTTTAGTGATATCATTGCAAATCTTTTGAACGCAGTCTTCGTGAAAATCGCCGTGATTACGAAAACTGAACAGATAGAGCTTTAGGGATTTTGATTCAACCATTTTTTTGTCTGCAATATAGTTGATGAATATTCTGGCAAAATCAGGCTGACCTGTTTTAGGACATAGAGATGTGAATTCAGTGCAGATAAAGGAAGTCCATGCCTCTTTACCAGGGTTTTTATTTTCAAAGCACTCAAGGAGGCCAGGATTGTATTTTTCATGGTAATTTGTTTTCTCGCTTCCAAGATGGCCCATTTTATGTTCCTTGATTTTTTGATTGTGATAATTTGTATACCCAAATGCGAATAGTATAACTACCTATTGAAAAGGAAAAAGTCAAAATCGTTATGGCCTTGACTCATTTTACAAAAGGGTTATGGAGTTTTTCCTGCGATATTGATGTTGTCGGTCCATGACCTGTTATAACATCCGTTTCGTCGGGAAGTGTGAAAAGTTTTTTCTTGATTGACTCAATGATTGTATTGAAATCACCATCAGGAAGATCTGTTCTTCCAATGGACCCCTGGAAAAGAGTGTCTCCGCAGATAACAAGAGGTTTTTGGAAAAATTCGGTGTAGAAGGAGCATGATCCCAAGCTGTGTCCCGGTGTGTGTATGCATTTAAAGACCGGCCCATCGTGGTTGTTTCCAAAACCGTATTCCACTCCTTCCGAGAAAACATCATCAATTTTTTCTATTTTTGTGTTTATGACGAGTCCGAACATGGAGGCATGTTCAGGCATGGAGGTATAAAGGTGGAGGTCATTCTTGTGCAAGTGAAGGGTTGCGCCGGTCTGTCTTTTTATTTCCGGCGAGGCCGCAATGTGGTCAAAATGTCCATGAGTGTGGATAATTTTTTTGGCAGTGAGAGAGTTGGCTTTTATAAAATCAAGAACTGGTTCGTGATGAAATCCCGGATCGAAAATGATACATTCTTTTGAATCTTTTTTATAAACTATAACGGCATTCGAGGCAAAGTCTCCAACTGGAAAGCTTGTAATAATGTAGCCGTCTTTTTCGGAGTGGTGGATTTCGTACATTATGATTCTCCTTCTTTCAAAGCATCTTTTAAAATTTCTTTTGCAATATTTTTTCCTGTCAGTCTTTCCATTTGTTTATGGCCTGGAACAAGATTAAATTCAATTAAAAACAGCTCACCATTCACCTCCATTATATCCAATGCGAAATAAAGTGCTCCGGAGACTTCGTGAACTTTTTTGGCCATTTCAACGACATTTGGAGGAAGGTCGGATATTGTAATTGGATCGGCATTTCCCCTGTCGGAATTTGCCCTGAAATCATGCTCTGTCGGGTAGCGGTGTATTCCTCCCAGGATTTTTCCGGCAGATATCAGGAGTCGATATTCCGCCCCTCCTTCAAGATATGGCTGGATGAGAAATTCCTGGTCCCTGATTGCCCACAGGGTTTCAAGAATACCAATCATTGATTTTTTCCCGTGTATGAGGTTTACACCGATACCCTGATTGCCCCTCAAGGTCTTGAGAATGTATGAAGGTTCATCCGCTTTTAGATATTTTGAAAATTTTTCGTTTATATATTCCAAATCATTTCTGTATGGGCGTTTTCGAAATGAGATGGTTGGAATGATATTAATATCGTGGCCGTGAAAAAAAACGGCCTGTTGTTCCTTGTCTCTTAGCTTCAGAAAAGTTGTTGGAGAGTTGAATATTTTTGCGCCGCAAGACAGCAGATTAAAGCACAAATTCAGGTCGTAGTTTTGATGTCGTATACCTGTGACCCTGTGAAGGATAAGTGTTTTTTCCATGTTCAGGCTTTTGCCTGGAAGTGTTTCGAGAATTTGCTCATAAGGATTAATGATACTGGTTTTAAGACCGAGATTATTTGCCTCTTCGATAAATCTGAGCGAGCTGTGAAGGTCTGGATGTTCGGTAAAAAGAATGAATTCATTCATAACTTGATGGAACCTGTTTTATCTTGTTTAAGGAGTAAAGTTATAATATCGTAGCACCAATAATCGCTAGAGGGCAATGAAAACGAAATCTAAGAAAAAGACAGTCTTTGGAATTATTTTTATTTTTGTAATGATGATTTTTTTGGGTACTTGCGCCTTACAGGTTGGGAAAAAAGAAAAAGTATCAGAAAAATTTGAAGATGAAAAAATCTCGAAGGTTGCGAGTGTACAGACGCCAATCCCTGAACCTGGGCCAACTTACAGTCATCACCGCAAAGTTGTGGAATATTGCGCTAAAATTGATAGAAAATTTCATTTTTGGGGTTGGAAACCATCCAACTGTCTGAATCATGAGTGGATTCATGTGAGATATTCAAATTTGGGAGATCCTCTCATGTGGACTGTTTTTGGTCAGGAATATGAATATCGAAAAATAAAAAAAAATTGCACAATGATTTTTTGTGGTGTGCATGGGGATGAAATAACCACTCATAAATTTTGTTTTGATCTTATTAATTCCCTGGATGACATGCCTGAAAGCTACTTTTATAACAAGTTCGTGGTGGTTGTACCTATCGTCAATCCTGATGGATTCTTCAGAAGGAGGCCAACCAGGACAAATCACAGGGGAGTGGATATAAACCGGAATTTTCCAACAAAAGATTGGAATAAAAGTGCTCTTCGTTTGTGGCGTGGAAGGTATCGAAAGGATAAAAGGCGTTTTCCAGGCAACAAGGCCATGAGTGAGCCGGAAACCCTGTTTCATGTCAATATTATCAAACGCTACAGGCCTGATAAGATTATTTCACTACACGCCCCTTTGAATCTTCTCGATTATGACGGCCCGATGGATATGATGGGAAAGAGTATTGTGGGCAACATGGCCAACAACCTTCTTATCAGGATGAGTGTAAAGTCCAAGAACTATAGAATTACTGATTATCCTTTTTTTCCTGGAAGTCTGGGTAATTGGGCCGGAAATGAGAGAAAGATTCCAACTTATACCCTGGAACTTCCTACAACCGATCCCAAAAAGTCCAAGGTTCATTGGGAGCTTTTTAAGGATGCAATCTTTATCGCTATTGAAAGGTATTTTAATGGTTATTAATTAACTTCCTGATTTTACTGAAAATGCCATAAAAACAAGGCAGTTTTTCCTAATATAATCAATATTTTTTCCGAAAAAGAGTTAGTGGAGTGGAATTATCCAAACACAGGGAGAATTTTATGTTGCTTTCCAGTTTTTCCGAATTCAAATTCTATCAATCATTTAGAATTTCAGTTGAGGAGGTGGATGATCTTCGTTTTTTAGTGAAGGTGGAAAATCAAAAAGGAAAGGGCCGTTATATTGAGGACGCCGAACTCAAGGACATCTCTGTATCGGGGTTGGGTTTTTCAACAAGCAAACGAATGTCTGTTGGTGCCACCTTGGATATCTCCCTTCAATTTAAAAAGATTCATCTTGATCTTACGGGATCAATTGTCCGTGCTTTTTCGTATGGAACGAGTGACAAGGAAATTATTTATGGTGTTGAACTGGATGAGGAGAAAAAAATATACAGATTTTTGGAAAACTTTATTATGAGTTTTTCACAGGATCGTTTGAAAGAATGTCTGATTGAATCAGCTCTCAAGGAAAAATATACAAATCCAAGCGATGGTTTTGAAATGTTTTCGCTTCTGCTTTCCTTGTTCAAGGATATTACCAATTTTGGAGACAGGGAGGGATTTATTGATAGTATGCTTTCAGAGGTTGTAAGGATACTTAATGCCCAGAGGGGTTCCATCTTTCTTATAAATCCGGAAAGCAATGAACTTGAGGCCGTTGCTGCTATTGGAGTTGACAAGGATGAACTCAAATTTGATTACCGTCTTGGTATTGCTGGTTCTGTTTTTACGACAGGAGTGGCATTAAATATCGATACTATCCGGGATAAAACACGGTTTAACGAGTATTTTGACAAGAAATTCAAATACCAGACGCGTTCAATTATCTGCTATCCGATTCATAACCGCGAGGACAAAATTATCGGTGCCATTGAGCTTCTGAACAAGAAGAACCAGGATATTTTCACGATTGAAGATGAGAAAACAATGAAAGTTCTTGCGCTTATTTTTTCAGCGGTTTTTCATCAGTACAACCCAATGACGGAAGTATCACAGATTAGAAGGTTCTCGAATCCGAGGGCCAGAGAGTATGCCATGATTGGTGATACACCTCATTTAAAATCATTGCGTTCAAATATTATCAAACTCAAGGATCTCGATTCACCTGTTGTAATTTTCGGAGAATCCGGAGTGGGGAAATATTTGTTTGCTAAAATTATGCATTATGAGGGGCAAAGGGGGCTAAAACCGTTTGAAGAAATTGATTGCAATACAAAAAATTATGAAAAATTGAAGAATGAACTCTGGGGAGAACAATCGAAGCTCTTCAAGTGCCAGGGAGGAACAATTGTTTTGCGTGAGGTAAGCAAGCTTCCCATAGATATACAGGAAAAGCTGGTG
Organism: Bacteriovoracaceae bacterium; assembly: GCA_023137315.1. Lineage (GTDB taxonomy): Bacteria > Bdellovibrionota > Bacteriovoracia > Bacteriovoracales > Bacteriovoracaceae > JAGLPP01. Next base: position 38,079 of record JAGLPP010000063.1, read on the forward strand.
GAAATTTTGAAAAATCGTCAGATTCCAGATGTGAAGTTCACTTTGGATGTCAGGGTCATTGTGACAACTTCAGTTGATATCGAAAAACTTCAAGAAGAAGGTGATTTTGATCGTGATTTTTTTGAATATTTAAATCGTTCACTGGTGCATATTGATTCCTTGAGACGGCGTGAAGATGATATACCGATGTTGGTTGATTATTTTTTAAGGTTTGAATGTAAAAAACAGGGACTCTTGCTAAAAAGCTTTTCATCCAGGGCGATGGCAAAACTTCATAATTATAACTGGCCAAGGAATATTGAAGAACTTCGTCATTGTGTAGAGAGGGCGGTTCTGTATAATCCAAAGGCGCACATTATAACTGAACTTGAATTAGGTAATAATTCAGCTCCACTTTTTGATATTAGCGATAATCTTAGTATGTTTGGAGATATTCCACACGCTGGTGACTACAATATTTCTCTTAAGGATCGAGTGGCAATTGTGGAGAGGGAAATGATTCTTGCCGAAATTAAAAGGATGGGTGGAAACAAGTCACATGCTGCCAGGGTGATGGGTATTTCCCGTGAGGCGCTCAGGAAAAAACTTATGCTTTCGCGTGATTTGTTGGATTCCATTGCGGATGAATTGGATAAAAAAGTGGCATAGTCCAGGTGCATGGCCACAAAAAGTCTGTCTGTATCCCCGGTTTTTTTTGCCTTCTATGCGGTAAACTGGTAAATGTTGTTTACTGGAGAAAAAAATGGGTGAAAGAAAACTATTTGGAACAGATGGTGTTAGAGGCAAGGCCAATCATTATCCGATGACCTGCGAAGTGGCCACGGCGCTGGGCAGGGCCGTGACTTATTATTTCCAAAAGACTTCAAAAAGAAATAAAAAACCCCTTATCATTGTCGGCAAGGATACAAGATTGAGCTGTTATATGCTTGAGCAGGCCTTATCGGCAGGAGTGTGTTCGCAGGGAGGACATGTGATTTTGACAGGTCCACTGCCAACTCCCGGTGTTGCCTTTGCCACCGAATCAATGAGGGCGGAGGCCGGTATAATGATTTCCGCCTCCCATAACAGCTTTGGAGATAATGGGATCAAGATTTTTGATCATCAGGGATATAAACTTCCTGATAATGTGGAATATGAACTTGAACAGATGGTACTTGATCCATCAACGATTCCGACGGTTTCGGGAGAGGATATTGGAAGTGCGCAAAGGCTTGATGAGGTGATCGGTCGTTACATAGTACAGGTTAAATCGGCGTTGCCGGTTCAGTACAATCTGGAAGGTATGAGGATCGTTCTTGATTGTGCAAACGGAGCGGCTTACAAGGTTGGTCCAATGGTTTTTTCTGAACTTGGTGCGGAAGTTTTTACAATTGGAGTGGAACCAAACGGGCGGAATATCAACGAAAGATGTGGTTCGCTTCATACGGAATTGTGCCAGAAGAAGGTTGTTGAATATCGTGCTGATTTTGGAATTTGTCTGGATGGCGATGCGGACAGGTTGATAATTATTGATAGTAATGGAAGGGTGATAGATGGTGACAAGATTATAGGTCTCTGTGCACGTTTGATGTTTTTGAAACATGAATTGAAAAGTGGTGACGAGGTTATTGGCACGGTGATGACCAATCTCGGACTTGAGCACTATCTCAAATCCATGGGACTTTTACTTAAAAGGACCAATGTTGGAGATCGTTACATAATGGAATATATGAAAAATAATGGTTCACCTATTGGAGGAGAGCCTTCGGGGCACATTATTTTTAAAAATCACGCTACAACAGGTGATGGTATTCTTGCTGCTTTGAAAGTGATTGAGTGTGTGAAATTTTTTGGAAAATCCATAAACGAACTGACAGAGGATATAAAACTATATCCACAGATTTTGAAAAATATCAGAGTGACAGAAAAGAAACCATTTCAGGAAATTCCGGCAATACAGAAAATATTAGAGGAAATTGATGTGCAGTTTCGTGATAACGTCAGGACACTTCTTCGATATTCTGGAACGGAACATCTGGCACGTGTCATGGTGGAAGGTAAAAACGAAGACCAGGTTTTCAGTGTCTGCGACAGGATCGTCAAGGTCGTGCAAGAAGAGCTTGCTTGAGCATGGCATGAGTGGTTGAAGGAGGGAGACATTGATTCTAAAATCCTGGAAAAAAGTTCTTGAATCTGACCTATTGGATGTTATCAAAGAAATGAAATCACTTATTTCCACGCCTGCGGTAGTGATTCTTACAGGTCCGGTTGGTGCCGGGAAAACAACTTTTTCAAAATATTTTGTACAATCAATGAATATTCATAGTGACGCCGCTTCGTCAGAGGTACTGAGTCCTACTTATTCGATTATTAATGAGATGGACAGGTTTGTTCATGCAGATTTTTTTCGAATCAAACAGGCACATGAAATAACCCATCTCGAAATCCCACTTTATACAGACGATAAGGATTATTTTTTTATCGAATGGGGAAGGCCGTGGATTAATGAACTGATAAGGATTGTTGATGAGGATTTTAATTTTTATGAAATTGAGTTTGCAATCAACAGGTCTGTGGATAATGAAGAAATTCCTTCTCGAAATGTAATTTTTTATCGTGTATGACCAGGAAATTTATTCCGACCACCAAACTTGGTTATTCTCCGTGTGACATACCTACACAGCTATATTTAGAGTAAAAACAATGGATAACTCCATGAAATAAAAGAGAAACTTTAAAATTGGGAAAAAACGAGAATATGGGAAAAGATTTATTTTAATTAATGTTGATTTTAGGTTTGACTTGACCCTTTTTGTCAGGTCATACTATTTGTGTTGGGGCTAAGTTGATCTATAAAATCCAATCAATTTAGAGTCACAACGAAAAATAGCATTGAAAAATAAGGAAATTTTTCAATCGATGGACGGCACGCACATTGTTTTCAAGTAACTGGCTTACGGGCTTTATTGGATTATGGAGGAGACCAATGAGACTTACATCAAAAGGACGTTACGCTGTTAGGGCAATGCTGGATTTAACCCAACATTCGAAGGGAAATCCGGTAAGACTTCAAGAAATTTCTCAAAGACAGAACATTTCTTTGCATTATCTCGAACAATTGTTCAGAAGGCTGAGAAATGGTAGTGCTGTGAAATCGGTTAGAGGGCCGGGAGGAGGCTATGTTCTCGCAAGGACCATGGATCAGATTACAATCAAGGACGTGCTTGATTGTGTCGGCGAAAACATTAATCCTGCCAAGGACATAATCGGAACCGAGGCAGAGACTTCTGACACTGTTGAGTATCATCTTTCAAAAAATTATTTCCAGAATCTTGGAATAATTATGAGAGAGTACCTCGAAACAACATCACTTGGTGATTTAATTAGAAAATCAAAGGATGTTGAAATCGAGAAGAGAGAACAGGTTTCAAATTTTGCACAAGAGATACTTGCCCAATCAGAAGCTGCAACTACAACTACAACTGATACAACTACTGTTGAACCTGAAGTTCAGAGCGTAATTAGAAGTCCGCTAGGTGAAATTAACCAATAGATATTATTTCGATTATAATGCAACATCCCCATTGGCCTGTTCAGTTAAAGACTGGGTGGCAAGTGGGGGTGTTTTTTTAGGCAATCCGTCCGCCATTCATCTATCAGGCAGGGAAAGTGCGAAGCTTATTCATGAAACGTGCGATTTCCTTTTTTCCATATTTGGTTTGAAAAAAACTCATGACCTTTTTTTCCATTCAGGTGCCACGGAAGGAAGCAATACTATTCTTACTGGTTTCGTTGATTCCATGAAAAAAGATGACGGTGCGCTTTTTTTATATTCGCCAACTGATCATTCATGCATTACGGAAACGGCACCAATTATGGAAGGAAAAGGTCTTCAAACAGAGATGTATAAAATAAACAAGAATGGGGAATTTGATGAGGTTTTTTTTCAGGGTGGTTACCTGGATAAATTTACAGGGAATTCCATATTGAATTATACATGGGTTAATAATGAAACAGGTGTTGTCTGGGATTTAAAGAAGGCCTCCAGAATTAAAGAAAAGACAAATGCATTTATTCATGTTGATGCAACCCAGGCACCTTTTAAGGTGGAGGATTGGCGAAAACTCGATTGTGATATTGATGCTTACAGTTTTTCCGGCCATAAGTTCGGTTCGTTTACCGGAGTTGGTTTTAGCTTCATTAAAAAGGGATACAAGTACAACAGGTTTCGTGGTGGAACACAAAATCTTCATGGTATTTATTCAATGAAACTGGCAATTGAGGAAAAGCTTTTGAAGGTGGATATTTCACGAACAAGGAAAGCAAAACAATATCTGGAGTCGGAACTTTCAAAACTTATACATAAAAAAGGGGAAATTGTTGGCGCAGAATCCTCTTTGAGAAATTCAAATACAATCATGATGATAGTATATGGAAAAAAGGCAAATAATCTTCTTCCGGCATTTGATATGGGCGGGATGGATATTTCGAGTGGTTCTGCTTGTTCATCAGGCCTTTCCGGGCCAAACAGAGTGCTTTTGGGGATGGGTTACAGTGAAGCAGATGCATCTTGTGCTTTAAGGTTTTCATTTGAACCGGAACTTACGCAGGAAAGTGCCAATACCTATTTTGAAAGAATAAAATCTGTTTTTGTAAGAATCTTGTAGCCGTAGTGCGTTATTTTTCTTGAAAAAAAAGTGCTCTTAACCCCTTTTTGTCTCCATTCGCCGCAGCATTGTGGGACGAAAGGATACTAGTCACATATCAGCACCAATTAAAAATGAATAAATCATTGGAAATTAGTCAAGAAAAATTGGCACGGTTTTGGCAATAGTATTAATCAAGATTGGTTGGTTTTCGGTTTTGGCCTTGATCAGCAAAGAGCATTATCCCAATATCCCACCTTAACCAATCTCATGAATAAGGGCCTGAATAGGCACTTGCCAGTAAAACCTCTTATATCACATCTTTTAATACTTTTTACTTATGATCAAGGCAGACCGCCGTGCTGAGGCACGTTTATTTTTCCAGTTTGTCAAAATTAACATCAGAAGAGATATTGACCCCTTGGAAAGCCTTTTCCTCTTTCTCTTTGATAAACGGAAAGGATACCTTGTAGGTGTCTTCAAAATCGCAGTTATATGCAATTGTGATCGTCTTGGGGACAGATTCACGTAGCAATCGAATGTAATAATCTTCGGGCAAGTCCGAAATATTGATACTTCCTGAACCTTCAACTACGTCTTCAGGATCATCGGTCAAAAATTCAGTCATTGGTTTGCTTGAGCTGTTTTTTATAGTGAGTGCGGCCCTTATTTTTTCTTTTGGAATATTGTTTGTGAGTTGCCATGATCCGATATGAAAGAAGTCGAGATAAAAATATGAATTGTCATATTTGTATTTTCTTGGAAGAAGTAGTGCTTGAAGAAATTTTCTTGATAATGGATCTTTTGCCCTTTTTGCCAATTTATCGGCAAGTTGGCTGTCTTCAATTCTTATAATATATGCGCCTGGATATTTAGTGGAACGAAAAAGCATGTATTGAAAGGCGATACTGAACAGAGTGAAGAGTTTGTGCTGGCAAAGGTGAATGTGTGGTTTATCTTCCAATTCGACCAGCGTTTTAACGGATTCGTAAAGGTCTTTTTTTGTCAATTGGGTATCCATAACTGTGAACTTTCCTCTTTCGCAAAAATATGAATGATGTTCAATCTAAATAAGTTAAAATTTCATGGATGTAAAGTATTAAGGAGGCGTATAAATAATTTGTTTGCTGTGCCTCTGGTCAAAGAATATTATTTATAATATAAGAACACGGCACTCTTCCATAATTTCTATTGGGGCCTGGATATGATAGAAACTTCACAACTGCATACGCTGGTTACAGTCGCCTCTAATGATAGTTTTTCAAAGGCGGCAGAAAAATTAGGTGTTACCCAGTCAGCAATAAGCCAAAGTATAAAAAACCTTGAAAACAAGATTGGTGTAAAGCTTTTCAAACGTTTTGGAAAAAAAGTTGCCATGACTCCGGAAGGTGAGAAGCTGTTTGCGTTGGGATCTGATTTTTTTTCGAGGTTGGATGAGACGGTGGAGCAGATTCGTTACGACAAGGATTCAATGTCAGGAAAGGTCAGGATAGGAACCCTGACTGGAATAGGAAAATCATGGTTGGGATATGAAATGCTTTCGCTTTCAAGGGATTTTTCCCGTATAAATGTTGAAGTGAAGCTTGGTTTTGAAGAGCATCTGATCAGGGATTTTGAAGGACATAAACTTGATTTTGTTGTTATGCCGGAATCGGCGCTTCCGCGGACGGGAGAAAAAATATATTTGAATGAAGAAAAACTTGCAATGGTTTATCCAAGAGAGAATAATTTTGGCATAGACAGCAAGGTTACAGCGGAAAAGTTATGTACAGTTCCGACAATCCTCTTTGAAAACAATGATCTGTTGTACTCAAAGTGGTGTATGGAATGTTTTGGTGATGTTCCATCCAAAATCAATGTTCGTTTTATCATTAATTCCCATGGAAAGATGCTTGAAGCTGTTCATCAGGGACTTGGAGTGGCCGTGATACCAACCCATGTGTTAAAACGATCGTATTACAGGGATAAAATCAGTGTTTTGGGACGCAAGTTTGAAGTTTCCAACGGAAAATTTTATCTTGTACATCATAAGGGTGCTACTGAATTTGTAAGAATAAAGAAAACAATAGATCGTCTTGTAGGCAGCAAAAAACCATTATAAAAATGACGAAGAAAATCCCTCCATACAAGGAATTTTTCCCGGAAAACATTAGAGAACTTTTGAATTATTTTCTTGAACAGGGGTTCGTATTAATTCTAATTGGAGGAGGAACCCGTGATTATCTTCTTGAAGGAACATTGCCTTCCGATCTTGATTTTGAAATAAGATTGGAGAAGAAACTTACTGGTGACAGATGGGAGAAGGAAATTCGACAAATCCAGCGAAAAATGGAGACGGTATTTGATTTGGAAACAAAGCGATTGCCGTTCGGAATCTTCAGGGTGAAATTGGATGATTCCAGCATGTCATTGGAATTTTCATCACCGCGATTGGAATATTTTCATGATGATAAAAAAGCGTTGGGACACAAGGATTTTGATGTTTGTCTTGAATCAAATTTATCACACGATGAAGCGTTTAAAAGACGTGATTTTACCATAAATGCTATTGGAATCGAGATCAAGAAAGTTAAAAATGTTGTGACAATGAATTTTGTAGATCCCTGCAACGGTATAGGTGATTTGCAGAAAAAGATATTTCGGCATTGCGGCCGGGATGTGGTTAAAGATCCTGTGAGATTTTTACGATTGGTGCGTTTTTTGCGAAAAACCGGTTTTAATGTTCATTCGGGCTTGAAAGAGTTAATTCCTGAATTTAATCTTGAAAAATTGAGTTCAGATTATTTTCTCAAGGAGGCCTTCAAAGCTGGTGCCGGTATATATGATTTTTCGGAAGTTTTCTTTCAATTGGTGAATAATAATAATATTATCCTTCCATCTGATTTGAAAAAATTGTCGTTTTTAGGCAGGATGAAAATTTTACGGATTATCCCACAAAATAATTATGAAGTGTTAATCCAACTTGCGATGCGGGGGAGTGAATTTGGAATTTCAGTGGAGGACCTGGAAGATTGGTCAAGATTTTCTTCAATCAGGAAAAAATCACTGAAGGCACACATTGATTTGAAAATAGTCCATGAATTGCTTCTTGCTGAAGTGTCAACGGGTAATATTTTTACAGTTTGCAGAAAAGATATTGCCGATGCAATGAATAATCCTCTGATTGGTTTATGTGAGAGATTTATAAAACTTCTAGGCAGACTTGCCTTGGACAGACAAAGACTTTATGAACTTGTTTTTGATGACGGTGTGTTTTGCGGTCTTTTCATGCGTAAAATGTTGATTGAAGGTGGTTGTGAGGATGAATTGGTAAATAGTGTGATGCAGAAATATAACATTGGGGCTCGAAAAAAACAAAAGTTGATTATTTTGCTTGCATTAAACGAACTGCAGACTTTAGTAGACAGGAAAAATCAGGCATAGAAATAAATTTTTCTGGTATCCATTGATTACTTGTGACACAATTATTGCAGGTATGGTCGGAGTGTTGACTTGAACTCCATTGATTATCATCCATACCAAAGGACGGTACCATGCCTGATCTTCACACAATATTGGCAGACCATCGTTCCGGAAGAAAGGAAAACGTTTCGGACGCCAACCGGGATGAAGATGTTTTTCGAGCATCAATGTCGGAAATTCCAAACATTTTTTTTGACCAGATATTGAAGCGCTTTAAGCTGAGTAGAATCGAGATAGTTGTACTCATGTTTTTATACAGGCAAGTCTGGTGCAGACCGAATTTGTACAAGATTTATGGAATATCACAATTACTCTCACATACGGAAATGGCCAGGGTTCTGGGACTTTCTTTAGAAGAGGTTCATCACGCCCTTAGACAGCTGGAAGATTATAGATTCATGGAAACAGTCCGTTCGGGGCAGTATTTTGTGAGAAAATATTTCCTCAAGGAATATGACGAGCATTATTGTCAAACTTACGATGATTTCGATATCTGAAATTGGACGGACGTCACTAAAAAAATCGCTATGTTTCTTTGCCTCCTATGATATACTCAACGTATATCAAGGGTGTTAATGTGGAAGAGGAAAAACGAAAAGAAATTCGTACCATAGTTTATATTGGAAACGATAAGAAATATTGGGATGCCCTTAAACAGAGATTTAATGGCCAGTATGCCAGAGAAGAATCAAATTTTAAATTTGAATTTCTTACGATGTGGTCATTCAAGGAAAGTGATTTTTACGGATTGTTTTTAAGACTATTGGAGATTGATCCCAAAATTATTTATATTGATGTGACAGAAAGAACAGATCAGCTTTTGGATATTGGCCAGCTTATTTCCCAGGATGACAAATTTAGAAGTATTCCGATTGTAGGTCTCATAGAGTCCCAGGACATGATTCATCAATGCCGTTCTGCCGGATTGAGCTTCACACATATCAAGTGTCCTGAATACCACGATGTTGTCTATGATCCAATGTGTGTGGCCTATCCACAGGACGTTATCAAGCCTGATTTTGCCGAGGCAAGGTTTTCAAGGGATGTTGAGTTGATTGTGGATTTCAAGATTCTCTCGATTTCTGCAACTTCAATGCACGTGGAGGGGAATATAAGGCTTGAGAAGGGGCAGATTATTGATCTACAGAGCGATCTTCCGAAGAACATTGTTCCTTCCTCCAGATTCATAGTGAAGCAGATTTATAATAAAAATCTTTTTTATGATTGTATGTATGGTTATGATTTCGATTTTATCTTTCTTGATGAACCCGTGTTTGATGAGGATGGTATTGAGATAAAAAAATGTAAAAAAGAGAAAGAAGAGAAGAAAGAGAAGAAAGAAGATAAAAAAGAGGAGAAGAAGGAAAAGGAAAAGGAAAAGGAAGAAGAAAAACCGGACCCAAAAGTTATTGAAAAGATGAAAAAGGAGCGAATTGCCGAATATCAAGGTGAGCTTCTGCAGATTAAAAAGAGGCATAAGGAATGGGTTCTGGATCATATGGATGATTACAAGTTCCCAAAAACAAAAATACTTCTTGTTGACCGGGATATGAGTGTTTTGCGGAATCAGAGCGAGTCGTTGGAAAATCATCCATATATTTTTAGAACACAGACTTTCCTGACTGATGATCTATGGATTATAGACAAGATTCGTCCTGATATTATAGCCTTCAAATACTCGGTTGATGATGCAGATGAATTTGATTCAGGTGCTGAAGGGGATGATGGTGAGAATGAAGCTGACGATTCATCCAGTTCATCTTCACAGCTCTTACGATTGATTGACAAGCTAAAGGAAGAGGAAAGATACATGCCCTTTGTGGTCGTTTTTAACTGTTCCTCCTATAATTCAGACTCTTTTCGAAATACCTTTGGTTATAACAAGGTTCTTGTTATTCGGGAAAAGATGGGGCTCAAGTTTGTTGTTGAAATGGCCAAAATGCATCAGATAAAAAATGAAAAAAAGTATAACGAGTTGGTGCGGGCAAAAATACAGCAATTGAAGAAGGAAAATCCCTCCAAATATCGCAATCTCAATCCTTCAGATTTTGAAGAACAAAAATATGACATAAGAAAGAATCATAAACTTAGCTATGCCGAAGCAAGATACAAAATATCACTGATGACAATGACTGAGTCGGAAATAACTTTTGAAGTAGATACCCCTTTGGAGATGAAAACCTATCGTTTGGATTTTCCAACCCCGCTTTCCAT
>JAGLPP010000064.1 GCA_023137315.1 Bacteriovoracaceae bacterium
GCGTTGATTCATTCTGTAGATGAGGATAAAAAGAAAAAAATCCGACTTTATGTCAATGAAATTTTCTTTCAAGAGGTCAATGCAAAGCGTTCAGCAGAGTTGCAGGAGTTTGAGCGTATAAGGGAAGATGCCAAGAAGCAGCAGAAAATTGAGGATGGTTTTATTCCTGAAGATAAAATATCCGATGAAGATGAAGATGAAAGTGATGTCATTACCTTTGATGATGTTGATGATGAGTGATTCTGATTTATCTTGATACAGTCATTTGAATGAGTTTTAAAACCCCATAAATTACAGGTTGATGGATAAGATAGATTGGAAGAGAGTGTCTGCCTAGAAAGACGAGGGTGTTTTTGGCTGGGACAAGTATTCTCCATTTTGGGATGGAAATTCGGTGTATATTGATTCCGTTGGAAAATATTCCCAAAAGAACAACTCCGAACCATGGAAAAGGTGGGATATAGTCCATGGAATTGTGTGATAAAAGGAACCACGGGATGGTTTTTCCCAGTAATGCCGGAATAAAAAGAGCGATTGCGCCAATCAGCGCAAGAAAATGATGTTTCAGCAGCGGCAGAGCAAGCAAGCTGCAAACAGCGATGCAGTGGAGGGTGCCAAAGTAGATCCAGTGTTTTGGAAAACAAAGGTAAGTTGCAAGAGACACTCCAATGGCACAGACCGTGATTTTGCCCAGTCGTCTGTGGAATTTTCCCCATTTGATGCCATTTTTATGGGTTAAAGTGATAGTCAGTCCAACACAGAACAGGAAGAGAAATACTATTATACGTGGTAGAACATACCATAATGTGTACTTGTGAATGTTTATTTCGATGAATCCAAGCAGGTTTAAATCATAGGAACAGTGGAAAATGAACATGAGAATGACAGCAAATCCCCTGAGTATATCGGGAAAATCATGTCTATTCGGTAAATCTGGTTTCAATTTTGGTTTTATGAAATTCATTTTAGTATAGCGCAAACTTCCCGTGAATTTCTCTTCGTAAAAATTTGTTAAGTTAAGAAATATTCTTGCCGAGTAATAACCGACAAGAGTATAATGAAATGAGAAGTTTTCCAAGAATAACATTGAAAAGAGATTATGGAAATTATCTTTAAACAGGCAACAGGTAATGAGCACATTAAGGAAATTTATGAGCATACTGTAGATGCTTTTTCGGATTCACCCGATTTTAACTGGACTGTGCAGGAAATAAAAAATGAAGTTAAGGATGGATGGGACCTGTATGCCTGCAGTACTGTGGAGAATAAGGAGATTATTGCAGCAGTATTTTTTAAGGTGGATAATGATTCATTATTGACGAAGAATACTGCCATAAAAATGCATCAACAAGGCAGTGGTTATTCGCACCAGATTAAGAAATTCTTTGAAAATAAGGCCCGCAAACTCAAGCTAAAAAAAATAAAGCATTATTGTCGTATTGATAATTTTCGGATGTATTCCCTGAACGAAAGTCATGGTTATGAGAAAACGGGTGATAATTTGGGAGAGGATGGACAGGTGGTCGAATGGACCAAGGTTTTGAAATGATGGATATTACAGCAGAATATTTTGAATTTTGCTAATGCGATAACTTTTCCACAATTTTTTACGGAGGTATTGAATGGTAGTAAAAAAGAAGAAAAAAACGGCTAAGAAAAAAGTTGCAAAGAAAAAGGTAGCAAAGAAGAAAGTTGCCAAGAAAAAGGTTGCAAAAAAGAAAGTTGCCAAGAAAAAGGTTGCAAAGAAGAAAGTTGCCAAGAAAAAGGTTGTAAAAAAGAAAGTTGCCAAGAAAAAGGTAGCAAAAAAGAAAGTTGCCAAGAAAAAGGTTGTAAAAAAGAAAACAAAGCGTAAGCCAAATGCAGCTTTTATGAAGCCTGTGCAGCCTGATGAGGCGTTGGCACAAGTTGTTGGCAGTAAGGCAATTCCAAGAACACAGATTGTCAAAAAAATATGGGAGTACATTAAAAAGAACAATCTTCAAGATCCAAAAAACAGACGTAATATTCTTGCGGATGCGAAATTGAAGCTGGTTTTTGATGGAAAGAAGTCTGTCACAATGTTTGAACTTGCAAAGGTTATTGGAAATCATCTTAAAAAGTAATTTTTTGTAAAAAACAACAAAAAGAGGGCCTCGGTAAAAGCCGGGGCCTTTTTTTGTGCCCTGGTCTGGTCATTATACTATAGACTTTCCCAATATTTTGCTTGAAGTGAGCTTGAAAGCCAGTTGGTGTTTTTTGAGGTTCTGAAGAGTTCGTGGCAGCCTGGAGTAGGGTTGCCCAGGTTGTACTGTGTGCTATTTCCTTTCAGGTAATTGATACAGGTTTTGCCATAATAATCGAGATATTCAGGGAAATTTTGATGAAAGTACTCCAGGATGATTTTAAGGCGTTTGATGTCCGGTCCTTTAAACAGCTTTCCGGGAAGGATTTGCATGTTTTTAAGTTGAGAGAGGACATATTCTCTTCTGCGATAGTCATTTCCAAGTTCCTTCATTATATTCCAGGCCTCGTTGAATACAGGGCCGATTTTAGGGCCATTGAGCATGAATAGTGTAAGATATGTGTCTTTCAACTTTTCGGGTAATGATTTTTTTGCTTGAAGCATGAGAAATGCCAGTTTTTTATCGTTTGTTTTTGTTTCTGGAAAAAGTCTTTTTTGAAGATATGGTGTCATGGCATTCCAGCAGGCAGAAGAAATGTTTTTATCGAGATAATCCTTTAATCGGTCGGAATTGTGTGGCAGGGAGGTTTTATTTAGATATTTTAAAAGTTGGCCAATGAGTTTTTCCTGTTTGCAATAGGGGGCGGCGAATTCACTTGATGCCACTTTTGAAAGAAACATCCATACATCGCTGTCAGGATAGAAATCCAGGGTCAGTTCGGCAAGTTTCATTCCAAGTTCGAGATTGATAAAATCCTTGGCGGTATTATTCCAAAAGTTATCAAGATCATGGAAACAAGTATTGTCTTTACGTGGAACTGTCTTATGCTTGTTGGAAATGATAAAGCATTTTTTCAAATAGGACAGGGCGTATTGTCCTCTCTTTATCTGGAATATTTCATTGCCTCGAATATTTGGCCGGCTTCCGATTTTTTCGAGAAACTGGAATGTTTCCTTTGAAAATTGTTTTCTGGCCATGAGATCGTCCACGAAATTTTCGGATACGTTGTAAACCATATCCTTCCAGTGATCGTTTCTTTCAGTGGGTCTGATATCGTTGGTATGTGCCAGAAATTCCAGATAATTTTTCTCTTTTTCAAGGATTTCAAGGTCCCGGATATCGTATCTTTCTACAGTGGTTTTAAAAGCGTTTGCAGATGGTATTGCGGTAAGTAAAATTATAAAAGGAAGAACAATCAGAAAAGAAGTTCTATTATTTTGGTGCTTTGTTATCCCTGCCATCTTTTAATTTTACCTTTTTATGATATGTGGAGTCAACTTTGTGATTGTTTACGGTATCCATATCAGGTGATATATTTTTTAATACTTATTGGAGGTTTGATTTGATGATGTCTAATAGGAAGTATTTTGATCTTTCCGTGCTGCAAATTCCCAGGATTAATGAGAGGGGGTTTCAGAATAATGGCAGATTGTGGAAGGTATATTTTTATGAGGATCATAAAAGTGTATTTTGTGATGGTGATGGTGAAATAATGGATGGACTTTCGTCTGTTCTCTCTGCTTATACCATGGCAAATTTCAAGGACTTCAAGATTCAAATTGAATATTCAGGGATAATGTTTCTGGTTGCTTTTTTTTATGAAGAGGGTGCGATCAGGTTTTATACGCCCAGACTTGGTTGGGAATTGTTTATTCTTGAGGAAATGGATGGTTGTACCCAGGAGGATTACCGGCCATTGATGGAACATGTTGAGAAAGTCATCGTTTATATGAACACAGACTTTCCGTCCATGATGGATATTGTAACCTTCAGATATGATTTGCCTGATTTTCTTCATGATGAGAGATATTTTGATCTGGAATATGATCTTCAGGATGTGGTTCAGAACCTGCTGGTTCATATCAATTCATACAGGCCCGGCAGATTTGAAAAAATATTTGATTTTATTTTTTCCCTGCTCGCCAGAAGGAGTATGTTGAAGGTGAATCTTCTCCAGTTTCTTTCCATTTCACTTACCATCACTGATGAAAACGGCGAGGAAATCAAGAGGAATCTCATTCAATGTTTGGAGGGAATTCTTTCCGGCGTAAAAACAAGTGGCACAAAACAGAAAAAAGTCGCTGAAGGCAGATCACTGCCGGGGATGATTATTTATCTTTTTAATGTGATTTTAAAAGTTGTCAAGGTCATACCTCCTTCAATTTTGCGAAGATGTGTAAGACGCATTATGGGGTTGTCTGCACGTAAATTCATTGCAGGAGAAGGCCCTGGGGCGATGAGAAAAATCAGTAAACGTCTGATGGACAGTGGACGTGATGTTTGTCTGGATTTTCTTGGTGAAAGATTTGATTTGAGCGGGGAGGCCGGACGGTACACGGATGGTGTTGTCAAGCTTATCAGAAAATTCAGTGCATATTATTCAAAAGGTGAAAAAAATGCGTCAGAGCTTCCAAAGGGCCAGGTTTCAATAAAATTGTCCGCCTTTGAGAGTAATTTTAATCCAAATAGTTGTGATAATCTTTCAGAAGAATTTTTGGGAAATCTGAAAAAGATCATGCTAAATGCCGTGCAGAATGATGTTTTGGTTTTTATTGATGCCGAACAATATAATACACTCGAGTTTGCATATGATGTTGTTGAGAGATTGTTTGACGAATTTTCACAACTTCGGGAAGGAAAATATCTTGGTTTTACTCTTCAGGCCTATTTGCGTGATGGATTCGAGCATCTGCAAAAAATCAAGAACATTGCTAAAAAATATAATGTTGTTTTTCCAGTAAGGCTTGTGAAAGGTGCCTATTGGAATGAGGAGACAGTGACGTGTGAATCCATGGGATGGAACTCATTTCAATTCCTGAACAAGGAGGAGACTGATCTTCATTACAGGCAATTAATGGTAAAAATCATGGAGTTAGATCCTGATTTGCAACTGGTGGTGGGGTCACATAACTTTGTGGACCATTCTTTTGCCGAGGTGCTTCGTGACAAGTATTTCAAAAATTCCAGTAAAATTGAACATCAGTGTCTGGATATGACTTATGAGGCACTCTCCCGTGCCATGGTTAAAATGGGATGGGTTGTTCGTAACAGTGTTCCTGTTGGGCCGATATTTAGTGGGATGGGGTATCTTGTAAGAAGAGTAATGGAAAATTCGTCTCAATTTGGCATTCTTAATATGATGAGGTCTCATCGTTACAAACAAAGTCTGGAAACACCAATAAAAACGCATTTGGAACGAAAGAGAAAGAGGGGATTGGTGAGGGATGTTTTCTTCACGGAACTTTCCAGTCGTTTTTTCAATGTACCTCCTTCGAGAATTTTTTTGAAGGAGTCCGGACAATTGTTAAAAAATGCTTACAGTGTTCTGGATGAAGATCAATCGGTTATTGATTATAGCGACAAACTTGAAGTTTCCGGAGAAATCATTGAAGTCGGGATGGCAAATAACCCGGACAGGATATTAGGCCGGATACGTTGCGCAACCGGTAATGATGTTAGTGTTTTTTTGAAAAATTCCAGGAGTGCATATCTGGCTGGAGACTGGTCCTCAACATCGGTGGTTGCCAGATCGGCAATTCTTGTTCGTGTTGCAAATATAATGGTCGTAAAGAGAAATGAACTTGTAGCACTTTTATCAAGAGAGACTGGATGGAATGTTTCGATATCGCATGATGAAGTTAATAGAGCTATTGATTTTTTGAATTATTATGCAAGGGAGGAACTACGATTAACAAAGAAGAATTCCAAGTTGCGTTCCAAGGGGATTTTTTATGTGACCGCAGACAGGCATTCGCCGTTTTCATCTCCTGTCGGAATGATGGTAGCGGCCTTGGTGTCTGGAAATACAGTTATTGTTTCGCCATCAATATTATGTCCGTTTGCAATGATGGAAATTGTTGGAATTTTTCATGAAATAGGATTGTCCCAAGATATTTTAACATTATGTCCGATCGCCGATCAGAAAATAATGGAGGGAATTTTCAAAAGTCCGTTTGTTGCAGGTGTCGCTTTTGAAGGGGAATGGAGCGTTGGAAAAGAGCTGTATTTGAAGTTTTTTTCCAAGACTGTGGAAAATGAACTTCACAAGTTAAAGTTCAAGGCCGAGGCCCTTGTTCTTCTTGGAGGGAAAAATTCCATGATTATTACGGCCAATGCAGATCTTCGATGTGCAGTGAATGCTCTTGTCAGATCAGCCTTTTCCCGTGCCGGGCAAAGTCTTGCGGCCGTATCCAGAATTATAGTACATGAAAGTTTGAAGGAGGAGTTTGAAAAAAAACTTGTTGGATTATGCCATGAAATAAAAATGGATGTTCAATGTGTTTTCTCTGATTCCATGGGGCCGCTTATCGGTGGAAGAGATACCAGGGAAAAGCTACGTTTAAAACGGGAAGCGGTATATGAGGAAATAAAGGAATATAATGGCAGAAAGATACTTGATCTTACCGGGGAATATTCTTTTCATGCAGGGCCGGCAATATATGAATTGAACAACGTCAGGATGTGCCAACAGGATAATTTTTCAGGGGAGCAAATCAACGGACCGATGATTTATGTGACATATTTCAGGGAACTTTCAGAGGCAGTGCAGATATTTAATTCCCAGGATTATATCAGAACGGGAGTTATTTACGGACAGTCTGGAAGTGATGTGGATTATCTGTTAAAAAATCTGGAGGCAGGTAATTTGTATGTTAACAAACCGGTCGAAGCGGGACGTGTTGGTTTTTTTCCGGAAGGAGGTCTTAAATTGTCACGGCTCGGGCCACGTATGGGGGGAAAAGGTTTTTTGAGGGCATTTCACTTGAATTACCTGGCAGATTCGGATCCTGTGATGCCGGAAAATGGCCGTGGGAGTGATTACCGTTTTTGTCTTATGAAACCTTCCGGCCTCAGTGTGGATTCCAGGCTTGCGAGGGTTGTCAAGGTTGTTGAAGTTGTTATCCAACATTTTGGTGCCTTGTTTCAAGGTGTATATGGCGACAATAAGGAGATTCTTTTCAAGTATAAAAAATGGTTGGACAAGGATTTTATACGTTTTTACGAAGAACCACATTTTTTAAATAGAATCCCGGGGGAAATAAATTATAGTGATTATCGCCTGTCAGGCGAACAGGCCCTGTTTTTGGCATTTAGCGAGTGTGTGGATTTTTCCACGTTTATGAGATTTCTTTCTGCAATAACTCTTGGGGTGGGTGTTACCGTTGTTGCAAAAAACGAAATTGCTTTTGGTTGGTGGACAACCTTGAAGGAATTGGTGAATCAGGCCGGGATTTCGAGACAAAATTTTGATGTTTTTTATCCAACTGACGAGTTACTCTATTCCGCTGCACGAGAGTCCTGTCTTTCCTACATAATTATTGATGGTGATATGTCAAAGATTGAGTCCGTTGCCAGGACAATTCATCAGGAACATTTTCACGATAGAAGATTAAAGCGTGTGATGACACCGTACAATGCTCCAGCTTTAATGGACTTTAAGCAGTATGTTTCAGAATTTACCTGGATTCGATCGGTGTCGATTAATACAAAAAATCTTGGAATTTTCGTTTCATAAGGAGAGGGAATGAAGATACTTAAAATGGTTATTTTGCCAATGTTAATGTTGTTGCTGGCTTCTTGTATTGGCGGGGCCGGCAGTTTTAAAATAGAAAATTTCGGTGGAAGTGGAGTCAATATTGTCAGAGATGGCAATTCATTGATGCCACAGACTAAAGCTGGCATAAAAAATTCCGATATTCTGGATTGTGGAGAATATTCATGGATGATTGCCTCTGACGGAAAAAATGTCAGTTTGAAACTCGGGCCTTCATCCAAATTGACAATGGAACTTGAAAAAACACCAGATCAGTCATTGAATCTGATTAAAGGTGACCTGTTTGTTGATTATAAAAAAAGTTTAATTGGTGGACGGAAAATTATTGTTGAAGATGATGTTTGTTACTTCAAACCATTCGGAAATGCGAGATTTTTTGTTATGAAGTCACCAGGCAATACTACGAGAATGATTGTGTTAAGTGGCGCTGTATTATACAAGGTTAAATATGGCGGTCCTCCAATAAAGATGATAACAGGTGATGGAATTCAGATTGATTCCAAGGGGCAAACTTCCGGGCCGGGAAAACATTCATGGGTTAAGTATTTCGACTGGAGTAATATTATTTCCGATATGAATATTTCTGGTGCTGATTCCATTATTTCCAATTTCAAAATAAAAAGTGGTTCCAGATCAAGCGGAGACTCAAGTATTCTTGGTGACAAGGATTCAACTGTGAACAGGGTGCATGGTGAGCTGAAAAAAGGTTTTAATCCAATTGTTTCCGAATTGAATAAAAAACTTGATAAGATGGAGGATGAGAAAAAGGCGAAACAGGAAAGAGATATCAAATCAAGGAAGGTACGTGGAAAAAAGGGGAAGGCCGTGGCAGCGCCTGGTGACAAACGCGATATATTCGAGAAATTATATGATTCAAAAAAGAAGATCGAAGAGCGTGAACAAATGCTCAAGGAACTTGATGATGAATCGTGATTATCAGTTTGGTACTGTCAGATTTCCAGAACGCCGCTTCCCGTCTCTTTCGGGATAAGAAGTAATTCTATACCCTCAGTATGATCTTTAAAATATCTGGATGAGCCGTTGATTCTTGGACTTTCGTTTTGGCATTGTTCTAGTTTATGCTCAAGGATGTCCATTTTTTTTCGAAAAGAATCATGCTTGACAACATTATACAAACACACTCCCTTGTCCCTGCCACGCATCGCTATACATGTATTCAAGAACTCATGACTTGCGAAGTCTGGAGGAAATTTCATATCAAGAACAACTTCCAGACACTGAAATTCTTCACCGCATTGTTTTAATAATTCATTGTCAATTTTTTTGTCGGCAATCTTAATCAATGTGTTAAATCCAATCAAGTGTGGATTTGTGAGGTTGAGTAATTTCTTGGCAAATTTCTTGTTCTTCATGGTATTCAAACATTTGGAAAAATGTGTGAGTATTGTGTTAATGTCTTTGGAACTGGTGCGGTTTTGCATTGCATGATTTCGACATGCGATTACTGCGGTTGGATGATATTGTTTATATTCCTTGATTTGTTTTATGAAGTGTTGACAGGATTTCTCATTTTCTTTTACGCATTCTTTGTATGTGAATTCATTATAGGTTTTATCATGAATCAAGCAGTTTGTGGATGTTAGATGATATCCTGTGGACTCGCTGTCACAGAGGCGTGAAAAGTCTTTAGATGTGGCCTTTTTATTATCGAATTCGGCATAAGAAATTGCCCCGTAAATCATAACTGAGATGGCGATGATAAGATGCTTGTATTTCATTATTCCTCCAGCAAAAACCACACGTCTTGTTTATCGGTAAGTTGTTTTTTTTCTTGAGTTTAAATGCAGGCCCGCATAAACATTGCAATTTCAAATTTTTTGTTTTTTCCATTATAGATTTTTTTGCAGTGTGGATGGAGAAATACCTTCTTTCCATCAATGGAAAGATTCAGTTTGTTTTTGATCTTTTCGGGGCAATCAACCGTGACAGGTGGTTTTATTGGAAATTTGATTGGAACAACATTCAATGCCCCTTTGCTGCTCACACGGAGTCCGAAATAGTGGTTTCCAATATTACTTATAAAGACTGGCCTGTTCCCATCAATGTAAAGTGGTATCTGTCCTCTTGGAATCGGGAACTTGAGAATTTTTTTATTGTGAATCAGCAGGCATTTTTCAAAATGTATACCAGGGGTTTTTATTTTTTTCAGATTTTTGGAAATAATCTCTGCAACGTATACCTTGTTGTTTTTAGTGGAGTGTGATTGGCAGATTGAATTCCAATGTATGATTTTTTCCCTGTTTTCCTTTTCTATATACCAGACGTCTATTGGTATTCCGTGTTTTGCACGAAAGGCCTCAATTTTTCGGGTAACGAATTTTGAAGAACCACGGAGGGTTGTGACGAAGTTCACCCATCTGGATCTTTTTTTCCCCAGGTTTTTTTTGCAATAGGAATTTTCCGGACATCCGGAATTGTTGTGAGTGGTCTTGTAGACAGGGAAATTTTCGATATTCAAATTGTCTTGTTTAGATGCACTGGATTCAAACTTATTTTCGTTAGGGCCTGACCATGCGGTTGTTGCTAGCAAAGGCATTGTAATTAGTAGTAATACAATAATGTAAGAAATGGTTAGTTGATTTTTGCCGGAATGTTTCATAAAAATGTCCCGTATTTTTATCCATTAGACTTCTTTCAGAATAAAGCTAAAAAAATAAAATTGATATGAATTCCGGCCTGATTTATTCAAAAGGAAAGTTGAGAGAAATAGTCAATTGTACTATATCAGGTATATCGTCAATTACGTGACAGTGAAAAACACAATATATGGTGTTTTTGTTCTTGACTGACAATGAAGAGGTGGTTTCAATCAAGTATAAGGATTTTTTTTATAAACTTACTTGGATTACACACACACACGTCTATTTCAAGAGGGAGAGACAATGAAATTTAACAGAGTTTTTACAAGGAAAGGTAAGGGCCCGTATCATTCAATGGAATTTGAAAAACGCCAAAGTGAAATCAAAAATACCGATGGTTCTGGTAATTCAACAATGGAAGTGGTTGTTCCAAAGGACTGGTCGCAGGTTGCAACAGATATTATCGCCCAAAAATACTTCCGAAAAACCGGAGTTCCACAAACAGACGAAAAGGGAAAAAATATTCTTGATTTGAATGACAAGCCTGTTTTGGGAGGCGAGCACGATGCAAGACAGGTTTTTAACCGTCTGGCGAAATGTTGGAGAAGTTGGGGGGAAAAATATAATTATTTTGATACAGGTGAGGACGCCAATACTTTTCAGGAAGAATTGGCACATATGCTGGCAAATCAAATGGCCGCACCAAATTCTCCACAATGGTTTAATACAGGTCTTTATTCGTCATATAACATAAAGGGACAGCCGCAGGGACATTATTACGTTGATCCTGAAAGCTTTGAGTTGAAAAAATCCACCTCGGCATATGAAAGGCCTCAGCCACACGCCTGTTTTATACAATCCATTAATGACGATCTTGTGAATTCAGGCGGCATCATGGATCTTTGGATGAGAGAGGCCAGACTTTTTAAATATGGTTCGGGAACCGGATCAAATTTTTCCTCCATAAGGGGACGTGGTGAAAATCTTTCAGGAGGAGGTGCCTCCTCCGGACTTATGTCTTTTCTGAAAATAGGGGACCGTTGTGCCGGTGCTATAAAATCAGGTGGAACAACAAGAAGGGCCGCAAAGATGGTCACTGTCGATCTTGATCATCCGGATATAGAGGAATTTATTACGTGGAAGGAGAAGGAGGAAAGAAAGGTTGCAGCCTTGGTGACCGGTTCCAAAATCTGTAAAAAACATCTGAATAATATTTTTGCCTCCCTTTCTTCAATTGAGGGTGAGGATCGTTTTCTTGCCAAAAAGAATAAACAGCTCAAAAAGGCAATAGCGCAGGCAAGCGCAGATAACGTCCCAATGAATTATATTGCCAGGGTCATTGATTTTGCCAAACAGGGATTCAAGGATATCGTATTTGAAGAATATAATACCGATTGGAATTCAGAGGCATATGAAACAGTTTCGGGACAAAACTCAAATAACTCGGTAAGAATTCCCCACAAATTCTTCGAGTCACTGGAAAAAGATGGAGAGTTTGAGTTAATAAATCGTATTGATGGTAAAATTGCTAAAAAAATCAAGTCCAGCGATTTATGGAATCTTATTAATGAGGCAACATGGAATTGTGCAGATCCAGGTCTTCAGTTTGATGATACGATCAATGAATGGCATACATGTCCCGAGGATGGAAGAATCAACGCCTCGAATCCGTGCAGCGAGTACATGTTTTTGGATGATACTGCCTGTAATCTGGCCTCTTTGAATCTTTTGAAATTTGTTGATCCTGTGACGAACATGTTTGATGTTGACGGTTTTATTCATGCTTGCTCTCTCTGGACACTGGTTCTGGAAATTTCCGTTTTGATGGCACAGTTTCCATCAAAGGAAATTGCCAAAAGATCTTTTGACTACAGAACCCTTGGTCTTGGATTTGCAAATTTGGGGGCAGTGTTGATGGTTATGGGCGTTCCTTATGACAGCGAACGCGGTCGTAATATCGCTGCGTCTATTTCTGCTATTTTGGGTGGTACTGCCTATAAGGTCTCCGCAGAGCTTGCAAATTCTCATGGCCCATTCGCGGCATATGAGAGAAATCGCAAGCACATGTTGAGAGTTATGCGTAATCATCGTCGGGCCGTTTATGGTGAGAAGGAAGGTTACGAATCGTTAACAATCAAACCTGTCGGACTTAATTCCGCCCAGGTTGATTCATATCTGTCAAAGGCTGCCAGAAAATCATGGGATGATGCTCTTGAATTGGGGGAAAAATACGGTTTTAGAAATGCACAGGTATCCGTTGTGGCACCTACAGGTACCATCGGATTGGTGATGGATTGTGATACAACCGGTATTGAACCGGATTATGCGCTTGTGAAATTCAAGAAGCTTGCCGGCGGAGGTTATTTTAAAATTATCAACCAATCAGTTCCGCGTGCTCTTTTGAATCTTGGTTATTCCAGTGAGCAAATTGATGATATTTCCAGATACGCTGTTGGGGCCGGTACGTTGAGGGGATGTCCCGCTATAAACATGGAAAAATTGAAAGAGAAAGGGGTTGGCGCAAGTATTATTGAAAAGATTGAAAACTCTCTTTCCCAGGCATTTGATATTTCGTTTGCTTTTTCAAGATATACCATGGGAGACGAGTTTCTTCGTGATACACTCAAGCTCTCTGATGATGAAATAAGGAGTATGGATCTTAACATTCTTCAAAAAATGGGTTTTACCTCTAAAGAAATACAAAATGCCAATGACTATGTTTGTGGTACCATGACGCTGGAGAATGCTCCACATATCAAGGATAAGCATCTGCCCGTGTTTGATTGTGCCAATAAATGCGGACGATATGGAGTCAGATCAATCAGGCCGGAAGGCCACATCAGAATGATGGCATCCGTTGGGCCGTTTATCTCCGGTGCCATTTCAAAAACAATTAACATGCCCAATGAATGTACTATTGAGGATATCGGACGGGCCTACAAACTTTCATGGGAGCTTATGTTAAAGTCCAACGCGATCTATCGTGATGGTTCAAAACTATCCCAGCCATTAAATGCTTCGGCCTTTGAAGATCTTGCAATTATGGATCTTGATGAAATTTCACAAACCGAAAAAATTCAAGAAGTTGCAAAAAAAATGGTTGAAAAGATCATTTATAAAGAGGTTTCAAGCAGAAAGGCTCTTCCAAACA
Source organism: Bacteriovoracaceae bacterium (assembly GCA_023137315.1). GTDB lineage: Bacteria > Bdellovibrionota > Bacteriovoracia > Bacteriovoracales > Bacteriovoracaceae > JAGLPP01. The sequence goes on from JAGLPP010000064.1 coordinate 13,468, forward strand.
GGCGTATGGGATATACCCAAAAAGCAACGGTTGCCGGACACAAGGTTTATCTGAGAACCGGGGAATACGATGACGGTACTATTGGTGAGATTTTTGTTGATATGCATAAGGAAGGTGCTGCATTTCGGTCCTTGATGAATTGTTTTTCAATTTCAATTTCACTTGGTCTTCAATACGGAGTGCCTTTGGAGGAATTTGTTGATGCATTTACTTTTTCCCGTTTCGAGCCAAACGGTATGGTTGCAGGCCATGATAATATAAAGATGGCCACTTCTGTGATTGATTATATTTTCCGTGATCTTGGAATGAAATATCTGGGCCGTCATGATTTGGTTCATGTTGTACCGGAGGATTTGAAATCCGATACTGTTCAAGGGGAAAAAGTTGATGAGGAGCCTCTTCTTGCCATGATGGATAATGAGATTCATCATCCTGACGGTCAGGTCAGTGTGCAGAAGATCTATTCAATGAAAAACAATTCCAACATGGTTATGGAGGCCAGAAAAAGACAGGATGCCAAGATGAAAGGCTATGAGGGAGATCCGTGTCCTGAATGTGGTGCGATGACCCTGGTTAGAAACGGTTCGTGTCTTAAATGCACTAGTTGTGGTTCAACAACCGGTTGTTCATAATTTATTGTCAAAATGTGTTGGTAACTCCACAATAAATTATGAAAAAAATTACATTCTTAATATTTCTTGTATTCCATGGAATTACTGTATCCAACGCCTATCTTGTTGATGATGATAAGGATTATTTTATTCGGCAAACTGGGGATTTCAAGCTGATCTATCCTGCTGAGTACAGGAAGCTAAGTCTTTATGCCGGAAAAATAGAAAACGCTATCATAAAGGAATATCGCAAGAGTTTTGATTGGAAGCTTGATGATAAACCGGATATTGTCATGGCATCTTCGAATAATCAGATTGCAAATGCCTTTGCTACGGTTTTTCATAACAATTTGAACGTTTATTATGGTGGGGGAGCACCCTTGTCGGATTATTTTGCGGAACGATCCTGGCTTTTTTCCCTTATTTCACATGAAGGAGCGCACCTATACCAACTGGATGTCAAGGAAGAGGTTTCCAGGGTTTATTACTCTATTTTTGGAAGCAGCTTTGCTCCACATTCTCTGATATTTGTTCCAATTTTTACAAATCCAAATTTCCTTCTCCCTCTTTGGATACTGGAGGGCAATGCTGTTTTTAATGAATCACGTTTTGGAAACGGAGGAAGGCTCTTTAGTGGTGAGGCCAGGGCACTTTTTTATGCTCTTTTAAAGGATAATCTTTTAGACGAAACCAGACTCACTAATAATCATCTGGAGTTTCCCTTCGGGCAGGAAAAATATATTGTCGGTTCATATTTTACATTATACCTGGCGAATAAGTACGGAATTGAAAAGGTTAACCGTTATTTCAGAGAACAGGCCGAGCACTATCTTTGGCCTTTGATTGTTGATTGGACGTTTATTGACCACTATGGCCTTGGATATCCGGAAAGTATTGAGGGTTTTATTGATAATTACAAACCAAGGGCCTTGAAACAAAAATCTCTGAAAATAAAGTCCAATATTGCTCAAACGGTTCGTTATGTTCCAATGAACAGGCAGGATGGAAAAATACTTTTTTTGACAACTGACGGGAAAAGCACACCGGTTTTGGTTACTGTTGATGAGACCAGCAGAAAAATTCACAAAAAAAGGGTGGACCTTCCGATGGGGAAGGTTTTTATTGTTAATGGCAAACCGTATTCAGCCGCTTCTGGACTTGTTGGCAAGAAGAGAATTTATTATTCCCTTTGGAATGATGATGACAAGGACATTCCAAAGTGGCGCTCAAAAATAGTGCTTGATATGCGTGGAGGACATGATCTTTGGTTTGATGCCAAAAGGTCTTTTGACGAACCTGTTCTTTTCAAGAATAAAAAACGTGTAGGTGTATCAAATTCACTTTCCCTTTTGGATGAGAGTGGAAACGTGTACAGATTTATTCAAAAAGGAAAGAAAAGGACATTGTACAGGAACTCCAAACCTCTGTTTAGCTACGATTCATATTACGGAAAGATTGTTGATATAGACAGTTATGGAAAAATCTATTTTGTCGCGAATACGGAATATGGCTCAACCCTTTATTCATGGATTGATGGGAAATTTTCAAGGGAGGTCCTTTCGGATACGATTGTTGATGCGAAAAAACTTAAAGATGGGCGTCTTCTTGTTTTGGAAGTGACATCGGAAGGATATTTTTACAGTCTTACCAAACCACAATTGATTGCGGAAAAACCGTCCGGGTACAATTATTTTTTTGAAAAGAATGATGAGATTAATCTCTATGACAGAATGTTGAAGGACAGGGTTGTTGTCAAACAGAGTGCGCCAGTGAAGGAAAGAAAGTACAGCATGATTCGCGATATGAGGTTTACAGGTGCCAGTTCAAGTGTTCTTTGGGGATGGCCAAGTGGTGATGTTGATTTTACGGTAAGTGGGGCGTTTTCTGATCCATTGATGAATAACAGCATTTCGTTTATGGGTAAGAAAGGAAATATTTTTGGAATCGATAACTATAGTATTCAGTATGAATTCAGCAAATATTTACTGGACGTTTTTGCATTTTATAATCTTGAAAAAAAGTACCCAACGGATGAAAACCCAAAAAGAATTACAAAGTATGAAGATCTGGCCGCGGCAGGTATTCGTTATCCACTTATAAAAAAGCGTAACAGCTTGCTGGATTTCAAATTTTATTTTGGTCATAAGAACCGGGAGGATGAATTTGGAGGTTATGCCTCCTTGAAATTTGTCAACAGGAATGATTATTTCCTCGGGTTCTCGCCATACAAATTGTTAACATTTCTTGGAGAGTATGAACGCGATGATGAGGATGACTATACTGCATCCTTTTGGACGAAGTGGTCAAAGGATATCCACAGGGAGCTTTATCTTTCTCTGGACGGCATTATCAAATCGACAAATGAATTTGAGCTTCCGCTTTCTTTGCCGATCAGCAGGGAAGGGGAACCTATAATTTCCGGTAACCAATCCATATATGGAAATGGTCTAAGAGGGAGTAAGATTGGAGGTCGGATAGGTTTCGAACTCAAGAAGGCCGTTAATCATGGATTGTATTTTTCAACTTTTCCATTTTCGCTTATGAGATTTGCCCCGAAGATTCTTGCGCACTATTATTTTTATGATTTTCAGACAAGGGAAAATTTCCAGGAATTTGGTGGAGGTTTTGACTTTGATATTCTTGCGATTCATCTTGCCCCGGTACGTCTTAGCGTATGCGTTCTTAGTCGTGATTTTGTTGATACGCAAGTCATGGCCGGGATTTTCACGATGGCGAAGTTTTAGTGTTTTTTTCTCCAGTATGTGATGTGTAAGAGTTATTCCTCGTCGCTTTTAATGTCCACTAACTCAGCTCTGTCTCCCCAGCCAAGCCTTTTAACATATGTCATGTTCAGATCGATGTTTTGGCCCTTGAATTTTGAGTTAAGTGCAGCTTCAGCATCATTTTCAATCATTAATTTTTGTTCAGTATCAGGATATGTGAGATATCCCCAGCAGGCTCCACCAAAATACCAAAAGGTTATCCAGCACTAGGTTTTGAGATTTCCTACAGGATAATCATTCGAGTAATTAATCTTGCCTACCATGCCGTTACTGGTTTTAAAATTTCCTTTATATTGCATACTGATGGTCGAGCATGAAGTAAATATAAACAATGTGAGCAATAAAATTGCTTTTTTGAGCATAATTATATTTTCAAGTAAAAGCTGTAGAGAGGTTGTACCAACCTCTCTACAAGTTATTTATTTTATTTGTGACCGTGAACTACAGTACAATCTTTATTGTAGAAGAAAGAAAAGAAGCCTTCATAATCAACAGTTGTAATTTCTTTTAGGTGTCCTTTTTTTGCTGCAGCAAAAATTGAAGCGTCAGTAGAAATCGGAATAAAGCCTAATACATTTATTGCACATGCTTCTCCCCTGTGTTTGCCAATTTTATTTGAAGTTGCGGCAATTGGACGAGCAGTTGAACAGCCATAAGCAAATGCGAAAACCAATAGTAATAAAGTAATTTTTTTCATCTTAGCCTCCTTGCAATATATAGATGAATGAGTGTAACTAATTAAGATCATTGTATACAAGTGACGCATATCCTACAACTTTAAAAAAAGTAGAAAACGGAATAGTGCCATGCACCTTTTGTTCAAATTCTACTAACAACCAAATTTTGATTTTAAGTAGGCTTACAAATTGTTGGCCTAACTTTTATCATGTTAAAAGAAATTAGCAGTTTCATAATATCCGCCATATAACGTCAGGCTTTTCAACTGAATAAAATTGTATTTCGCAGTTAAATATCAATTTGGTTTGTGTTAAAATTCATAATTAAAAACATTTGAGGTTCAAATGAATGAATCTTTTAAATCCATTAAATTGACTGACCTGATTCCAAGCAGGGCCTTGGGGTTTGATCTTTTTTTATTTTTTCCGGAAAATAAAAAATTCATCAAATATATTTCCAAGGATGACATTATAGATAATGAAATCATTATGCGAATGAAAACCAGGTGTATACATGAGCTTTTTGTGAATCGGGAGGACATGGAATTATATCAAAAATACCTGGCAAAATCCTTGAAATATCGTTTAACGAACAGTGCACACGACAATGAGGAAAGTGCCAGGATAATGAAACAGGCCGCAAGAAATATATTTGAAAATATTAGTCCACAATCGAACCAATCCGAAATAAAAAGTTGGTGTGACGATGTTATCGGATTGACCAATGCCATTGTTGAAAATCTCTCAGGAGATAATTTAAATGAATTTAAGGAAAAATTATCCGGATTGATTGAGGGAGATCGTACGTTGGGGGAACACTCTCTGGCCGTTAGCGTGTTGGCGGTGACATTTGGAATGGCGTTGGGCATATATCACGGGTGTACCTTGAGAGATCTGGCCGTTGGAGGATTGTTACACGATGTTGGATTTATTGAAATTCCCAGGCAGGTCGTTTTTAAATATTTACACAATCAAAAACTGACCAGTGAGGAGCTGGCCCTGTTAATCAAGCATCCACAGCTTGGAGCAGATATGGTCAAATCCAGTATTGATTCTCCAATTATTACGAATAAGGTTATAAAAATTATTTTAGAACATCATGAAAACATCCGTGGTACAGGTTACCCGCGCGGAATAAGCAACATGAAACAGTCATATCTGGCCAGGATTGTTGGTGTTGCAGATAACGTGGCCAAGGATGTTATCAACAGAGAGCCTCTCGATTTTAGATTTTCAATACTCAGATGTGCAAAAAATGATGAAGCGTTTGATTGTGACCTGTTGAAGCAGGTCATGAAGGTGATTTAGGTATGAATTTCGACAGGGAAAATGATTCAACACAGCTTTTGGAATTTGAGTTAAATGACAATATCAAAATGTTAAACACTTTGGTTGATATTCTCGGTTCAATCGTGGAATGTGACTCGCTGGAGAATCTTTTTTTGGGGATGACAAAATTTTTATGCCAGCATATTGGATTTGAAAAGTCGCTTTTTGTTGTTAGGGAACAAGAGAAATTTCATGTATTGGCCGATTATAATTTTCCAGAAAATACCGTATTTAAACAGATTCTTCCAGATGAAAAATCCCTGTGTTTTTGTGTTAATGACATCGGTTCATCAATGTTGGTAAATGGATTTGATGAGGATTTGCGTTTTGATGAGAATGAGATATTTGATACAAATGGTGAAAAAGTTGACGTTATTTCGCGATGTTTTCGTATTGATGACGAGGTCATGGGTATTTTCTTTTTCTATAATCCCACAGGTGATTTTTTTCTGTTGAAAAATGCCCATGATAAAATCAATTATTTAATGAGTGTTTTTGCTCCACATCTTGAATTGAAAATAAAAAGTCTTGAAAAGATTATCGAGAAGGATATTAATTATCTCTTGCTGGCTGAAAACATGTCTGATTCCGTATGGACGATAGACATGGATTTTAACATCACATATATGAGTCCATCCAGTGCCAGGTTATGCAAGTTTTCCAAAAATTGCATTGTATATTCCAAGTGGGATAATGACAATTATGGAAATTTAATGGATTTTTTTCATGGTTTGGATGCCGATGAAATCAAGGCAAAAATCAGCGGATTGAAAAATAATGATAAAGTTCAGAACTGGCCGACATACGAGATTAAACCTCCTTGTCAAATAAATAATAATGGTGGGGACTGCTGGGTGGAATGTCGTTTTTCACCTTTTTATGACAAGGACGGGCGCGAAGGAATGATGGTTGTTGTTCGCAATATTTCAGAGAAAGTAAAGGCACGGGAAGAGGAGGAGATTCGGCGACAAAAATTGATACAGGCGGATAAGATGATAACTCTTGGGATTTTGGTATCAGGCGTGGCCCATGAAATTAATAATCCAAACAACTTTATCAAATTGAATTCTCCAATGCTGAAAGAGATGTATTTGGGTTTTTTGCCAATACTTGATGAATACAAAAAGGCAAGAGGTGATTTTTTGATTGCCGGATGTCAGTATAGTGAGGTCAGGGATAATATTTCGGAATTGTTCAGCGGCATTATAACCGGAGCGGACAGAATAGATAAGATTGTTTCCGAATTAAAGGATTATGTGCGTGGGACTGACGAGGAAACCATTATTGTTTGTGATATTAATGATACGTTAAAGTCGGCAATAAAATTAACCAATGGTTTGATAATGAAATCGACGGAGTCATTCACAGTATCTTACGGGGTGATTCCACCGGTAAAAATAAATCCCCAGAGGATAGAACAGGTTATTATAAACCTGATACAAAACTCCTGTCATGCCCTGAAAAGCAGTAAAAGTGCAATATATATATCTACCAGTCTTGATAAAGACGGAAAGCATGTTGTCTGTGAGATATCGGATGAAGGCCGTGGAATCAAGGAAGAGGATTTGAAGCTGATTTTCGAACCATTCTATACTACAAGAAGGGAAAGTGGTGGTTTGGGATTGGGGCTTTCCGTTTCAGATTCAATTGTAAAGAAGAACGGAGGCCGGTTGTCTTTCAAGTCAATAGTGGACAAGGGGACATCAGCATTTTTAAAGTTACCAGTGAATGAAAAAGGTGATTTATGAGTGAATCAGGCCATTGCAAAATACTGTGTGTTGATGATGATGTCCAATCGCTAAAAAGCATGGAGTTCATTTTAAAATCAGCAAATTTCAGTAATTTGATTTTATGTGATGATCCTGTAAAGGCCAAGGATGTAATCTTCGAGCAGGATATAGAACTGGTTTTGCTTGACCTGATAATGCCGGTTATTTCCGGCAATGAAATGTTGAACTTTATCAAGGAGCACAGACCGGACACACAGGTTATAATCATAACAGGAAACAGTGATCTGGATACTGCTATTAAATGCATCAAGGATGGTGCAGATGATTATGTCACCAAGCCGGTTGAAAAAAACCGTCTTCTGGCATCTGTTAAAAAATCAATGGAAAACATTGACCTTAAGAGAGAAAATCAAAAGTTGAGGGAATGTTTTTTTGCTGACAAATTTGAAAATGAGGAATTCTTCTCTGAAATAATCAGCAACAGCAAAATAATGTATAGTATCTTTCATTATATTGAGGCAGTCGCTGAAAGTCCCGGGCCTGTTCTTGTTACAGGTGAAACAGGTGTTGGAAAGGAACTTATCGCCAGGGCCATTCATAAGGCCAGTAAAAGGAAAGGGGGATTTGTCGCCGTCAATGCCGCAGGACTTGATGATAACCTTTTCTCCGATTCCCTGTTTGGACATGTGGATGGTGCCTTTACCGATGCCAGGGGTTATCGAAAGGGTCTTATTGAACAAGCTCATGATGGAACCTTGTTTCTGGATGAAATCGGGGATCTGTCGATGATGTCCCAGGTTAAACTTTTAAGACTTCTCCAGGAAGATGAATATTTTCCACTTGGTTCCGATATGGCAAAAAAGAGTGATGCAAGGATTATAGTGGCCACCAATAAGGATCTTTCCAGCTTGTATAGAAGCAAGGAGTTTAGAAAGGATCTATATTTTAGATTGAAAACCCATAACATCCGCATTCCGCCACTTAGAAAGCGGTTGGAGGATTTACCTCTTCTTGTTGACCATTTTATCAAAAAGGCGGCAACCGTACTTAATAAAAAAATACCGACATATCCAAAAGAACTTCTCACTCTTTTGTCAACGTGGCCTTTTGAAGGAAATATTCGTGAACTTGAGTCAATGATTTTCGATGCCATAAGTAAGCATAAAAACAAAATTTTGTCCTTGGAGAGCTTCAGATTTTTTATGGAAAAGGATGGAATTGATAATCAAGGCACCGAAATCAAAAGTACAACTACTGCCAACAAATTGGACTTTGGAGAAAACCTGCCGACCATAAATGAAGTTACCCATCTTTTGATTGAAGAGGCCATGGAGCGATCAAAAGGAAATCAATCGGTGGCATCCAGTCTACTTGGCATTTCCCAACAGGCCTTGAGTAGGCGTCTTAAAAATCAAAGAGATTGAACCCCTACAACCCTGATTGTACCAAGCTGCTTTGTTGATTGTTTCATAACATTTATTAATTACAGAGGAATCTGTTTTTTGAGGTTGTTTTCACCTCTTTTTGTTGTGGGAAATCAAAAATATTGAGTTTGGTAAAGTTTCTTTAAAATTAAACAGTTGGCGAAATCCTCATTTGGCATAAATGTTGAAATAATAAAATGCAAGACTTTTTAAGGGGATTTATATGCAAATTTTTAAGAACTTTTTAATTTTAATGGCGATGCTTCAGGTTTTTGCTACTTGTAGTTCAGGACAAGAGGAATTGCCGGTAGGTAGTGACATTATTGGTTCAGTCCAGATTCCAGTAAGAGTTAATCAGGATTTTGATGCTGATCTTGTTAATGATACGAATGAAAGTC
>JAGLPP010000065.1 GCA_023137315.1 Bacteriovoracaceae bacterium
ATGGTGATCTGGTTAATGATACGAACGAAAGTATTCAAGTTCCAAAAATAGTTTATCAGGATTCATATGGTTATCCGGTTAACGATACGAACGAAAGGCCTCAAGTTACAGAAAATGTTGATCTTGATCAGGATTCAGATATAGCTGATATTCCGGAATTTAAAATTCGTTTTATGCAGAATTATAGCATTGCGCTTCAGTATGAGAAAAAAGACGGAGGAGAAGAAGATGATTTTCTGATTGATACCAGGATTGGAATAAACAATCAAAATTTTCAATATCGAGCAGGTGATATTTTTCTTTGTGATGACAGTTTTCGATCAGCGGATCAAATGGAAGAAATTTCAGGCCATTCATGGGGAAAGAAGGAGTTTTTAGAACATAAAAACAGGTTTCCAGATGATGAATTCACCCTTGTAAACGGCGTTATTACGATTGAAAATTCTATCAGACTTCATAAAAAACCGGGATTTAAAAGCATTAAAAACTTGAAGATTAATTTCTATTATTTTGATTACGAGACTGAAAACTACGTCCTTTTAAAGACAGAGACAATTGAGCGGAATTTTAATGCCGGGGAAAAAGAGGTTTTTGAAGTCAATATCGAAGAGTTTTCGATGGCAATGATTACGGAAAACTACCTTAAAAAAGGTGAGTTTATTATTTCCGAGATTTCTGATTTTGAAATTCCAGAACTTGATACAACCTACAAAGAGCTTATGGCCAGTGTCCAGTAAAAAAGTATTCCAGTGGTTTACAATACATCTTTTGAATCCAGAGTCCGAAATAAACTCAATCAACATTTTTTAGATTATTAATTTTTATCAGAAGCTATTATTTCTTTATCCTAATCCCATCCAATTCAAGTATTGATCTCATTGTAATATATCTTAATAAAAATCAATCATGAGATTAAACCCCTACAACCCCGGTTGTAATACTCACTTTTGTTGTTTGTTTCATAACATTTCTTAATTACAGAGGAATCTGTTTTTTGAGGTCGTTTTTACATCTTTTTGTTGTGGGGAATAAAAAACATTGAGTTTGGTAAAGTTTCTTTAAAATTAAACAGTTGGCCCAATCCTCCTTTGGCACAAATGTTGAAGAATAAAATGCAAATACTTTTTAAAAGGGATCTTAATGAAAAACGAAAAACTACAGGAAAGATTGGATCAATTATCAGAGGAACTCATATTTACCGATGATTCAAATCTTGAGGTTTTGGACAGTGTTTATGGGAATTTCAGGGATATATATGACGAAGTCAAGGATTCATTGCCGGAGAAATATCATCTTGATGTTGATGAAATGGAAAAATCAAAGGTAAGAAATGTCCTGATTGAGTCTATCCAAACACTTCAACGATTTTCTCGTGATGACACACATACAATGGAAAACGTTGAGTCGGGCAAGGATGAGGCAATATCTTTTCATGAAAAAGAAGATGATGACATCGAATTATTTTATGACTTTATTAACGAATCCAAGGAACATCTGGAAGCGTCGGAAAAATCGCTTTTAACACTTGAAACCAATCCCGGGGATAAGGATTCCATTAATACAATATTCAGGGCCTTTCATTCCTTGAAGGGGCTGGCCGGTTTTTTAATGTTGGATGACGTACAGTCTTTGGCACATGAAGCGGAGAATATTCTTGTTTTAATCAGAAGTGGAGAACTTAAAATTGTTTCCGAACTGATTGATATATTCTTCATAGTTTTGGATATGTTTAATCAGATGAGCAAGCAGATTGAAAAATCTCTTGCGGACAAAAGTTCTCTGGCCAGGGTTCCTGGTTTTGAAATCATGTTGAAAAATCTGCAGGAAATTGCAAAGAATAAGGGAATGAATGAAACTCTGCAAGACAAGCAGAGCGATATATTAACTGAAAATTTCAACGATACAGGTTCAGTAAATAACAAGGTAAAAGAGGTTGTTAAGATTGATGCTGAACGACTGGACCGACTTATTGATACCATCGGCGAAGTCGTTATTGCAGAGTCAATGCTGAAACAATTTGTTGATCAGCACGAAAACAATTCAAACCAATTATCATCACGAATAGTATACATGAGTAAAATAACACGTGAACTTCAATCGATGGCCACATCTTTGAGGATGATTCCAATAAAGGGACTGTTTCAAAAGATGAATCGCCTGGTCAGGGATCTTGGCAGGAAGGCCGACAAAAAAGTTGATTTGATTATTAACGGAGAGGATACCGAATTGGACAAGAGTGTAATTGATATGCTGGCCGATCCTCTTGTCCATCTTTTAAGAAATGCCGTGGATCATGGAATTGAAGATGATGTTTCCAAAAGAACCGGGTTGGGAAAAAGCGAAACAGGCAGTATATCTCTCAAGGCTTTTCATCAAGGCGGTAACATTGTTGTTGAAGTGGCCGATGATGGAAAGGGATTGGATCACGAATTAATTTACGAGAAGGCCCTGCAAAAAGGTCTTGTCAGGCAGAATGAAACTCTTACGAAGAGTGAGATATTCAATCTTATTTTTTCCCCGGGTTTTAGTACCGCTAAAAAGGTTACTGATGTTTCAGGAAGAGGTGTTGGCATGGATGTGGTGAAAAGGAATATTGAGCAGCTACGCGGTAACATCAGGATAGATTCCGAAAGAGGCAGAGGAACAAAGATGATTATAATTTTACCTTTGACCCTGGCGATCATTGACGGAATGATTACGAAAACCGGAAGTGAACAATATATAATTCCAACATTATCCGTTATCAGAACCATCAGACCGCAGAAGGATGAAATAAAGACTGTTTTTCAAAAGGATGAAGTCTTTTATTTTGAGGGCGAACATGTACCGTTGGTCAGGATGAGGAATTTGTTCGGTTTGAAACAGGATGATGAAAATACAGAAAGTGAATTGATTGTTGTGCTTGAAAGTGTCGGACATAAAATCGGACTTGTCGTCGATGAGCTTTTGGGGCAAGGGCAGATCGTCATAAAAAATTTAAGTAATTTCACTAAAAAGATTGATGGAGTTGCCGGTGGAACCATTCTTCCCGATGGTACTGTCGGTCTTATTCTTGATGTTTGTGAAATTGTGAAAAAAATCATTAATACAAAAAAGGAACAAACAGAAGGAGGTGAGTAATGACAGAAGAAAACAAAATTCAAAACGATGAAATTCAAAACGCTGAAGGTGGAGTTGGTGTCATAAGGGCCAAGGAAGGCAAGTATCTGACCTTTCAACTGGATACTGAGGTTTATGGCCTTGATATTCTCATGGTGCAGGAGATTATCGGACTGATACCAATTACCAGGGTTCCCAAAATGCCGGATTTCTTGAGAGGAGTTATAAATCTGAGGGGAAAGATAATTCCCATTATAGATCTCAGAGTGAAGTTCAGGCTGGATGCCAAGGAAGACACGGAAAAAACCTGTATTATCGTCGTGCAAATTGAAGTTGATGGAAAACAGTTAACCATGGGTGCCATTGTGGATGAAGTGGCAGAGGTTATTGACATACGACAAAATCAAATTGAATTTCCACCAAGCCTGCAGGTAAATGCCGCATTGGATTTTATCATGGGCATGGGAAAGATTGGTGAAAAAGTTATTATGCTTTTGGATATAGAGCAGGTTTTCGGGGAAGAGGATATTCAAAGTGCTTTCGAGCAATGTGCTCAATAAATTGGAATTATAAGGAATTATAAAAATGGAGGGGGACATGTTAAAAAAATTATCTCTTGCAAAAAAACTTTATCTTGGATTTGGAACGATCCTGATCCTGCTTACTGTTCTTGCGGTGGTTGTTTTCAACAACCTTGTAAATATCAAGGACAGAGCTGGTGATGCCATTGATTATTCCCATTACGACACTTTTATGGTAGAGGCGGAGGCTGCCCATCTCAAATGGCTGAATAAGCTCACAGGCTTGTTTTTACACAATGAAGAAAAGGTCGATGTGCAGCTTGATCATACAAAATGTTTTTTGGGTAAATTTCTTTATGGAGAGAAAGCGAAAGAATTGGCGGCAAAAGATCCCGAGATCAAGGCACTATTGGAAAAAATCAAGGATCCGCATCAAAAGTTTCATGAATCAGCCGGACATATTGGCAAGGTGTGGAAGCAGCGACATCTTGGCTTGAGAAACCTTTTAAAGGACCAAATGAACGAGCAGCACATTTGGGCCTCTGAGGTAAGTAAAATTGTAATCGAGAAGAACTCAAATATAAAAATTCAAACCGATTCAACTAAAAGCCATTTTGGAAAATTTTTACGCAGCACCAAGTTGCAGGAATTTATAAAAATCTCCCCAAAGATTGGTTTGATTGTTGAAAAGGTAAAAGGGCCATATGAGTCACTTTATGTTTCAGTCCGGAACGTCATCAAGGCGGTAAAGGCAAGGGAATATAAAAAGGCCGAGGACATTTATACGCATACTAGTCTTCCGCTCATGGATACTGTGGAAAAAATAATCCATGAGATGATTGATTTTGAAACCACCTTAACTTCTGCCCAGGCAAAGGCTGAAGAGATCTTTCAAAATGAAACACTTGTTGATTTGGGTCTTATGCAGAATGAGTTTTCCAAAATCAGGGAACATTTGTCCGAGAAGTCAGATGATGCAAAGGATGTTCTTTATCATACCGTGGATACATCGGAAGTTATGATATCCATTTTAAGTGTTGTTGCAATAGTTCTTGGTATATTTATCAGTATTTTTCTTGCCCTTTCCATATCACGTGCCATCTCCAGAATTGTAGAGAATCTTAAAACAGGATCGGAACAGGTTTCCTCGGCATCAGGCCAGGTATCGCAATCAAGTCAAAGTATGGCCGAAGGTGCAAGTGAACAGGCCTCCAGTCTTGAAGAAATTTCAAGCAGTCTTGAGGAGATGTCTTCAATGACAAAACAGAATGCTGATAACGTCAAACAGGCAAATTCCATGGCAAAAGATACGAAGGATGAAGCAGAAAAGGGTAAAGAGTCAATGCAGAAGATGTCTGATGCAATTGAGAAGATTAAAAATTCATCCGACGAGACGGCAAAAATCATCAAGACCATTGATGAAATTGCCTTTCAAACAAATCTTCTTGCCCTTAATGCGGCAGTCGAGGCAGCAAGGGCCGGCGAGGCAGGAAAGGGATTTGCAGTGGTTGCAGAAGAGGTGAGAAATCTGGCACAAAGAAGTGCTGAGGCCGCCAAAAACACTGCTGGATTGATCGAGGATGCGCAGAACAATTCTCAAAATGGTGTGAATATGACCAAAGAGGTTGATGAGGGACTTAGATCAATTGTGGATTCAGTTCAAAAGGTTTCAGGACTTATCGAAGAGGTGTCTGCTGCTACAAACGAGCAAGCGCAGGGAATGGAGCAGATTAATGTTGCAATATCACAGATTGATACTGTCACCCAGTCCAATTCTGCAAGTGCCGAGGAATCAGCAGCGGCAAGTGAGGAGCTTTCAGGACAGGCCTCGGAGCTACAGGATATGGTTGTTTCGCTTGTTGAAATCGTTCAGGGGGCATCTGAAAAAACAGAAAGGAAATTAACAACTGGTAGCAGCAAATACGCGAATCTGAATAATGTTAAACAGCTAAAACCTAAAACGAATAATGTATTTGACGCCGGTAATTTTAGTCATCCTGTTGCAGTCAACGACAGCGCGGGAGTTGTTAAAGACAATAAGAAGGAAGAAATTATTCCGTTGGATGATGGTGAGCTTAAGAAGTTTTAGTAATTAGGATTTAAAAATTATTTATCAGGAGCACAAATCATGGAACAAGAGATATACGAGAGATTTAGAAAAGTTGTGTACGAGCATAGTGGAATTTCTCTTGGAGATCATAAAAAGTCCCTGGTTTGTGCTCGTATTGGAAAGAGAATGAGGGAGTTGAATTTGAAGGATTATGCCGACTATCTTGGAGTTGTTGAGGATGATAATAATGAAAGAGAGATAGTTCAATTATTGGATAAAATCTCAACCAATGTTACAAGTTTTTTCAGAGAACCGGCACACTTCGATTTTCTGGCCGATCGTATGAAAGAATGGCTTGTAAAAGGCCAGGAACGATTTCGAATATGGTCGGCGGCATCCTCAACAGGCGAAGAGCCTTATTCAATGGCCATGACGTTGAATACGGTTGTGGAAGAGATGAAGATGCCAGTCGATGTTAAAATTCTGGCAACTGACATTTCCACCGAGGTTCTTTCCGCCTCTCGTAATGGATATTATCGGGCGGATAAAGTCAAAAAAATTCCCGGTCTTTTGAAAGACCGTTTTTTTAATCCGATATTCAAGGATGGTGAAAAGCTGTATCAAGTGAATGAATCACTAAAGAGGGATATCACTTTTTCCAGATTAAATCTATCAAAGCCGCCATTTCCAATGGAAGGACCTTTTGATGTTGTATTTTGCAGAAACGTAATGATCTATTTTGACAATGATGTTCGCAAGGGGTTGCTGGATGAAATCTATCGACTTCTAAAACCAGACGGTTTTTTAATGGTTGGACATGCGGAAAGTCTTGCCGGAATGTTGGGGAAATTTAAAAACGTCAGACCTTCGACATATACGAAATAATAAGGAGCTGGTTGTGAGAAACTGGAATGTTGAAAAATTTTTATTTTTAAATGCTGAAAGAGAGATAAACAAGCGGATAGTGGACATCTCCGACATGATTATCTCCACAGACGTTAATGATGTGCTGGTAACTTATTCTTTAGGTTCGTGCCTGGGGATAATTGTTCATGACCAGGTTTTAGGGATAGGTGGAATGATTCATGCCATGCTGCCCTCTTCCAAGACGGATCGACAGAAGGCGGAGTTGAAACCGGCCATGTTTGTAGACACTGGTTTACAATTACTTCTTTCCAGGATGTTGTCACTTGGTTCTTACAAGAAAAATTTAATAATAAAAGTGGCCGGAGGTGCATCGCCTCTTGATAAAAACAGTGTTTTTAAGATTGGTGAACGCAATCTTGCCATTTTAAGAAAAATACTATGGAAGAATAATCTTATGTTGTCAGGGGAGGATGTTGGTGGAGGGCATAATCCCAGAACAATGTATTTTAGTATGCATAGTGGGATAACGTTGGTGAAATCAGCGGAAAATATTTGGGAACTATAAAATCGTGGAGGGGCAAATGAAATATAAAATATTAATAGTCGATGATTCGGAATTGACAAGAAAAATCATGACAAAAACACTGTCGATGACATGTTTGGATATTGGTGAATTCATTTACGCTTCCAACGGAAGAGAGGCATTGAAAAAACTTGATGAAAACTGGATAGATATTGTTTTTGCCGATATCAACATGCCTGTCATGAATGGTATTGAGATGATTGAAAAAATGCATGAAGACGGAATCCTAAAGACTGTTCCGGTGGTGATGGTATCAACAGATGGAAGTCAGGCAAGAATAGAAGAGCTGAAAATGAAGGGAATAAGGGCATATATAAGAAAACCCTTTAAACCGGAACTGGTCAGGGACGTTGTAAATGACTTACTGGGGGAGAAATGAAAAACATAGAGAGAGAACAAATCAACAAGGTGATTGGTGACGTATTTATGCAATTTCCCTTCATGTTTGCAGAGCCGATTGAAAGGGATGAAATTGAAGAGGTTGTCGGGCCGATTTATCGTGCGATTATGGTGTTTCACGGTGATTTTTCCGGAAAAATAGAGATACTTCTTCCAAAGGAGGTTGGCGTTGAATTGACGAAAAACCTCTTGTCGGATGAGTTTGATGAACAGGTCGTTCCGGAGCGTGAGGTGGTTGATTCAATAAAGGAGCTGGCAAATGTCATCTGTGGACATTCTCTTACGACTCTTTTTGGAGAGGAGCGTATTTTTAATGTTGATCCTCCGATTGTCTCAAACGTCACACAGAAAGAATGGTTGGACTCGCTGGTAAGTGACGATGCCTTTTATTTTTTGGTGGATGATACTCCAATGTTTCTGGAATTCAAACATTGCAATGAAGGGGTTTGATTATGAAAAAGATCAAGGTGTTGATTATTGATGATTCAGCGATTGTAAGAAAAATTTTGACTCATGATCTTGCACGTGACCCGGCCATTGAGATTGTAGGAACTGCTCCAGATCCGTATGTGGCAAGAGACATGATTGTTGAATTGAAACCGGACGTTCTGACCCTGGATG
Source organism: Bacteriovoracaceae bacterium (assembly GCA_023137315.1). Classification (GTDB taxonomy): domain Bacteria; phylum Bdellovibrionota; class Bacteriovoracia; order Bacteriovoracales; family Bacteriovoracaceae; genus JAGLPP01. Next base: position 8,141 of record JAGLPP010000065.1, read on the forward strand.
TTGAAATGCCAAGAATGGACGGGATAACCTTTCTTAAAAAATTAATGAAATATTATCCCATACCAGTGATTGTTGTTTCCTCATTGACACCACGTGGTGGGGAAGTGGCATTGGAGGCGTTGGAATCAGGTGCCGTTGAAGTCATGTGCAAACCAGGTAGTGCATATTCAGTTGAAGACATGTCATTGGACTTGATTGAGAAGATCAAGGCCGTATCCAGTGTTGTTGTTAACAAGAAAGGGTTTAATCACGTGGCCGCCACGAAAAACCAACCCCGGCTATCCATGACAAGGACAACCAATAAAATAATTACAGTAGGTGCCTCGACAGGCGGTACGCAGGCATTACAATATTTATTGACAACGATGCCCAGGAATATCCCTGGAATAGTTATTGTTCAACACATGCCGGAGAAATTCACCGAATCATTTGCCAATCGTTTAAATGAATTATGTGAAATCAATGTGAAAGAGGCAAGGGATGGAGACAGGGTGATTTCGGGATCGGCATTAATTGCTCCGGGAAACAAACATGTTATTATCAAGCGTTCCGGTGCCCAATATTATGTTCAAGTAAAAGACGGCCCCTTGGTTTGTCGTCATCGTCCGTCTGTGGAGGTGTTGTTTAAATCTGCCGCGCAATTTGCAGGAAAAAACGCCATAGGACTTATTATGACCGGTATGGGAAAGGATGGGGCCTCCGGTCTTTTGGAAATGAAACGTAGTGGGGCAAAAACGATAGGACAGGACGAAAAAAGCTGTGTTGTTTTTGGAATGCCAAAAGAAGCGATAGCCATGGGGGCAGTGGATTATGTTGTTTCACTGGAGAAAATTCCGTCCAAGCTTGTTGAATTGGCGGGGGGATGATGATTTACATTTCATAGGAGATGAAAATGAATAGCAATGCTGTAAAATATTTTGAGATATTGCCGGAAGATGAAATGCCAAAAGGGGACAACTTTTTTGAGGATGTTTTTGAAAATATTAATGATGGTTTGGTCATATTCCAGTATGAGGAAGAATCAGATGATTTTAAAATAGATGGTGTAAGTTCAATGTCCAGAAAATCGGACAGTTTGATTGTTGGAAATATTCGTGGCATGTCACTGCATGAACTTTATTCCGGAATAAAAAAAGAAAAATTAATTCAGATTTTAAAACGTGTTTTGAAAACCGGAAAAAAAGAGACCTACAGTGTTAATATGTATAACAACAATGGTAAAAACGATATCTTTAGAAAGGAACATTATTACAGGATTGGACAAAACAAGGTTTTAATGCTTCTTCGGGACTTTACCACTCAAAAAATATTGCAGAGGAAACTGGAGGAATTCTATGAAAAGTTCAAGTTTTTTATTGATTCGAAAAATGTTCGTATTGAGATAATGGATTTTTGGCAGAAAAATCATACAGGTAATGGAGTGGAGGTAATTGAAAAGGAAATGGACGGAAAGTCATATAAAAGTATTGAGATCATCTCTCTTGACAAATATGGAGACAGGAAATTGGTTACAATAGATATAGAAATATAATATTTCCACGTGACACAAATTTCTTTATTTGCAGTACCAGTGATGATTCCATCGGTAACCTGCCAGAAATGAACCAGCGCCGCGTGGTACGTCATCGTCGCCACCCGAATCGTTAAGACTTGGGTCCTCGTAGTCTCTGGCGTCATCAACGATACTGTAGTATGGAAATGGTGCTTCAAGTTTTGGTTCAATTTCTGTAAATGTGCCAAATGTGCCGTTGTTTGGCTGTGGCGGGAAGTTACCGAATGCACCGCCTTTAACGACTGCCCCTGATTCGCAGACAAGAACGCCGAGTGATTTTATTTTATCCATGGTCACCTGGCGGAGTTTGGGTTCCCCGGTTTCAGGGATGAAATCTTCATCATCCAGTCTTGCGGTATCCGTGATGTCGTCTCCGGAACCCTCATTTGAAACAAAGCGGTTAAAATAGACATTCAGGTCCACCCTTGATGGTAATTTGCATATGGTGACGCTCTGGCCGCTGGTGGTTTCAGCATTGGCGGCATGACCGCTGCAGCATTTGGTCTTATCCTGAACAACTGTATTGAGCTTTTGGCAGCATGAAAAATCATGTGGAGAAAAGATTGGGGGTACCGATAATTGATTTTGAAATGCGATCAGTTCGCTGGCGGCATCTGAACTTCTTCCTGCTGCTGATCGATCGACGGTGGTTGAATCACCAGCGTTATATGCCAGGCTTTTGTCATATATCTGATGTAATCTCTTTTCTGAACCGTCGCTGAATTTGTTCATATTCGGGTCGTATGGAAAGGATAATGCTTCAAAGATGGATCTTGTATTTGTTGTTTTAAAGATTCCATCCACAATTTTGCTTCTGTCACTGTTGCAAAAAATTGGTTCGTAAAATATCTGTGGAATTCCCGAGAGTTCCAATCTTCCGAGTTTTGTAAGGTAATAAAGATCGTTTCCTGCTCGAACTCCGGTTTTTGTTGTGTCAGTTGAATTGTTTCCGTTGTAGTTGTACGAGTCACCGTTAATGTAGTTGAAGTCTATAACGATACCAGCGTAACTCCATGGTGTGCTGTCTGCACCCCATGTTCTGCTAGGTCTTGCACGAATATGAAAGATGTCACCGTGTCCGGCCAGATTGACTGAACACCATCTTTCAGAGGCAGAGTAGAATTGACAGACACCGAGGTCGGAACAACCCCACAGACCGTTTGTACTGTATGGGTCGGAAAGTCCATCACAATTGATTCTTTGAACGTCAACAGTCTCCAATACATTATTAGAGTCGTCAAAATATTTTAGTTGAACCTTGTTAATGTTGTAGTTTCTACCAACGTATAGCGGAAGATAGAAGCTTGATCCGAAAATAATCTGCCTGCTGGCGATGTAGTAGAAAGGTCCGCTGGAATCGCCGTTTGTCGGATAGTTGATTCGGTATGGAACGGGCATGTATGGTGCCTTTGAGTGGTGGATTGGAATGGAACTTGATGATGAGGATGCATAAACCTGCACACTTTGGGTGGGGGAGGTGTCAAGGATGGCACTTCCAACAGTGGCACCTTGTGCGTATGATGGAAGTGAAATTTCCTGCGGAAGTTTTAATTTAAAATCGGATGCCTGGTCAATTGCCACCTGAACGCATCCACCATTTTTCGTTGGATCACCATACCCTGGAAATTTGCAAAGTCGTACGTAGTCCTGATCGTAGTTAATCGGATTCAGGTTATGTGATGATGGATCGTCATTATCCAAAAATGCCAGCGAGTTTTCATAATTCAAGCATTTGAAATTTGAGATGTTAATACTTAGTTTCTGGAAAGATGATGACCAGTCATGGCCGCCTTCAGAGAAGTTTCGGATGAAACCACCGCCGCAACATGTTTTAGCTCCGGTGTCGTTTATGGTTTTCCATTGATACTGTTTTGGGGTTACATCTTTTTCCACCTTTGGTACTTCGGTGTATGGAGAGGACGAGACAACTCCAAGAGGTGATGCAATTGTGTATCGTGAATAGCGTCCTTGCGTTCTTGGATTATCCTTTGGCAGGGTTCCTGTCAGAAGATTCAGGTTTCTGGTCAGTGATTCACTTATTTCGTTGGATATGAGAGTTGTGTCGTCGTATTGGGTGTACATTGTGAGTTTTTCGCCGGATGGTCTGCAGCACCTGTTAAGTGTTATATCAAATGTTGAGTACCAGTAATCCATTGTTGATGGCTTGTCAGTCGACTGACCACAAACAAGATATTCCTCCCAGTATTCCTTTTCTGCAACTGTGTTTCCAAAATGCAGATAATCGTGCCAAGAAGCCTGTTCGGAGTGGAGCTTGTTTGGAGAGCAGTCCAGATCCGTATGGCATACCGAGCCTGCTCTTCTCATACATGAGTCTCTTGCGATGGACGGTTCTGTAAGTCCTGCGAGACTTGGAATCGGCATTGCTTCAATTTCCTTGAAGACGGAATTATAATTTCCACCTCCAGAGTCGTATTGTGATTCCTGTCCACAGGAATTTTGTCTGTGAAGTTCTTCAAAGTCCAAAGTGGAGAAGTTTTCTGTTTTTATCACATAATTTTTTGTGGTCATGTCAAGAATCGGACAGCTTATTACGCGGTCATTTCCGTTCGTGCTTGTTATGCTTGTCGAATCGCATGAGGCAATCTGATTGATGTAGTCTGTCCGGTACAAGCTGTCACGTGATTGATGCTGATTCAATTGGTTGACCGAGCTTCCTCCAGTGTCATAGATTTTTTTTCCCGGACGACACATTCCAAAGTCACTTGTGTCGCTGGTATAAAGCAAGGCATTATTTGAAATGTTCGTCTTGATGTCGCTTGTAAGAGAGGCATTGGCGTTAACGTAGTTTGCAGGCCGTCCTAAAATGTCAGCTTCCTGTCCTAATTTAATATCCAACAGCATGTTAGGTGTTCTTATTGCCCGTTCATTATAGCTTGCCGAAGATATCTGTGAACAATAGAAATTTGGTGCGCATGTAAGAAATTTTCTTGTGTTTACGTCCGATATCAGACTGTAATCACCTTTGCATGGTGCTCCGGCCCCTCTGTATACGCATCTTTTTGTTGTTCCGGCGGGAAGATTTCCGTGAAGTATGTGTGAAAATGTGGCCTGATCAATTTGATCGTTTGCAACTTCGTTTCCGTTTATATCAAATTTAGGCCAGCTGGTTTTAAATTTTGAGGTGTCGGCACACATGTATTCCCATCCCAGCTTGGTGATGCAGTCAACATCGGTCTGGCATTGATGCCAGCGTTGGCATGTTCCGGCCTTGTTCTGGTTGATGTCATCAATTTCGATATTGGGATCATAGTCGTAGTTGGCGGCATTGTTGCCGCCGATGTCAACAATAATACTTACAGTCGTTGTGGTCATGTCCGCCAGGTCTGCAAACGGTGAATTGATAGCAAGAAAAAGTTTGTTACTGGTCGAAGTCGCTCTTCTTCCAGTTCCGATGGCAAACCATGATACTCCGTCAAATGATCCAATGAGGGCACCTTTATTGAATCCATACCAATCCCTTTGATGGCCGTTGACCCAAAATGCTGCCTGTGCCTTCAGTCTGTTCATTCTTTGTGTAACGGCAGAGCTGTTTTTTGAATGAGTCAGGGGAATCATTGTTGGAGGCACCCAGCAGGCGCGTCCGAAAATGGTATCCTCATAGTTTCCATAAGAAAGATTGTTTTCGATGTTCATGCGGTCTGTAGCGTAACCGATTGATCGGAGCCCGTTTCCATCCGTTGTCTGTGGAAAAGCTGTGAAAACATCAAACCAGCTATCACGGACACATTGCGGACATGGAGTAAAGTTGGAACCCTGTCGTGCGCTGATGATATATGTCTGGTCAAATTCCACATTAATGGCCTTTGCCGGAACGGCTTGATTTAGTTCCAAGGACATCTGTCCTAAAATGGAATTCATGCTGAAAGGGCCATCCTCCGGATCGGTTTTTCCGCTGTCGTCCAGATATCGAAATGGTGTCCCTTCAGGTTCAGGAGGATTTGTTGACGTGGACAGGTCGGAAAGTGAATCAATGGACTCTCCTGCGGAGATGTAATTGCCATCCTTGTCAGTTCCGCTTGAAGATGCGAAATAGCGGTGTGGTATTGAGCGGTTTGACAGGTTAAGACCAAGTTCCTGAAAAGGAGTGGGGTCTGTAGTTGGTTGTGGAATATAACATTCAATGGCCATGATATTGTTATTTTGATCCTTGATCGCTTTCAAACCAAAATCAGGGCAGAATGGTTCCGGGTCGTTGGGGCCTGGAGTTGCCATATTTTCAACGCATCCACAACGGGCCCAGACGTTTCGTCGAATGGTGTCCCATGAAGCGTAATCCTGATTTGGATCACAATTGGAATAATCCGGAGTGCTGTTTTTTGCTTCATCAAGGCAGTAATATTCTTTTTTGTGTTGTTCAAAAAGCGCATTCGCCGTTGCATCTGCATCAGGAGTTGGTGTAGGTGTTGGTGTTGGAACGCTTCCTCCTCCGCAAACAAAATAGATATTTGGCCAGCTCGTAAAATTCATTGGATTTGTGGCAACATCGGCCAGGGCTTGCGAGTAATTGCTCTGTGATGAAGCATTTGGTTTTTCAATACCGTCGTGAACACACTGTCCGTCAATACAGCAATCAAAACCCTTGGCCTGGCATGTGGAAAGTGAGCATGATATTGGGTTTGTAGTTGTGTTTGAGCTGGTGTCGATTCTAAAAGAAAGCGATGAAAAATTAATATTTGTTTGAGGAACCTTTGTTGTGTCGCTGATTCCATTATTGGAAGTGTAAAAACTGATGGCCGTTCCAGCGACAACATTATAGCAAGTGGGGCAGAACTCAACCGGAGAATATGCAACTGAAGTTGTCTGGAGTGATGAGAATGAATCGGCGGAAACGGAGGAGGACAGGTTGAATCCGGAATTTGAGGTCGTGTAGACCCTGCTTCCGTCGCAGGCGACATCATAGAGGGTGTTTGAACGGAGACCGTTTACGGTTGTCTTGTTTGTAAAGGATGTTCCAGCGTTTATGGATACGGCCAGTCCGTTTGCAGTGGCGGCATAAAGGTATGAACCGTAAACCATGGCCGCCTTGACCGAGTTTGATCCAAGTCCGTTGCTTGTTGTTCGGTTGGAGAATGAATTTCCACTGTCGGTCGAGATGGAGAGTCCCCCGTCAGTTGCGGCGTAGATGGTGGCACCATTTACGAAAACATCATTTACAATATTTGATCCAAGTCCGTTTATTGTTGTTCTTGAGTTGAAATTTGTACCGCTTGTGTTTGTGGAAATAGCGTAACCACCATCTGTTGCGACGTGGATTGTATTACTTGCATCAACAAAAACACCGTTTATGGAATTTGATGGAAGGTTGTTTCCGGTGGTTCTGTTTACGAATACGGAGGAAGTGGAAAACTTGATAGACAGACCATTTGTAGTGGCCGCAAAAATATTACCAGCGGTCGATATGTAAACATTATTAACGGTGTTTGCGCCCAGTCCGTCGGAGATGGAGTATGTGGAAAAACTTTCACCGTTATTTGTGGAGTAGGAGAGTCCGTTGGTTGTTGCCACGTAAATGTGTCCAGCACTTGTAACATGAATGGAATTTACTCTGTTGCCTCCAAGTCCAATTGCCGTGGAGGCGTTTGTAAAAGTTGCACCTCCATCAGAAGAAATATAGAGCCCGTTATCCGTTCCGACATATATTTTTCCGCCGTAGGTAAAAACGGTATTTGCGGATTTGTTGTCGAGACTTGCAACATCCCCCTTGCAAAGAGCGTTGTTTTCATTTCGATCAGGTAGATCAAGGCGTAGGAGCTTTTCGACGGAGGTTCCATTTGTATATTGAATGGGGACACCGCGTGTACGGAGTTGATTGGCGGCACCGTTTTGATTAAAGCTTACGACAAGACAATATGTCTTTGTGAAATTACTTGTCCCACTGCTGTCGGTCCCATTTAAAAAATTATGAAGGTTCGAACCCCTGACGTAGATACGGTTTTGCGTGTCCTGATTGACGGTGATTGTTCCGTCAACCCTGGTGTTTGAATACCAGTAAAGAGCATCATCGGAGGTGAAAGTCGGATTGGCAGCAGGCGTGGTGTCTAATGAGGTTAGAGGTAGTGATGTTTTTCGTTTTCCGGAGTTTGGGGATTGCGGAAGGCATGACGCCAGCAAAAGCATCAACGCTACAATTGTGATTAATAATGTTCCACATCTAAAACGATTCAAACCTACCTCTGCCAGTCTTATCGGTATCTTATAGGAACATTTTATCCCGGTTCTTTGACTAATCGACGCGGTTTTTGAGGCAGAAAAAAACAGTCCATAACATGTTGGATTTACAGGTGAAAAACAACCGATGTGAAGTGTTGGTTTTAGACGTTGTTTTTAACGGGAAAAAACTGCCATAGTGGGTTGGCAAAATGCTTGAAAATGCGACCTGCTTGGTTGCTGTAAATCAATTTGATATCATAACGTAAATGAATAAATGGAAAAAAGGTTTTATACAATTTTAATAATCAATTTTTTAGGTGAAAAAAATGAAAACTACGCAACATATTGGTAAAGCAGGAGAGCTTTTAGTTCAATATAAATTAGTTAAATATGGTATAGATTCTGCGGCAATGACTACAGATTCGGGTATAGATCTGGTTGCATACTCTCCAAAGAACATGAGAGCGTATACTATTCAAGTAAAAACCCAGGAAAAACCATCACCAGGTGGAGGAAAGGGAAAATTGGCCATGGCCTGGGATCTGCGTGA
>JAGLPP010000066.1 GCA_023137315.1 Bacteriovoracaceae bacterium
GCCCTCTTGCAACCTTCCGGTTTCAAAAAGCCAGTCGGGTCAGCAATGGAGCGTGGAAAATCACCGTGTCTTTATGAATATTATCCGTGCATATCTTACATGCGCGACGAGCCTGAGGATCAATTTGATGTAGGCAAGTCAGCTCACGCTCCGGACATGCTTGACGACTATGCCGGTTGGATTCTTTATATTGTCAAAAGAACTTATGAAAAACCAGCATACCCTGCTCCTCCCGAGCCACCTGTGTATATTGCGCCCAAGATTGATTACTTCTCAACAGGTAATATCTTTTTTTATGCTGAAACCCATGTAACATTTCACTGGCGTGGAAATAAACCGTCACTTTATTATTCCACATCGGTATCCAGGGCCGGACAGGTTGATAAATGGACTGACTGGAAAAAAGGATATTTTAGTGATTCGGTAATGCTTGGTTCTCCCGGAACGTATACCGTAAAAGTGAAAGTGAAGGATGACAAAGGGGCCTCCTTAAAAATTAAAACGATAAATGTAAGGGCGAGACCTCCTCAAATTTCATTTAAACCCGTTTCCCCTAATATAATTTTTGTTGGAGAGAAGGTGTCAATTGACTGGATGACTGATTGGAACAAAAACGAGTTTAAATATGTTTTGGCAATACCTAATGGTGATCGAATAGATGGGCCGGCGTGGTCTACAAATAAACACGTTGAGTATCAACTTGATGAGATAGGCAACTATCTATTCTCGGTTGAAGCAAAGGGAAAATTTAACGCAAAAAGACGTGCAGGTTTACCCATTTCGGTTATTGACTATATTTTTTCTGATGAAGTAATTGCATGTGGTATATGTCTTGCGGAACACTCCTGTTCTTTTACGGTGGCACAATTGGTAAAAGGTCCGGAAGAGACAGGAGATAATACCTATATTGTCAAGCCAACTAATAATGCGGCATTATGGGAAAGTGGTGTGGATATGCAGACTCACTTCGCTATAAAAAAGAGTTTTCCTGTGACTTTGCAAACGAGGAGCAAGCTTAAAGTTGGCCAATCCGTTTTTTGGAATGGTGGAAATCCACCTGAAGCAGTAGGTATGCGTCGCCGCTATATGCTTGGAAAGATTCTCTCTCTCGATAAGATTAATAAGGGGATGGTCACAGTGAGACCATATCATGGATTTGTAGATTTTATAGAGGAGAACAAATCCGTGGATGTTTATTATCACAATCTCAGAACATTTGATGAGACCAATTTGAAAAACTTTAAAGATACAAGGCCATATTGTAATGGTAGATGGGGAGTACCCAAGATCGAAATCACTCGTCAACGAATGGTGGGGCCCCATGGAGGAACGTTTAGCAATTTACATCCTGACCAGGAAGGAACTTTTGTTTGGAGATCAAACGTTGCCGGGTATTATTTAAAATATGCTATTAAAAGCAAAGATGGAAATCCCAATAATTTAAAGTGGTCGGAGTGGACGAAGAATCTATCAGGAATAAAAAAATCCTTTAAGAAACTTGGAGAATATGAGTTTTTAATAATGACCAAAAATCATCTTGGCACTATCTCCAAAGAACCAGTCGTCATTAAATTTAGTGTAATTAAGGAGAAGTAATTTCACTTATTATTACTGAAATTAGAAAATGACAAAATCATCCTGAACACTACAAAATATTTGATGAACGGGAGGAAACAGTGTCGATATTAAAAAAACATCACCAACGAAGTATGGACACCATATTTACCAATATCTGTGATGTGATTGAAAAATATGACATTAAAAGTATTTGTGATTATGGCTGTGGAAATGGTGATTTTTTAATTAAACTTCAAAAGAAATTCCCTGTTTTGACAAATTGTACAGGAATAGATTGCTGGTCTTTCCATGGAGACGACCACACTATCCCCAAAAATCAAGGAATGTTAAGGTTTGAAGATAATTCACTTGATGGATTTAAAAAATTTATTAAAGAAAATAGTTTTGATTTGGTAATCAGTACTTTTGCTCTTCATCATTTCAAATACCCGGTCAAAGAGCTCAAATGTATTGAATCTCTCACAAAGAGTGGAGGACATATATTTATAAGTGACATGCTCACTAAATATGAGGACGACTATTTAACGACAAATATTATGTGGCTTCATGGTGAAACATATTTAAAACTCATCAACAAGCATCACGGAACGCCATACACCTTGGATGAAATGCGTGATTTAATGAAAATAATCGATGGTGAACTTGTCGATGATTCAAAAATGCCAATAGTTTTTTCCAAGGAAGAGGAAATCGAGTTTTCAAATTATTTCATAAAATCTTCAAAGGAAAGCATGGACGAAATGGAGAATAATTCCAAGAAGCATCAAATTGTAAGAGATTTATTTATTCTTCAGAAAAAATTTCATATTGATCTTCTACAGAAGAAAAGACGAAAAATTAATGATCTCGTGAAACTGATTGTAAAAAAACACTAATTAATTGCAGCAAGATGATACCTAACACCTTCAAAATGTGCAGGGTGATAACCAGGGGCCCCTGTGTTACTTGTATTTTTTACACATGCGTTGTGTGCATATTTAAATTGCGATACACACAAATATAAAAATCTGGAAAAATACGTAAAATGGGATGCTATTGATTTACGTAATGGAGGTTTAAATGAAAAAATTATTTTTTATAATTTTAATTGCTAGTAGTATATGCAGCTACGCAGTTTGTGATAAAAATCAACAATTGGACAGAGGATACGATATTCAAGATAAGGCAGTAAGGACATACCAACTGGCCGGCCATAATGTTACTACCATTCTAATTGCTGTTGACTACGCCATTGAAAATGCAGAAAAATCTTCTTGTGATACGTTAAAGTCCAGATTGGATGCAATAGAAGAAACTATTTCTGACTTGCTGAATAAAGTGGCTCCAGACCGCACCGCTATGTAAAAGCAAGTCTTTTTGAATATTTTTTGATTTTCAGACAAGTATCTAAACCGGTAATTTTCACCACACTGCACCATCTTCACAAAAATAATGTCATCTAAGAAATAATTGTCTTGAACTTTCTTCAGCAGAGTTCAAAATGGTAGTAGTGTTACAAAGATCAGTATGGGTAACCTATGGCACATAGAACTTTAAAGACCTCATATTCAAATCTGATTGATAGAATCAACAAAATGCCTCAGGGAGCACCTCCCTCTGAACTTTTAAATAAAATACTGAAAATCTTATTCAACGAAAAGGAAGCTAATCTAGTCGCACTTTTACCTATACGACCATTTAACGCCAAGGCGGCCGGAGAGCGGTGGAAACTAAATTCAGTTGAAACGCAAGGGATTTTGGATGCACTAGCTAGTCGTGCGCTCCTGGTGGACATGGAAGTAAATGGTGAGACATTCTACGTTCTTCCCCCTCCAATGGCAGGCTTCTTTGAATTTTCACTAATGCGCGTCCGGCACGATATAGATCAAAAAGTGTTGAGTGAGCTTTTTTATCAATACTTAAACGTTGAAGAGGATTTCGTAAGAAATCTCTTTACCCTTGGAGAGACACAGCTTGGACGTGTATTTGTCAATGAGGACGTCCTCTCTAAAGAAAACGCACTTCATGTACTGGACTATGAACGGGCAACGGAAGTAATCAAGACGGCATCGCATATCGGAGTCGGAATGTGTTATTGCCGGCACAAAATGAGTCATCTTGGAAAGGCGTGTGATGCCCCCATGGATATCTGTATGACTTTCAATACTACAGCTGCTTCTCTTACTAAACATGGACATGCCCGCCAGATTGATGCTTCAGAGTGCATGGATCTCCTTGGTAAGGCCTATGATAACAACCTTGTTCAGTTCGGTGAAAATTGCCAGGAGGGTGTCAATTTCATATGCAATTGCTGCAGTTGCTGTTGTGAGGCGATGACCGCCGCACGTCGCTTCGCCGTTTTAAATCCTGTTCACACTACAAATTTTCTCCCAAAGATCCTGAATGAAAAATGCAGCGGTTGTGGAAAGTGTGTAACAGTTTGTCCAGTAAATGCCATGAGTCTCATCTTTGCAAATGACCCTAACAACAAAAAGCTTAAAACAGCACAGGTAGATGAAGATCTCTGCCTGGGGTGTGGAATCTGCGTGAGAACATGTCCCAAGGAAAGTATCATCCTAAACTCAAGAGAGAAAAAGGTTCTAACTCCTCTTAATGGAGCTCACAAAGTTATTGTCATGGCCCTCGAACGAGGAAAACTGCAGAACCTGATTTTTGACAATAAACTGCTTTGGAACTATCGCGCTCTTGCCACACTGCTTGGAGTCCTCCTGAAACTTCCTCCAATAAAACAAGTTATGGCATCAAAACAGATTAAATCCAGGTTTTTTGAATACTTGGTTCGCAATCAGAATTATTAGCAAGTTGGCTTGAATCACATTCGAAAGTAATCTCTTACACTCCTCAGACTGGAGTTTGATTGTATTTTTTAGAAAAAGTACAAGTAACAGTACCATGCATCAGCATTGGGTGATAATGTGATATCTGGTAATGATCTTGTCCAGTATGAGGTTAGTACCGGCCCCAAAGGAGGCTTTTTTATGATGAATAATGATGTTTTACGAAGAGTTCGCTACATCGAAGATTATAATGATCGAATAATGATGGAAATTTTCGGGTTAGCGGAGCTAGAAGTATCACGAGAACAATTGAGTCAATGGCTTAAAAAAGACGATGATCCAGATTCTCAACGTTGTAAGGACGTTGAACTAGCAATTTTTCTAAATGGATTAATTATTAAAAAACGTGGAAAAAGAGATGGAGAACAGCCAAAACCAGAAAAGAGACTAACAAACAATATTGGTTTTAGAAAATTGGTCATAGCCTTTAATCTTAAGGCAGAAGATGTTATTGAAGTATTGAAACTTGCCAACTTTAGTATCAGTAAACATGAGTTGAGTGCGTTCTTTAGAAAGCCAGATCACAAGAACTATCGCGAATGCAAAGCTCAGATCCTGCGAAATTTCCTTACGGGCCTGCAGGTTAAATTTAGAGGTGATTCAGCCTGAAAGCGTGTCTATCGCATGTCTTATGTTTTTTTCGTTAAGATTCGATCTAAAGCGTTGGTAAACAGTTCTTTATCTTTTGGTCCAAGAGGTGCGGGACCATCTGTTACGATGCCACTATCACGTAGTTCTTGCATGAAATTCCGCATTGAAAGCCGTTCTTTAATGTTCTCTTCGGTGTAAATCTCTCCACGTGGGTTTATCGCCAAAGCGCCTTTTTTGACAATCAAATCGGCAAGAGGGATGTCCGCAGTAATGGCCAAGTCGTCTTCATTCATATGTTCTACAATATAAAAATCAGCAACATCTGCACCTTTCTCTACAACCGTAAGTTGCACTAAAGGGCTTGGGGGCACATACATGTAGCTATTGGCGACCATATGGACTGGTATTTGACGTCGCATGGAGACTTTAAAAATCACTTCTTTTATTATCTTGGGACAGGCATCGGCATCGACCCATATGGTGTATTGGTGTTCATTTTTCAAGAATTACCCCTTTAAATAAACCTGCATTCAAACCACCTTCACGAACCCCAAAACCAATCCTCAACTCCATCACCGCACCCGTTTACAAAAAGTAAACGGATACCACATCTTAAAGCTGTTCATACGGAAATTCATGATGTCTATTTTGAAAAGATAAGATTTGAGGCTGCTTTATTACCCCTTGTTCGATAACTATCGCTCGTCTAATAGTTTCATTTCCATGCCAACTTTCTGGCCCCTCAAAAACAGTTTGTAAATAAACGATTAGTGCTGCTGAGATGCTTCTTGAAGCACTTTCCCACAAGTAGGAAGGGGTGTGATCAACGGCATAGTAATCAATAGTTCCAACTTTGAACATGGGATTATCAAATGAGGTTGGTTTTGCAAAAGAAAAACCCATTCCTTCATCGCAGCTAACATCAATAATTAGACTTTTGGGTTTTAGGCAGTGTACCTCATCGTGATTTATAAACATGTAAGGGTTATCTGTATCTTGAAAACTTCCATTAATAATTATGTCTGCTTTACTAATCAGTTCATGAAAAGACCTCTTCGTTCCGTCGTGTTCAATTGCCATAAGTCTTGGTTCATTTTCTTGTCCATCTATAATTCTGAGATAGTGGCAATCAAGTATTTCTTCTCTGACTTCATAGTCAGGTCTTTGAATACAAATTGTAATATCCCGATAGCCACGTGCTTTGAGTGCATATATTGCTCCTCTGCTGACAGCACCGAAACTAAAAATTAAAACTCTTCTTTGATCACCATAGTGTCCGTCGATACCCTTAAGTTCTAATGCATGTAAAACCGCGCAGTAGCCTGCAAGCTCATTATTTTTATAGAAGGTATGTCGTCCAATCTTGCCCTGAGGCCCCCAAACGAACATCTCTTCAAAAGCAATGAGGGTTAATTTTCTTTCGATGGCAACTTGAGTGATCTCACGTTGTTGAGTGCAATGAGGGTATCCCCAAAGGGTCCCTCCGATTTTTAAATTTTCAAGATCAGATAACACCGGTTTTGCTATAATAACATTTCCAATCTCTGTTAACAGCTCCTGACGCTTCATGGTTTTGCCGCTTGTTAGAGTTGCAATCTCTTCATTTGAAACACCAAATGGTTTTCCGTAGCCCTCTTCAAAGATTAATTGGCGCCTTACGATTTCAGGAATACGTGGCAAGTGGTCTGGATGAATTGGTACTCGCCGTTCATTTTGTTTTTTTGAAGTTCCGATAACACCTATTTTAAGCATGGTTGTCCTAGGATAAGATTTGACTTGGACAGTATCACCTTGGATTGGTTAAAAGTTTTATATTATCGTTTTAATGGCAATTAAGTTTCAAGTTGTTAAAATTGTGATTGGAGGCTTGCGAATATAGGGTACTATTCTTAAGCAATTATTTAAAACCTATCCAAATATGATTATATGTACACTAACACAAGTTGAATCAATTAAGTAAAGTTTACAACTTGTGTAGTAATAATGTAGAAAGATCGTTGGCGAAACCAGTTACCCTATTAATAATAAGTAAAAACTACTATGAAAAAAACATTCCTTCTTACAACTTCCAATAAATCACCAGAACGTCATCTCGATTCAATTAAACATGAAATTAAAAAGTATATTGCCAGGGAGAGAAGAAAATTACTTTCTGAAGATGTCGATTTCTGGGATTTTGACTGTAAGATTGGCAATAATGAGCAAGAAGCCTCTGCTATCCATATCTCCGAAATCAACTCAAAAATTATGAGTTTTGTCACTGATGATAAAGAATCATTTTATCTAGAAATATTAGCAAAACCAGGCATTCGAACAAAAAAATAGAATGGAAAAATTGCAATTTTTGTCGATGTTCAAATTGTAAAGTGATGGCCGCTTATGCATACGCAATAGACCGCAATGTGGAGATGGTGATTTTGATCTTTTAGTTGATAAACTTATTTTCAAAAAATAAAAAAGTTAATGATTATGGTATCCTCCAATTGACGGCAGACTCCTTAAAAAAAAATCAGCCTCCAATTTCAAAGCAATTGATCAAACATTTTTAATAAAAAAAAAGAGGGCCTAAGGCCCCCTCTAAAGAAATATCTATTTTCTTAAAAAATTATATTTTCTTTACTTGAACAGCACAAGGCCCTTTTTGACCTTCACCAACTTCAAATTCAACCTTGTCATTTTCGTTAAGCGAACCACCTTCAACACCTGTTGTATGAACGAAAAGATCTTTTCCTCCATCATCTGGAGTGATAAAACCAAAACCTTTTGCATCATTAAAAAACTTTACTACACCTGAACTCATAATATTCCTTGTTTAAAATGTAAAAAAATACCACCAACTGATGGCTTCAAGTGACTTGTACTGTTTAACTTGATCTATGTAAAGGATATTCAACTCCAAGTCGATCAAACCGAAGCTTTTATTCAA
>JAGLPP010000067.1 GCA_023137315.1 Bacteriovoracaceae bacterium
GTGTGGTGCCCATTGATGACAGTGAGGTTGTAATTACGCATGGACTGATCACCGTACCCGGAAATTCGACTGTTGTTGTTGGACATTAAATTTTAGCAGCAGTTTTCAGCGCTCTGCTGCTGTTACTGCCGCGGTTGCTGAACGCAGTTGACCTCTTTGAATAATTTTTCAAAAACCTTTCCTTTTTACAATGCAGTTGTGCGTCATTTTATCTTGAGGTAAGGTGCCGGAAGGTTATAAACGCAACAGTTTTGTAATAATATCAACTATAAGAGGTTTATATGAAAATTTCATTGCTATGTTTTTTGTTCATTTTTTCCACATTCTATGCTCATGCTGACAACAAGGTAAGAATCAGTGAATCAAGTTATGATTACAAGTGTGTAAACATGACTGACGATATGGATCTTTTTTCTGTAATCTACTTGAAAAAAAACGAGAATTGTAGAGACTGTTACGATTTGCAACTCCGTGATGGTTCAGATGAGTTGGTTGGTGCAATGCAGGTTGAAAAACAATCACGTGCATATACAGGTGGACATTTTCGTGGTTCATCCAGTGAAACATCAATTATTTGGCTTGACGATTATATGAGTGGTTATAGAGGGTTAACAGGTCATGATGCTACATTTTTTTATGTTAAAGACAAAACGGAACTATTTAACGGTACTGTCTATTGTAAGCATAAGGATGAAAATCAATCAAATATCTAAGATATCTATCTAATAGTTCCAGGTTTTAAAGACAGCAGCGGTGCTTTCAGTGTTCTGCTGCTGTCTTGACCGTTTCTGTTGTTACTGGGGCCAGTCTTGACAATATTTTTTTGCCCATTCCACATCGAGATCACCATCATCCTGACCTGTATATGGTTCTTGGATAGTTACACATTTACCATCACGAACTTCAAATTCAACTCCGACCAGACCTGAACCGTTTCCCCATTGAATAATTTCCTGATGAGGTATTTTCTTGGATCTACACGAGAAAATCACATCATTTTCATCAAAGAAATCATCTGCGTTCTCATACTCCAAATATTCCAGTACTTTTTTCAATCCAATATCATAACAGTCAAAATCAACAGCATAAGAATTTAAGCTGAAAATAACAGTTAATATAATAATAAATTTCATCAAATTCTCCCCAAATTTGTAGTTTGGCAGTTTCTATCGAAAGATCATGAATATGTTAAATATATTATATAAATATTATCTATCCAATAAATAGATGAATAGTTTAAAAACTTCCGATAATTATGACTCCACGTCGGGATATGTAGTCCATTTAAAATACCTCAAGAAATTTAAAAAACTGCCGACCTGTTATCGAGAGGTTAACCATAAAAAATGGAGATTCTATGAAAAAGTTAAATTTCTTGGTGTTGTGTCTGATTCTTTTTAGCTTTGTTGCTTGTTCAATAGGTACAAACAGCGAAATTGAAAATGATGAGAGTCTGGACACTTTTCAAGAGGGCCAGGATTTACTTGAGGTTACAGAGGATGAATTGTCCGAAACAGAGGATATGGTCGCAGAAGAAGCAATTCCAATCGAGGAGGAGGTTGTGGGTGCTGTGCCAACTGAAGAGGTGATGAGTACAGGTTCTTACGATTACTATCAGATTCAAAAGGGCGACACGTTGATGTTGGTCGCTTTCAAAATTTATGGTGATTATCTCAAATGGAGGCACATTGCTGATTTAAACAGTGATATTTTGAAAAGCGGTTACAATATACAAATAGGAATGAGAATAAAATATGAAAGACCGGATGTTCCTTTTCAGTGGGAGCCGTCAGGAGAACCATACATGATAAGCAGAGGTGATACCCTCGGAAAAATTTCACACAAGGTTTACAATACCAACAAGTATTGGAAGATGATCTGGGAAAATAACAAACCAATGATAAAGGATCCATCCTTGATTTTCGCTGGATTTACGCTCTATTATCTTCCATTGAGAGATTTAGCTTCTGAAAAATAACAGAGTTCTGTAATACCATGGCACTTCACTTGAAAAGTGAAGTGCTATTGGTGTACTTTTGCACGTATGAAGTCTGATTTACCACATATAGGTGTGTTTGATTCGGGTGTCGGTGGGTTTGGTATCCTGAGTGAAATTCACAAATTCATCCCGTCATGCCGTGCCCATTATATTGCCGATCAAAAATATGCTCCATACGGCGGGATGGGGAAAAAAGAGTTGATTAAGCGATGTATGGAAATCACCAATGAGCTTCTGAATGTTGGAGTGGAGCTTGTTGTCGTTGCCTGCAATACTGCGACCGCAGTTGCAATAAATGAACTTAGGAAGAACTTTGACCTGCCTTTTGTTGGAGTCGAACCATACATTAATGCCCCAAACAGGGAGCTTGGGATTGATGAAAAAAGTCGCCTGGTCGTACTTCTTACGCCGTTAACGGCAGTTTCTAAAAAATATCTTGTTTTGAAAAATAGGCTTGATCCATGCGGGTATATAGAACAATACACATGTCGTAAATTGGCAATGCTGGTCGAACGCGGTTTTTCCGGAGGCATGGATGATGGGATTGTAACAAGGATGAGGGAGGAACTTTTTCCTCTGAAAAACAAGGGTTTCACCCATTGCATTCTCGGATGTACCCATTATCTTTTGGTGAGGGATTTTATTGAGGACTATCTTGAACTTGAATGTATTTCTACGGGGCCTCATGTGGCCAAAAGGACGTTGGAAATTATTCAGGGAACGGGAATACCAATGAACGCCACAGTGCAAGAGTGTTTTGAATATAAGAGCACACTGTCTGGAGTATGGGAAAAAATTGGGTTCGATAAAGTGGCAACCACCTTTGGAAATCTCTAAAGAAAAAGGCAAAATTTACCGATCAGAAGTGGAAGCCTGTTTCAAAAAACAAAGGGGGGATTGTGGTCAAGACAACTAAGTATCAAAAGAATTTGTCGACATATATTCTGGATTGTTACTGTATTTTCTCTTTTGTTGTTGGTGCGGTTATTTTTTCCGGTGGTTGGTTTTTTGGTGATCATTTTCTTCAACATGGTTTTTTTGCCAGCGTATTTCTGGTTGGAAGTTATTATTTTTTTACTGGAGGAATGGGACATTCAGATTATTTACAGGAAACCTCGTCGTGGCCTGGATTTTTTTTGCTGCAAATCGTTTCGTTGATTGGAATAAGTTATCTGGCAAATAATACCGGCGGACTCTATCTGAGTCTTGTTCCAATTATGTTTGGATTTTATTTTTTCGCCAACAAGGAGACGCATGATGGTGTGAAAAATACCGGAAGGCCGATTGCCATGATTGTTATTGCGTTTTTATCCTATATGATTTTCGCCGGAATAACCAAAAGAAGTGTTCTTGAGGCGGAGGATGCTTTTTATATTGCTGTTTTTGCCTTTTGGAGTATGAGTATCATTTACTGGGGGTATCAACATGTGGATTCCAGCGGAAGATCATTTTTTGGGATGCTTGTAAAATCCAAAAATGAAATGAAGAATAATGAAAGGGATGATCGCGGTGAATGGCCTAGAGACAGATTGTTTTTTCACGATTTAATAAATCAGACCCACGGAATTAATCTGTATCTTGGGCAGAAGATCGCCACCAAGTCCGTAATGGAAGCCGAAGATATAAAAGTGCTTCGGGATGAGGTGAAGGTTATTCAATCGCTGGTAAAAGACCATTATGGTTATTCGCATAGAAATCTTTTTAATGTTTACGAATTTGTAACATTTGAATTTGCAAAGAATGGAATCTATCGAATGGTGCGTAATTTTCTTCCTGAATATCTGGTGGATTGTCATTTTATATTCAAGGGCAGGATCGCAGATGGTGAGGATGGAGCACAAAAACAGAAGTGTCTCATTCACTATCCATCCTTTTACAGGATAATGATTAATCTCATTAAAAATATCAGCGAGGTAAAAACAGACGAAGTGGAATTTGTTTTTGATTATACGGATGACGGACTTGAGATGGTTGTAAGAAACAAGGTTTGTTATCTCAAGGATGATAGTGATAATCTGGCCAAAAATCTTGGCGAAATAATTCTTGGGCATGATCTTGAACCAAAAATCAGCAAGGAGAGTGGCCTCGGTCTTGAGTCAATTTCAAGTATCTGCAAGGAACAGGGTGGGAAATTTACGTTTTTGCTTGAAGGTGGTTATTGGATAAACCGGATATCTCTTCCAAATCCATATGATAAAAGGATGGAATCGGAAGATTTTCCAGAAGCTGCCTGAGATTATCGGTTATATGTGTAATTTAAGACCTTAACGAAGTCGTCAAGTTCACAGAATAATGTCGTTAGATCCATTTTTTTCTCCAAATTATGTTTGTCGTAAAACTATCTTGAAGGAAAAAGAACGGGCCGTGAAGGCCCGTGGATCTATTTTCTAAAAATCTTACATTTATTCCCGAACTCAGGTTAATTATTAGGGTAATGATAACTCTGTTCCATTTTGATGATAAAAAAATCGGGGATTATTATCATGTGTTGTTATAGAACAACTGGAGTTTAAACATAAAGCTGTAACAAAATGATCATCAGTTGTAGATTCATACTTTGCCATAACCTTATACAAACCAGGCCTGATACTATCATACACTAAATTTGAAATGCAGATGTTACTCTTTTTGCCACATCCTCTTTTAACAGCTATATCTGTTGTCAAGAACACATGATAAGTAATGCTTGTACCAGGTATCCTAATTATCCCGGTGTTGTCTTCATTAATGGAGATCAACTCATATGGGCCCTTCGCAAATTCATCACTTGCATTATGATATACTGTATCGCCAACATAATATGTCTGAGAAGAATCCCACTTGCCGTTTATTTGTCTAATACCATCTTTTGAATATGCAAAATTTAATAATAGCAAGAATGCTAGAAAGCTTAAAGAAATTTTCATGATATCCTCCTGGGATAATAAGAATGAATAAAGTTTCGCTCTTATGTGGAGAGAAAATAGTAGAAAATTCTTTTTTGTTCCACTTAGAAATTCTTAAAAGTTTTTATTTTGTAAAAACAGACAGATAAGCATGATAGAAACAAAAATTTACCTGTAAATTTTATATGCAGCTACATATGTGTAAAATATACACCGCGATTGGCTCACTGCAGCATTTTGGTATATAATGTTAATGTTTTTGGTAAATTATTTTAATGAGTATTTATGAAAAGAGCATTAAAGGTCATTTTGGTTCTACTGTTTATGGCCATCAGCATGGATGGATATTGTTATTATATGGATATATTTCAATTGAGAGATAATTTTATTCCGAATTCTCTTGGTGTAGTTGAAATCATTTCTCAATTTAAAGGGACAGGTGTTCCAATTTTAATAAACAATAGACCATTTATTCTCACTAATTCTCATATTTTAGGGGACAGAGATAATGCCTCAATTATAATTCCGGAAAAAACAGTTTTTCTCTTTAAATATTGTTTTGATTCAGAAAGTAAATTTTATGATAAGGAATTTATTGAAAAGAAATTTCAAATGAAAGGGCCTTTACCATTATCAAAAAAAATAGTACTGGCTGATATGTCTGTTGATTTTAATTCTCCTGGTGCTGATCTTGCAATTTTTAAAATTCATGAAGACGTATTACCAGAGGTGAGGAATTTGATCCATGCCATGGGGGCAAGGAATGTTCAATTTTTTAAAGCTACGAGAAGAAATCCTACTGGTTTTTTTGTAACTCAAAATAATGGAAATGGGCTGGCAAATATTATTGATGGTGTTCAAAAGATGACCTCTGTTTTATCTCCTTATTTGCCGGTATATATTGCGGATCGATACATTTCTGGTATGTATCGACGAATTATTATCCTTCCCGTATTTGCTTATCCTGGTCTTAGTGGTGGAGCATTTTACCATCATGGGGAATTAAGAGGAATTCTTACCAAGGTTGGGCTTGGTACCACTCCTGATGGCTACCTGATTCCTATTGAGGAGATTTCCAGAATTATTAATGAACAATATTTTAATTTTCGAATATCAAAAAGAAAAATCAAAAAGTCAGATAATAATTTTTTTGGAAAAATTAAAGAAGTAAGTATTGAAAAAAAATATTATTTAAAGGATTCGGCAAAGCTGGAGGTTTTTAAATCTTTTGATTTGAAAAAAAAGAAGCAAGGAAAGCTTGGAGATTGTGGCGGAGAAATTTCCAATGGTGGCGGAGAAATTGGTAATGGTGGTGGATCGTCATATGGAGAATTCTGGCGTCTTCATATTAATCCCTTGATTGGCAATAAAGCAAAAATTGTAACTACTTTTAATCCATTTCGACTTATTGATCATGATAATGAAAGTAATCGCTATATCCATTTAATGAATATTGATAAGAATGGTACAAATATTATTTGGGATAGTACCATGGCGAAACGAAATTGGCTTTTGGGTTATAAAAAAATGGAATGGAATTTTATTGATAAAAAGGGGCTGCTGGAGGAGCGTAAAATAAAATCACAGACACATTATCCCAAATATGTTCGATGGTATGATCGAATTTCTGAGAATGAATTTAAATCAAGAATTCATAATATGAATACCAATGTTGGAGATCGAATTCAGGCCCTTTTTCCCGAGGGTAATATCCGGTATAATCAATCAATTTATATTAAAATTTTAGATGGAAATCCCGAAGAGGTTATAGATGGTTATCATCAATCTTATCCAATTATGGCCAGAAAATCACAGGAAAATATTTTTGATGTAAAAAGTAATCCGATGGCATTTGATCAAAAATTCAGCGGAATAGCTTCTAATAAGCATGAAGATATTAGAATTGTATTCAATAAAGACTTCGAGAGAATTGACCTTGAAGTTAATTCCAGAAGTTTAATTCTAGAAAAAACATCAACAGATGAAACTTATAAGATTATCTATAAATCAACAGATGGAAAATTTAAAGGGATAGTTCTTTTTGATTCCGACGATATTTCGAAGATTGATCGGATATTTGTTGAAACACCTCTTTATCTATATGAGCTTGTAGTTTGTACTCCGGGGGAAACATGCATGCGGTAAAGATAAAATCGGATTGGAGTAATTACTATCGATTGATCAGTCATGGTCATGCAGAAATGAATGAGATGGAAATTTATCAAGCTTGTTCAGCGGTTGCTAATAATGGGACTGTATTGGATGTGGAAAAGGAACTGTGTTCTCATGCTCGAAAGCTTTTGGAAATTAGAAGAAATTTGAAAAATAATGATATTGAAAAGGCATATGAGAGTGTTGTTAATCTTCGAAGTAAATATCTTGATCCGATGCTTGCAGGAGATCGTTTTTTTCTTTTGGGAGTGATTCATAATCGTAATGGTAATTTTTCCTTAACCATGAAAAATATGAAACTTGCAAGGGCGTTCTTTTCTTGTCCTGAGCTTGAACATCGTTATCTGAGATCTTTGATGAATGAGAAAATATGTGAAGAGAATCTCGATAGTTTTATTTGTGGAGAACTTTATGTGATCAAACAGATGGCCCATCAAAATAATTTTTATGATATTGTTGCAAATATTCAAAAAGCTTATAGCGTACAGTTACTTGAGCATGGCCATTATCAAATGGCCAAAGAACAGTCCTTGAGGGCCATTGAGAATTTTAAATTTGATGGATGCCCGGAGGATCGAGACATCGCCTATAGTATGGCAGCG
Organism: Bacteriovoracaceae bacterium; assembly: GCA_023137315.1. Classification (GTDB taxonomy): domain Bacteria; phylum Bdellovibrionota; class Bacteriovoracia; order Bacteriovoracales; family Bacteriovoracaceae; genus JAGLPP01. Next base: position 7,659 of record JAGLPP010000067.1, read on the forward strand.
ATTACGAGTTTGCTTTGTGGTCAAAAGGATGAGGCGCGTCGATATATTAACCATATTCTTACGAATAAAGGGAAAATTGAAGCTTACAAATCCATATATAATAATTTGTTGGCAGGTATAATTCCTAAATTACCAGGGGGACACCCTTTAAGCAGAATGCTCTGGCCATCAGCAATTATAAAGAAAGGAACCATACCTGGAAAGATTTTTGAAATTATAAAGGATGGCAGAGTTTCAAGAGATGAAATAATTAGAAAAGTTTGGGGTGAAAATACAGATGATGTTTCTTATGTCTCAAGACTTCATGTCGCCATTAATGAACTTAGAAAAAGATATAAATTGAATATTAGTTTTGATGGTAGTTACTATCAGATTGATTAATTTAAAATCTGTGATAAACAAATGATGGCATGGAAATTCCGGGATAAGGAGCAGCGATTTTTTGTCCCACAGCAATTAGGACTGGATTTGATAAGAAAGATGGTATTTTCTAAAGAAATTCTTATATGTCCATATATTTTACCACCAATTTTTTACTTTTTGAACGGCCCATTATACCATTTTTGAAAAGAGATTTTTTGGTGGGGGCGTCTATATGAGTTTAAGGAAAAAAATTATATTTTTCCTGATTGGTGTTTGTCTTATTCCGCAGGTTTTTGCTCGCAAGGTTCTTCCATCATTCTGGTCGCCAGTCGGTCCGTACAAGGCGTCCAGTGAACCAATCCGTTACAAGTCACTTGAGCTGAGTGTCCAGGGAACCAGTTTTAGTACTACTGCTCATTATGATGTAAATGGGCAAGTGGTGAATCTTGCTGCTGATGAATCATTCAGCATGCTTGATGCGGATCTTGTTGCAGGGTATGGGGTCTCAAAAAGATTTGATATCAAAACAATGCTCAAGTGGCGAAAGAATGATTCCGAATCAGGAGGTTATGCCAATTCGGCTTCTGGGATTGAATCCATAGCACTTTTGGGGAAGATTGCCTTTTTGCCGATAAGCAGATGGCATTATGCAATTGAGGGACTTTTCAGGCAAAAAGCATACAGCAACCAAAAATATACGTCAGGACGGGCACCACGGGGAGAATTGGTGCTTGGAGATGATGGTTACGAGATGGCCGTTATCGGGCACTTGAATTTTCACAGGACAAAAAATCACATTTTAGGGGGATATCTTGGTTACAACATTCCGCCTGAGCAATTGTCCCATGAAGTTTTGTATAATCTTGAAAATGCCTGGGTATTGAACAAGTGGGCCTTTTTGCTGGGACTTGATGGAATATTGTCGATGCAAGGTGATGAATACTCGGATACCCCGGCACAAAAACCATCGATCAGTTCCGGTTCGACCTATCTGTTTAACAGCGTAAACCGCGAAAGGATTCTGCCTTATCTTGGCGTGAATGTTGTCCTTGGAGAATCGTGGAGAGTCATGGCCAGGGCCGGCCAGGTGATTTCTGGTGTTTCAACCGATGAGGGGTATGAAATAAAGTTTGGTATTACATGGACGTCAGCGGAAAGTGTAAAGAGGAAAATTAAAGTTGGTGCCTTTAAGGAGTATAATGCGGAGGCAATTGTTATAAAGGTTTCTCCAAGGGGACTTTTTGTAAAAATTGACAAGGGAATGTCGGAAAATGTCGAGAAAGGGCAGACTGTTGATATTTATAAAATGGATTATTTTGGTGGAAATCTTCTGGTTGCAACAGGTATTGTTTACGATGCCGGACCGCAGTGGTCCATTGTAAAAATTATGAAGCGTTACCAGAAAATTCCCATCAAGGAAGGATTTACAGGCAGGGTGAAATAGCTGAGTATAAAGCTAATGTAATAAATTCCATTCAGGACAAATAAAATGTTTTAGTCATAATGGATGTAGGTTAATATTGTATATAATGTGTTGAATTTAAACAAAGGATCATTTGCCATGAAAGGTATTTTGGGTTTGGTTTTCCTTGGACTTATTTTGGTTGTTTCAGGCGGAACTGTTCAGGCAAAGTCTTTTACCAATCAGTATTGCGAATTTCAGCTTCCAAATGGCTGGGAATGTGCGCTTGAGGGTTCGGAATGGGTGTGCCAGCACACAAACGTTGATCGTAAAAAAGAGGCGATTATTATTCTGGCCGCAAAAATCAGGGGGGCGAGTGATTCTCTTGACCAATATGAGGCCCATCTTAAGAAACAGAAGGTTTTCAATCTTCCAGGTGGTAAAACACAGATCAGTGAAGCAAAGTATACCCGTAAAAGTTTAATCAAAAATCATGCATGGATTGATTCGCTTCATCTGGCAAGTGAGGTTCCCGGTTTTTATACGAGATATCTTGCAACAGTAAAAGAGGATCTCGGGGTTGCAGTGACTTTTTCTGTGGCCAAAAATTACTATTCTGATTATCAGAGCATTTTCGATAGAATTGCGGCCACACTGAAGGTTTTCAGGTCCAGAAAACAAGGTGTCGGTGAATATCGTCCTGTTAAAAGGGACGGAGATATTCTGGATAAGGCTGAAATTGATTCCAGTGACATGGTTGTTGATATTGGAAGACAAAGGAGTAGGAAGGGCGGTGGAGCTTCTTCTGCAGCGACTACCGGCTCACTTTTGGTATTTTTGCTTATTGGTGCCGGAATTGTCATTTTCATCATTAAAAAGCGCAAGGGAAAAAAGAAGAAGAAGAAAAAGAAGTAAGATTAATCTATAAATACGATATTGGGTTTGTGTTCTTTTAGCTCATCATCCTGGTAGGTTCCGTAGGAGATGATAATTACCACATCGCCGGGTTGTGCGAGTCTGGCGGCAGCTCCGTTTATACATATTTCATCTTTTTTTCCGTAAATCACATAAGTGGAAAAACGTGATCCATTATTGCAATTTACAACATCAACCCTTTCATTTTCCAGTATGTCGGCCTTTTCGCAAAGATTTTTATCAATTGTGATTGAGCCTACATATTTTAAATTTGCATCTGTTACCGTCGCACGGTGAATTTTGGATTTCATCATACTTCTAAACATGTTGTGCTCCTCATTTATAAGTTCATTTTGAGAACTTCATTAAGACCGATTAAAACCAGATCGGGAATATATTTGTCAAATACCTTGTCATTTTCAAAAAGTCTGGCGAAACCTCCTGTGCCGATGACTATTGTTTCTTCCTTGTTAAAACATTCATTTTTAATTTTTTGGGTGATATCCCTTATTATGGCCAGATTTCCGTGATAGAGGCCTGATTGAATACTGTGGATTGTTGTTTTGCCCAGTACCTCCTTTTGTGGAATAATTTCAACGTTTGGAAGTTTGGCAGTATTTTTAACAAGGGCCTCCATTGATATTTTGAGTCCTGGAACGATTACACCTCCAAGATATTCGCGTGTCTTTGAGACTGCGCAGAACGTATTGGCCGTTCCAAAATCTATGATGATTAAATTTTTATCCGGGTTGTGCCTGGTTGCCCCAATTGCGTTGGCAATGCGATCTGCTCCAACCTCTGCAGGATTTTTATATTTTATTCTCAGTCCCGTCTTTGTTCCTGGTTTTAAAATGAATGGGGTCTTGTTGAAATATTTAATACAGGCGTTTCGAATACTGTGGACAGTTTCGGGAACCACTGAACAGACTGAAATGTTGTTAATTTCTTCAGGATCAATATTATTTTCCCTTAATATATTTTTGAAAAAGATTCCAAGTTCATCTGATGAGTTATTCATTGTGGAGGTTTTTCTGAATTGAAGCAGAGACTTGTCATTATCGAAAACTCCACCGAATATCTGGGTATTACCAACGTCGAGTGTCAAGATCATTGCATATTCCCCTTTATTGTTTCAAAAAGTTTTTGTGACAGATCACTTCTTGAAGAACACTTGTGAATTATTTCATTATTTTTAAATATAAAAAATTGTCTGTTTTTCAGGTTGTTAATGTCATGCATATCATTGTGAACTACGTAGTCGGCATTACAATCAAACACCTTTTTAATGGCATTTTTTCTTTCAATGTCATTTGTTGTGTTTGTTAGTTTGAAACCTATTATTTTTACATCCTTGTTTTTTGAATAATTACGAAGTCTGGAGATGATCTTGAAATTTTTTTTCAAATTTATTGAAATCTCACTGTTTGAATCAATCTTGGATAACATGTCCGGTGAATACTCCTTTTTGTCAATCACAACCTTGTCAACATGGAAGTCGCCAACTGCCGCCAGTTGGATGATTATATCAATGTGATTTTCCGTTAGAATATGTTTTATCTTTTCATTCAGATCGGAAAAGGAATCATATGATTTGCATTGTTCATGTTTTTCTGGTTTTTGTGAATTTATCCCGTGAAGGAAGAATACTTTTTCACCATTGTCTGAAAAATAATCCGCAATTGCAGCTCCGGTTTTTCCGCTACTGAAATTGGTTATAAATCTTACGCCGTCAATACGGGCCCTGGTTGCTCCGCTGGTGATTAAAACCTTCATTTTTATTTTTCCCCAGGCCCGGTATTTAATTTGTTTGCTATTATTTCAAATATGTCTTCTGGAGGAAGCAATCTTCCATTTCCTACATCACCACATGCCTGTCTGCCGAAATCTGTATCCAGGACAGTCACGCCCATCTGTTTTAATGTCATTATGGATCGTTTTGTAGTTGGATGATCATACATGTTTTTATTCATCGCAGGAGCGATAAGATAGGGGGTTTTGAAGTCGTGTGCCAAAAAAGATGTTGTTACCGCATCATCTGCAATACCTGCGGCCATTTTATTGATGACGTTGGCCGTGGCAGGGCAGAGGATACAAAGATCATACCATTTTGACAGCTCCGTATGTTCCAATGCTTTTTTGGGCCTGGATTCAAACATTTCATGGTAGACATTTCTTCCGCTGAGGCCCTCCAGCGTTGAAATTCCAATGAATTTCAGGGCATTCGGGGTTGTTGAGCATACCACCTCAAAATTGTTTTTTACCAGCATGGAAATCAGGTTACATGCCTTGAAGCATGCAATTGATCCTGACAGTTGAAAAAGTATTCTATAATTTGACATTGTCGATCAACCTCACTTCATTCAAAAAAACCGCTCCGTAGAGGCGACTATCGTGTTTTTCCAGATAATCCACTTTAAAACCGATTTCTTCCAATTTACGTTTTTTTAAGTCAATGCTTTCAGTGTTTTTTAATATTTTATAAAACCAGGGCGCAAGACACCTGTGTTTTTTATCCAAAAGAACATTGCGTGAACTCATTGCCAGTCCGTCAGCTTCACGAATGATCGGGCAACCAATGACTTCCACATCCATGAAAAAATTTGCGGCCATTTTTTTTATAAGAGAAAGCTGTTGGTAATCCTTTTCTCCAAAGTATGCCCTTGAAGGCCCTACAATATTAAAAAGCTTCATAACAACAGTGAGCACACCGTCAAAATGTCCTGTTCTTGTTTTTCCGCAGAGAATACGACCAAGGTTATTTTCAATCACCTTGCAGTTGTAGTCTTCCGGATAGATTGATTTTTTTGTCGGCAGAAAAAGGTAGTCAACTTCCAGTTCCTTGAGTGACGCAATATCCCTGTCCAAATCGACGGGGTAATTATCAAGGTCGCAAGGATCATTGAACTGGGTTGGATTGACAAAAATGCTTACTATTACTTTTTCATTTTCACGACGGGCATGTTTTATAAGTGAAAGATGTCCGTCATGCAGGGCCCCCATTGTAGGAACAAATCCCATCGACGACGGATGTTCTTTTCTGAATTTTTTCCATTCGTTGATATTTTCGAATATTTTCATGTTAAATATCCAACCTGAAAGCTTTCGTTAACAGTCGGGAAACTTCCATTTTTTACGTCCAGGTCATACAGGTTGACTGCTTCACTAAAAAGTTTTGAACTGTTTACGTAGTTTTTAACAAATTTTAGTTTAAGATCATCATACATTCCAAGAAGATCCTGAATAACCAGAACCTGGCCGTCGGTGTATGGCCCGGCCCCGATTCCGATTGTTGGAATCGTGAGTTTTTCTGAAATCTCATACGAAAGTTCCATGGGAATGCATTCAAGAACCATGGCGAAAACACCAAGATCTTCAAGTTTTTTGGCATCATGGGCGATTTTTTGCGCCTTTTTTTCATTTTTTCCCTGGACCCTGTATCCACCAAGACCGTTTACAAATTGTGGAGTCAGTCCCAAATGGCCCATTACTGGAACGCCAGATTCGATAATATGTCTGATAATTTTCTCATGTCCGTCAATGCCCTCGATTTTTACTGCATTTGCTCCGGCCTTTGTAAGTGTTTCCACCGTTTCCATGGCAAAAGTCAGACCTTTTCTAAAGCTCATATATGGCATGTCGGAAACAATAAATTTTTTCGAGGCCCCCTTGTTTACCGATTTGGTGTGTAAATCCATCATTGGAACGTCTGCATGTAACGTTGATTCGTGGCCGTGCATAACCATGGCCACGCTGTCTCCAACGAGAAGACAATTGACCTCGGTTTTAGCAAGGATTTTCGCCATGCTGTAGTCGTAACAGGTGACCATTGAAATTTTCTTGTTAAGTTTTTTGTATCTTTTGAAATCATTTACTTGCATACGTCTCTCCCCGAAGTTCGGTCAGATTGATTTTGCAAAATCCCTGATAAATATCGTGAAATTCGTCGTTCTTTAGTGAGTCCAGATTGCGAGTTGTTGTTTTTGTGTCACCTCTGGCAATCGGGCCTGAAAGATTGTCGAATGGATCGTCCTTGATATTTTCAAATGTCTTGAGCAGGTATGGAATCAAGGCGTCCTTTGGAATTTTAAATTCATTTTCAAAGTGGGAGATGATCTTCTGCCACAGGATATTTGTAAAATTACCACTCATTACGCAAAGGGCGTGGTAATACGCTTTATTCTTTTTATCAATTGTAAAAAATGGATTTAACAGGGCAGGAAAAAGATTTTTGAAACAAGGCCCTGTGCTTTCTCCAATAAATGGTATCCCAGGATAGAAATTTGTGGGATATAGCTTTTTGCCGAATGTCATAAGAGGGTGCATTCCGCAGGCCAGATTTGTAACCAGACTTCCTGAAAAGTGAACAAGAACCTTCTTCTTTAAAATCTCATGACTGTTGATAAATGGAACGATTGCATCGTCTGATATTGGAAGAAGAATCACATCGCTTTGTAAAGCATGATTGTAAAGAACTTCAGTGGCGATTTTTCGTGACCAACCGACGTATGGAATATCATACAGGGAAAAATAATGCTGAATGTGTTTTGCCACTCTTCCATCGCCTACAATGACGTATGGTGAGCTGTTTTTATAAAATTCTTTCATAAAAAGGGTACCTGTCTAATTGATAGATCAAGTCCGTAATTAGTTGATATAATTATAGAAAGAATTTGTCAACGATGCCGGCGAGCTAAAACAATAGTTGTTTGGCTCGCCAGTTATTTTTACATCAATGTTGTAATCAAAAATGCCGCGGCAAAAGCAATAATAGCATAAAGCTCAGGAAAAACAGCGAGGATAAGGCCTTTGACGAAGGCATCCTGTCCGTTTGCAATTGCGTTGATGGCGTTGGCACAAACCTTGCCTTGATTAATTGCGGAGACAAGTGCTGTTACTCCAAGAGCAAGACCGGCACCCATAATTGCACAACCTTGGAATAGTGTCAGTTCGGGTTTTAAAAAATCCTGCATGATGAAAAAACCACCAAAACCATAAAGGCCCTGTGTTCCGGGAAGTGCTGAAAGAATCATGAAGTTACCAAAGGCATCCTCTTTTCTTTTCAGTGCACCTAGTGTAGCACTACCTCCTATTGAAGTTCCGATAGCACTGCCACAACCGGACAGAAATACCATTATACCAATTCCAACCCATGCTAAAATTAATGCGGTAGTCATACTTTAAGCTCCTTTTTTATCGTCAATGTACATTTTTTTAAATGGTGAGTATGTTATTCCTCCTCCGGTGAAACCGGAGTTTTTATAAAATTCAACAAATGTGAGCCTCAATGGATGAACAAATGATCCAAGGGAGGCCAATCCCATGTTTCCTGCGTGTCCTACGACCACAAAAAGAATAAAGATGGCATGTGAAAGACCAGGAACCGGTATTTTCAGGAGTTCAAGGGCTATGGAGTTGATGACCGATCCCAAAATTGCAGAAGATATTCCAAGGGCAAAAAGTCTGATGTAGGAAAGAAGGTCTCCGAATACTCCGGTTATTCCGTATAGTTCCCACAGGCCTTTTCCCAACCGGATAAAAATGTTGGCCTTGACGTCGTTAAAAAATAAAATAAGAAGAATACCAAGAACAATGGCAGTTTTTGAAACTCCCACTGGAACGGTTTTGCAAAAATTGACAAAGGCCACACCTAGTTTAAAACTGCTTCCAGCAGGGTCCTGGGTACTGAGATACATAAAAGTGCCAAAGACGATCAAAATAAACCAGCCAAGGGGCGATAGTGCCGCTTGAAATCCAAACTGGATCCAGCGGTTTGCACACTTGATTATAATGCCAAAGAGTATTTGAAAGAGACCAATTAAGAGTGCAAGGTAGAATATATGTTTGGAGTCAAATACGGCAAGCCTCGACAGGCCAGGGAGTTCCGTTTCAAAGGTGTTGATTCCAAAAAAGGTTCCTGTGAGAACCCCCCAAAAAGCCGTTGCACAACCGAGAATTATCAGTGTGAGAAGAAGTGGTCTTGCTTTTGGGAATTTGAACATTGCGATTATGGATGCTGTAATTATTACCAATCCGTATCCTGCATCACCGAGACATAACCCGAAAAACATGACAAAAAACGGTGCAAAAAACGGAGTCAGATCAAGTTCTGCATAAGCAGGAAGGGAGAAAAGTTTGGTTATAGGTTCAAAAAGTCGATTAAAGGCATTATTTCGAAGAAGTATTGGAATATTCTTATACTCATCTTCAGGAATATCTTTTTCAATCATATAAACGATGTTTTCCATCTGTTCCAAATTGTTTTTTATGTATTCCATTCTTCGTTCGGGAAACCAGCCTGTCATTGAGGAAAAGCTTTCGTGATGATCTTCAAGACCGATTTTTACTGTGTCAAAATCAATTCGATCCATGAGTTTTTCGGAGGATGCTTTTGAATAATTATAATAAGTTTCCAGATCAGAAAGTTTTTTCTCAGTGGATTCGATTTCCCGTGCAAAATGTGAGATTTTTTCGCGACATTCGGTCAATGGGATATCAGGAAGGATTATTTTTTCAAGACCTATTCCTGCTTCATCTTCAAGTGTGTCTTTTTTATTAATGGTTACAAAATAGATTTTATTTTGAATTTGATTGATGATTTCGGTGTGGATATTATCATAATCCAAGGATTCGAATTTTTTTGTATCTGTAATATAGAAGTTGAAATAGATACCACTTTTCTGTGCTAGAAGCTGTGTTTTTTCCTTGTCCAATTCCCCCCAAGGGGCAAGTTGTTTTTCAATTTTTTCGAATTTAGCAAGCTCTTGTTTGAGTTCAAGAAGTAGTTGCGTGTTTTTATTAAAGTCATCAAGGAGATTTTGAATATCTCCATGATAGATGGATTGTCTGGAAGTGTCCGGATTATTAAAAAACTTAAGAAACTGTCCTATTTTCCTGGATAATTTTAAATCATCTTCCAGCGGTCCATCGTGTTCGATTTCAGTTTTATTGATGTGGATTACGCCGATTCTTTGGAGCCTGGAAAGAACTTCATTGATATCTGCATTTCTGATGATCAGATAAAGTTTGTTCATTTTCTCTATCATAAGACAGCCACCTTGCGTTTTTTAACTATCTTCTGGCTTGCCCTGTCCAGATTTTCCTCATCTGCCAAAAATCTTTTTATTTTGATAATGGCATCTTCAAAGGCCGGGATCTGGACCTTTTCATAAAGATTTACTTTTTGTGTTGTCTTTTTTCTGGCGTATTCGAGAATTTCTATTTTTCTTCGTTCAATTTTAAGTTTGATTTTTAAAGTTGTAATGTGTTTTACAAGTTCGGCACCGTCTAAAATCCATGAAGGGAAGTTGATAAGACTGAATTTTTTTGTCTTGAATGTCACATCCTCCAAAACAGGAATCTTTACTCCGGCAATTTTTTTGGTACTGATGCCGATTTTATCAACACTGACTATGTCGATAAATTCCGTGAAAAGGGACTGTGCAGGTTTGATTTTGTTCATTTCCTTCGATAGATCGTCTGTTAGCTTTTTATATGCATTCTTGTATCTTTTTACTTCCGCCCGGAGAGCGGATTCCTTGTTCTTAAGTGTTGGTAAAGCTGAATAGCGCTGTTTAAGCTGCTTTTGAATGCTCTGTAATGCTATTTTGTTATATTGGAACTTTAATGCCATTATTCACCTTTCCAAAATTTATCAATAAGTTCCTGTTTGATTCCAACTTCGTGTTTTCCAAAGAATTTTCCAAAAAGTGTCCAGCAACGTTCGAGCATTTCATCAACTGTAATATTAATGTCGATGGCCAGGATGTTTTTGGAATATTCCTTGGCAAAGTCCAGTGCCCGCTTGTCATAGTCGGAAAGATCAAAACCATTTTCAAGCTTGGTTTTTGCGTTGGCCGAATCTGAGTACAGTCTTACGCAGGCATTCATCACCTGTGGATGGTCTTCTCTTGTTTTCTTTCCGATAACAAGTTGTTTCAATCTGGAAAGTGATCTGAACGGATCCACGATGACCTTGGAAACGTCGGTATCCATTCTAAGGAAGAGCTGTCCTTCAGTAATATATCCCGTATTGTCAGGAATGGCGTGAGTGATGTCTCCGCCGGAAAGTGTTGTAACGGCCAGAATGGTTATTGATCCTCCAGCAGGAAATTGGACAGCTTTTTCATATATTTTTGCAAGATCGGAGTAAAGTGAGCCAGGCATGAAGTCTTTGGTTGGAATCTGATCCATTCGATTACTGACAATCGCCAAAGCGTCACAGTAGAGTGTCATGTCAGTCAGCAGCACCAAAACCTTTTCGTTTTTTTCGACGGCAAAATATTCTGCTGCAGTGAGTGCCATGTCTGGAATAAGAATGCGTTCCACTGGAGAGTCGTCGGTTGTATTCATGAAGCAGACAATTTTGTCCATTTCGCCAGCATTATCAAAAACACTTTTGTAGTAGAGATAATCGTCATGAAGCATTCCCATTCCACCGAGAATGATCTTGTCCACCTGTGCCCGAAGCGCAATATCGGCCATGATCTGATTGTATGGTTGATTTGGGTCGGCAAAAAATGGAATTTTCTGGCCGGAAACCAGTGTATTATTAAGGTCGATACCGGCAATACCCGTTGCGATAAGTTCCGAAGGTTGTTCACGTCTTACCGGGTTTACAGTCGGGCCGCCAATCTCCGTTTCCTTTCCCTCGACGATAGGGCCGCCGTCGATTGGTTCGCCATAAGCATTAAAAAATCGTCCACACAGTTCGTCACTGACCTTGAGCCTTGGTGAATATCCAAGGAAGACAACTTCCGAATTGGTGAAAATTCCGCTTGTTCCACTGAAAACCTGAAGGGTTACCTGGTCGTCGATGATTTTTACCACTTGGGCGGGCATACCATCAACAAGTGCCATTTCCTCATTGGAAATGCCTTCGGCTTGCACAGTGCAAGTGGCCTTTGTGATGGTGGTAAGATTTGTAAACACTTTCTGAAATGCCTGATTGCTCATTATTACTCTCCGGAAATTCTTTTTTCTGCCATTGTCTGGTCAAGTTTTGTTTTATAATCATTAAACTTTTCCGATTGGAAAGGCGAGTAGTTCATTTGTTTTAAAATGTTAATGATATTTTTGAAAAAATTCTGTACTTCCTCAAAACCATGAAATTCAAATCTTGCTTTACAGATGTCCAGAATGAGTTCCAACATATATTTTTGTCTCTCAAGAGGGCTGTAGCAGTCGACCTTGTCGAAGGAATCCTGTTGGAGGAAAGTAAAGTCGATGGTTTCACTTTTCCAGTAAATGTCGTGGTATTCAAGTGGAACAGAGTCATCTCCAAGAATGTTGATTTGTTCCCACGCTTCTTTTCCCCGGAGAATATAGTTTTTTATCAAAAGAACATTATCCACCCAATTGGGGGAGATGTTTTTTTTCATATAGTCCTGGACCTCACTGTATTCAAGATATTTGGAGTAGCTGTCAATGGGATCAATGGCAGGATATCTTTTTGAATCGGCCCGGGACTGGGCAAGAGCATAAAAACATCTTGCGGATTTTTTGGTGGCCTCTGTTACCGGTTCTTTCAGGTTACCGCCGGCAGGGGAGACGGTTCCAATGAAGGTGATGGAAGCCGGTAAATCGTTGTTCAGTTGAACGTAACCTGCCCTGGCATAGAAGCTTGAGATGATTGCAGTAAGATCCATTGGAAAAGCATCCGGTCCTGGAAGTTCCTCCATTCTGTTTGAAATTTCACGAAGTGCCTGTGCCCAGCGTGAAGTGGAGTCTGCCAAAAGAAGAACCCGAAGGCCCATCTGGCGATAATATTCACTGATTGTCATGGCCGTATAGACAGAAGCTTCCCTGGATGCAACCGGCATGTTGGATGTATTGCATATGATGATGGTTCTCTCCATCAACTTTCTTCCTGTTCTTGGATCTTCGAGTTTCGGAAATTCCTTGAAGATTTCCACCACTTCGTTGGCCCTTTCTCCACAGGCGGCTATAACTATAAGATCTGCCGAGGCATATTGTGAAATGACGTGTTGGAGAACCGTTTTTCCGCAGCCAAAAGGTCCTGGAATAAAACCAGTTCCACCTTCCATCATTGGATTAAGCGTATCCATAACCCTGACACCGGTTTCAAGAGGCTTGAAAACCCTTTTCTTTTCCTTGTATGCCTTTATTGGAAGATAGATCGGCCACTTTTGGTGCATTGTAACTTCTATATCATCCCCACCTGCAACAGGGGAGAGTACAGCTATAACATCCTTTACCCGATAGTGTCCCTTGGGACTGATTTCTTTGACAGTATGTTTACCCTTTAGCTTGAATGGGGTCATGATAATGTGTTCGAACCAGTTTTCCTTTACATCCCCCAACCAGTCGCCGGCCTTCACTGTAAGGCCTACATTTGCGGTTGGATTGAATTCATACTCAGCATCGAGATCAATGGCCATATTGTAGCTTCCACGCTTGAGGAAGATTCCCTCGATTTTGTTCAGATCATTTTGAAGGCCATCTAAATTTTTTGATAGAAGTCCCGGGCCGAGATCAATCTCGAACATGTTTCCTGTAAATTCGACTTCATCTTTAACCTTCACTCCGCGTGTACTTTCAAAAACCTGGATTTGTACTAATTTGTCCTGAACCTTGATAACCTCTGCCATCAAGCGTTCATTTGTTTTTCCACTGGTTACGTAGCAGATCTCCTTATTCATAACTGGAGCATCAATTTTAACACTAATAAGGTTTTGAACGATTGCGAAAACTGTTCCCTTTCTGATTGGGCTTGTCATTTGTCGACCTCTCTTAATTTAAACCAGTAAATATATTTTCATCAACTGATAACCTGTCTGTCAGATTTTCAAATATTTCCCTGCCCTTTGGTTCGTTCCAGCCGAGGATACGTTCAAGAATAAACAGCTTGATATAGTGGCTGATGATTCTGTTTATGCCAAAGTAATCGTATAGAAGCTTTTCTTCAATGAACCGAAACCGCATTTGTGCAAGTGTCATCTCCCGTTGTACGAGGGTTTTGTTTTCATAAGCTTCCAGCATTTCACCCAGCCATTCATAGTCGTGAATAAGACCAAAGTCGGAAGCATTGCTTTGGAGAAGGGACTCGGAGTGCTCATCGAGAAGTAGAATATTTTCCTGCGCATTAAGATTATATTTTCTACAGGATATGGCCGTGGCAACATTTTTTATTCCCATGTCAAAGCGGACAAATTCCACGAGAAATGGAACAGGAAGTTCTTGAAGATATTTGTAATAACGATATGTAAGCTCATCAATAAGGGATAATTTCGGGAATAATCTCTCTTCATACCTGATTGATTCGAGAAAATTTTTCATGTACGAGGGGAGGTTTACGGGATCTTTGGACTGTTCAGTGAGATCCTCCCTTGAGTGGATTCCAAATTGTGTCCAGTCATCCTTTTTTTCAAGAATGTTAACCAGATTAATATTATCAAAGTGGTATCTCAAGGCGTTAAAGATAAATACGTCTTTTGGATCAATAACATCCATCAATGATGATATGAATTCCTGTTGACCTATTGGGAGTCTGGTGGAATCCAGGGAAATATCTTTCAATGACGTGATGAAAAAGTAGTATTGTCTCATCTCATACTACTCGCTTGCTCCGGGTTTTTCGAACAGGATTTCTCTCGTCATTGGTTTAAGATACGTATTAAAGAAGCTTATGAAACTTTCGTCGGTGAATTCTATGGCGTAGGATGAATCTTTTGGAAGTATTTTGAATCCTGCCTCAACCTCGTCGGTAAAATTAATTTCAAGTCCCTTATTCAATTGATCTTTGCAATGATATTCAATAAAACCACGAAGCTCTTCATGCATTCCATTTGGAAGCTCCATTCTCATATCCATCGCAGCAGGGGAGTTTTTATCCCAGGTTTCAATGATTTTCAGAACGAGATTCTGGATAAATGGTACGTCATCAAATGCTTTGTCAGTGGCGTTCTTGATGTTCTCTATCGATACAAGAGCTGATATTTCGTTTTTAATTTGGGAGATGACCTGTTTTGAACTCATGACGAGTTCAGAATCCACTTTCCTTCTTTTGTCGTTGCATTCCTTTTCGGCACTGGCAATGATTATTTTTGCCTTTGCATTGGCCTCTTCAATGATTTTTTCGGCCTGCTTTTTTGCCTTGGATACCATCTCTTCGGCTTCTGACTGTCCCTTTTTCAATCCATCCTTATAAAGCGTTTCTGTCAAAGATTTGAGTTTATCTTCCATCTTGTATGACTCCGTAGATTTATATTTACGATTAAAATAAATTTTCGTTTATTTTAACCGCAAGATTTTGACAATAAAACCAATAATTTGGATATTATTCAAAATAATAACAGACTGAAAGGGTTTAGTAAAAAGTGATGTAGAAGGAATATGACTACAAGGAGTCTTGTTTGTTAAATCACTTTGACAGTTGTTGACCATGATTACCGTTTTGTTTGTTGGTAAGGAGTAACAGGGAGGAAATTTCTTCCAGTTGGTCGCAGTTCCGCGAGAGGCAATTTTGAAGTATCAAAAATTAATTGAACATAATGGACAAATTTTGTAAAATAACTTGTGGTATTGAGCGAGTGATTAGGGAGCGATTGTAGTATGCTTATCGGGAATTGTACTATCGGTGGTGTGAAAATGGGGGCAGTCAAAAGATACGGAGACGTTTTGATTGTTGATGATGAAAAAAATCTCTGTGAAACGGTGGAAACCTACCTTACGGAGATGGCCTGCTTTAGAAATATTTTGGTTGCCAACGATGGCTCACAGGCAATGCGGAAAATAACGAATCAAAAATTTTCCATTATCCTTCTGGATCTTTCAATGCCAAAAAAGGAGGGTATTGATATTATTCGTTCTATTGCGGATAAAAAGGATAAACAGAAATTTAATTCGGTTGGAAAAATTGTCATTATGAGCGGTACAATGAATGAATTTCAGCTTCAGGAGGCCATGCATTTAGGTGTTCGCCATTTTTTGATCAAGCCATTTGACAAGGACAAGTTCATTACAAAGATTGAGCAAATCGTTAAGTCAATTTCAGTTGAGGACTTGTAAGCTGTTTGGTGCAAAAAAAAGGCCGGGTTAAAATAACCCGGCACAATTAAGTTATCAAAAAAGATTGCACTTTTTTCTAATTAAACAACTCCATGATCCATCATTG